>JBQTJG010000219.1:0-2982 GCA_052387355.1 Armatimonadota bacterium | reverse complement strand
CTATCAATGGCTACTGGTGCCGGTGCAGGCGTCGCCGCAGGCGGTCGTGGAGTGGCAAGCCATTCGCCTCTCGGGCCAGGACCCCCTCGCGGTGCGCGCCAGCAAGAAGCTCCGAAACGATGAGCTCCTCATCACAAGTTTCGCTGGAACACGCTTGCGGATGGAACTCGACCGAGTGCCGCTGTGGCGCGGCGATCACGTGGAGATCAAGCAACTCGTAGAGGACTTCGCGCGCTATCTGTACCTACCACGTCTCGCGGACCCGGGGGTGTTGATCCAGGCTATTCGCGAGGGCCTTGGGCTTCTCACGTGGAGTCGAGAAACGTTCGGGTATGCTGACAGCTACGATGACACTCAAGAGCGCTACCGTGGATTGCGTTGCGGCCAGACAGTTTCCCTGGCCGAGGGCAGCGTGACCGGCTTGCTTGTCCGCCCGGAGCGGGCGCTGAAGCAGCAGGAGACCGAAGCCCCGCACGCGCCGGTACGACCGGGTGCGCCTCCGACTGATGACGACATGCCGGTTCGCCCGCTGGGGCCCGACGAGGCACAAAAGGCGACGCGATTCCATGGCACCGTGGCTCTCAACCCGACCCGCGTGGGTCTGGACGCCAGTCGCATCGCTGACGAGGTTGTCGCCCATCTGGGCGGGCTGATCGGCGCGCAGGTGATTGTGACGCTCGAGATTGACGCGGACGTTCCGGCTGGCGTGCCGGATCACGTCGTCCGCACCGTCACGGAGAATGCACGCACGCTGAAGTTCAAGAGCCAGGGCTTTGAAGCTGAGTAACGGGCCCACCAACCGCCAAGGGTCAAATTTGACTCAATCTGTCGACCCCGGCAATATGCAGGAACTCGGCAGGGTGATCGCCGAGGCCAAGCGCCTCGCGCGCCGCTACTATGCGTTGACCGGCAAGCCTCTCGGGATTACCGCGGAGGTTGCAGAGTATGAGGCTGCACGGCTCCTTGGGCTTGAGTTACGTCCGGCGCGTGAGCCCGGCTTCGACGCTATTGGCCCAGACGGGCGGCGCATCCAGATAAAGGGCAGGTGCGTGCTTGATGCGTCCAAGCCGGGGCAGCGCGTGGGTCGAATCAAGCTGGACCATCCATGGGACACAATCATACTCGTGCTGCTCGACCATGAGTTCGAACCCCTGTCGGTCTACGAGGCCACAAGGGGCAGTATTGAGGAGGAGATACGACGCCCGGGATCCAAGGCGAGGAACGAGCGTGGCGCTCTCTCGGTACGGTCGTTCAAGAGGCTGGGGCGGCTCGTTTGGGACAAGACGGAGACGGCGCCCCCATCGTCAGGTCGCAGGGCTGACGGATAGCCTGGACCGTGGCAGAACTCGTCTTCCCATGACTATGGGGTGTTCGGCGGGAAACTCTGAAACACGTCAAAAGAATCAGGATGGTCCATGAGCGATAATTCGCGCATCGAGTGGACAGATGCTACATGGAACCCCGTAACCGGGTGCAGCAAGGTCAGCCCGGGGTGCAAGCATTGCTATGCCGAGAGGCTCGCCGTGCGACTCCAGGCAATGGGGAACCCGCGCTATCGAGCAGGGTTTGAAGTCACCCTCCACCCCGATCTGCTATCACTTCCGTTAGCGTGGAGGCAGCCCCGGCGCGTCTTCGTGAACAGTATGAGCGACCTGTTCCACGAGGCGGTCCCAGAGGAGTTTATCCGCCGGGTCTTCGAAGTCATGGCCAAGGCCCACTGGCACGTCTTCCAGATCCTCACGAAACGGTCGGCTCGCCTTGCCGCCCTTGCTGCACGCCTGCCATGGCCCCCCAATGTCTGGCAGGGCGTCTCGGTGGAAAACGCCCGCTACACCTGGCGCATCGCGCATCTGCACCAAGTGCCAGCCGCCGTACGCTTTCTCTCGGTCGAGCCACTGCTCGGTCCCGTCCCACACCTGCCGCTGGACGGCATTCATTGGGTCATCGTCGGCGGCGAGAGTGGCACGCGCCACCGCCCCATCGATCCTGAGTGGGTCAGCCAGATCAGGAATCAGTGCCTTGTCGCGAGCGTGCCATTCTTCTTCAAACAGTGGGGCGGGAGGACACCAAAGGCCGGCGGGCGCTTGCTCGACGGCCGAACGTGGGACGAAATGCCGCACGGCACCCTCCAAACCCCGGTGGCCGTCTGACCAACACGCATGGCCGTTCCGAAGGAGACTGTCTGGAAGATCGAACCCCATACGGCCACGAAGCATTTGATTCTTCGGCAGTACCTCAACGCTTGGTTGCCGATGGTGTCGACATATCATGGGCGCATCGTGTTCATCGACGGCTTTGCGGGGCCGGGACGCTACAAGGACGGGGAACCGGGCTCGCCCATTATCGTCCTGACCACCCTATTGAATCACCGCTACTTCCGGCAGCCGAGGAGGGATCGCGAGTTCGTGTTCGTCTTCATCGAAAAAGATAAACCGCGCGCGCAGGCTCTGGAGGCGGAACTCGTCCGACTTGCCAAGGAACGGGTAATCCCGGATTGGGTAAAGTACGGCGTGGAACAGGACGAGTTCGCTGACGTTATCACTCGGGCGCTCGATGATCTTGAGAAGAAGGGCGACAAGCTGGCGCCTACGCTCCTGTTCGTAGACCCTTTTGGGTTCTCTGATGCGCCACTCGAAGTCATCGCACGCGTCACGAAAAGTCCAAAGTGCGAATGCCTAATCACGTTCATGTTCGATTCAATCAGGCGGTGGTTACCGCATCGCGACTTCACAATTGCCGCTCACTTCGACTTGCTCTTTGGGACGAAGGATTGGAGAACACTCCTGGATGAACCAGGCACGCGTCGGCACGCGGGAATTCTTACTCTCTACCGGGACCAATTGATGAACGTGGCGGGCCTGAAGTATGTTCGGACGTTCGAAATGCTCAACAACCGCAATAGGCCAATATACTCTCTCTTCTTTGGGACCAACCACAAAGAGGGCCTGAGCAAGATGAAGGAAGCGATGTGGAAGGCTGACC
>JBQTJG010000218.1:0-6770 GCA_052387355.1 Armatimonadota bacterium | reverse complement strand
AGCGCATTCACTGCACGGCTTAGAGCGTCCAGCGAATGACTATGACTACCAGGCTCCAGCGAGTCCTGCCTAAAATGCTCGATATCTAAGTCGCACCGATCGGGATCAATCATTAGCGATTCATTCTTCGCGCGGATGATCTCACGCCGGAAGCCATGCAGCACGAGTGCCTGTCTGAGCCGCCACGCTACATTACTGAGATTAGCCCTGGCCCGATCCTCCGATAAGTCGGGCCAGAGGGTTCCGGCTACACGAGATCTGAGCAAAGGACGGCCGTAAGCAATGGACAAGTAGGCGAGTAAATGTGCCAGGCTAGTTTGCAGATCGAAGGCTCGTTCCCCCGTGGTGACGGAGAATCGACCTAGCAGACGAACTTGAAGCTCCCTCATGGCTCGCCCTCAGTTTCTCACTGGACCATAAAGAACAGGTTCTTGCTGGGCGAAGGACGACGACAGGACTTATTTCTCGGTGCTTAGAGCTGATTTGCTATCCGTTCTAGGGCGTCGACGACAATCGGGTCGAACTGCGTACCGGCATTCTTACGAATAATTACCAAAGCTTCCGCACGACTGGCGCCCCTTCGATACGGACGATCGGTAACAAGAGCGTCAAAGGCGTCGCCGGCTAGTATGACCCTCGAACCAAGCGGTATATCTTCGCCCCTCAGCCCGTCGGGATAGCCTGAACCGTCCCAGTTCTCATGATGGTGGCGAACTATCTCCGCCGATTCTCCGAGGATCTCCAGGGGGCCGATAATATCTGCACTCACTGAAGAATGCTGCCGCATCAACGCCTGCTCGCCGAGTGTGAGCTTGCCAGGCTTTCGTATGATACGCCCGCTTATCCCAATCTTTCCGAGATCATGCATGAGGGCTCCGATGCGGATTCGATCTACTTCATCCTCAGGCAAACCCATGACCCTCGCGATGCGAACAGCATATCGAGAGACACGCTGGGAGTGGTTGGACGTGTAAGGGTCTTTAAGATCTACAGCTTGTGCCATCATCTGAAGACCTGTCAAGAGGACGCCATCCTGTTGACCCAGGAGTTTCCAGGGATAGTATGCCTCGACCAGCATTGCGGCTGCAAACCCCATGACAATCAGGCCAAAGCTCGTTTCGATGTAGCTCAAAGCAACAGCACCAATGGCAAGGACCGCAACGTGGGGCCATGCATGCAGGCCCAGGTGCCTAAGAACCGGCCCCAGTCGAATACCTTCCGATGCGGTGAGCTCCAACGCTTGCAAAGGGATTTCGACAACCCAGAAGCCTATGAAGCTGAATGAGCGCGCCGCTACTTCACCAAGTTCACCCTGAGGCGCAATGGAGCCAAGCCACCACAATGCCCGAGAGTAGAACAAGTATCCAGTCCAGAATGCCAACGAGTCTTTACCCGCGCTTACTAAGGATTCCCATAACGCGGATTTGCGTGCAAGGAGCCTTCCCAGGAAAACGGGAAGAATCGCCGTGACCATGAGTAGTGCCGGACCGCCAATCCAGAGGCCGACGAAAGCAATGACCGGACGAAGCGTAAAGGCCCCCAAAGGCCCAAGTCGCACCTCAAGCCACTCGCCTATGCTCGCGAGAACAATGAGGGAAACGGCAAGAAGAACGTTAGATGTGTCGACGCCAGCCAGTCCATAACCCAAGGATAGACCAGCGACGGCGGCAAGTAATAGATTGGTTGCACCAAAGCGAGCGATCGAGATCATCTAGCCGGTACCTCGCCTAGTCTCGGAGCCAGCAAAGCCTGCTGTGTGGGAATGTCGAATCCTGCAAGAGCGACTGATCCGTGCTGTACAACCCTGAGAAAGGCATCTGTAACATCTGGATCAAACGCTCTCCCCGTCTCTGAGGCAACATAAGACACGACTGATCTCGGGGAGAAGGGTAACGTGTATGGAAAAGTCCCCGAAGCCATGCTTTCAACAGCCTCGGCAACCGCAAGGATCCTTGCGCCCAAGGGGATGGCTTCGCCTTGTAGTCCACCCGGATACCCCGTACCGTCATAGCGCTCGTGGTGCCGGAGAATTGCCTCGGCTATCTCCTTTCGTGGCAACTCCTTGGCAATTTCGGCACCCACACGGACGTGATCCCGTAAGCCGTCCGCATCTTCAGGCGTAAGAACCGGTCGGTCAAGAATATCATCCTTTCCAATCATTCCAACATCATGAAGCAATCCAGCAAACTGGATGGATTCTACCGTCGATTCACTTAGTCGCATCTCACGAGAAATGGCAACCGCCAGATCAGCCACTCTACGACCATGCCCCCTTCCTAAGGGGAAGTTCACATCTGTCGCGACCACCAAGCCATCGACAATCTGCGCGTAGAGATCGCGACGTTTGATGTAAAGGCGAAGAGCCATTACCTGGAAAGGCAATAGGGCCAAGTAGGCTACGATCACCGAGAAGTGGACGCGTTCGTACAGGAGAGCAAGAACAAAAGCGGTCGGAATGCTAAGCAGGTTGGGCCAGAAGAAGTCGCGAATCCCGGCAAGCCAAGTGGTGAGGAGCGGAGTTCCCCTCCAGCGGCTCACGACCAGCGCCACAAAGAAGCTATTGGTCGCTTGATGAACTAGTGCACCCAGCAGGACCGCAACGTAGGTGTGGGGGGTATCGACACGTCCCACCGAGCCACCGAGTAACGCAAACACTGAGGCACCCAGCGCTGCGCTGAGACCGCTCTGCGCGCCGTTAGCGAGAGCACGCCACGGAACCCAGCTGCGGGAAATGACATAGCCAATGGTCCTTCCCACGGCGATAACAAGCAGGACTGTCGGTGGGTTAAATGTGTAGATTGCCAGATAGGTCAACACAATGCTGGGCGTAACTGATCGGCCACGTGGATCGGAGATCCGGACTGATGAAGCCAGAACAATCAATCCGAAGAACAAGAGTAATCGCGGCCAGTCTTGCCAAGGAACTTGGTCAGCCATTGATACAGCGATGAGCGTGGCCGAAGCAGTTACGGCCAATACGACCAGCCTGACCTGGACCGAAATCGTATTCATCGAAGCGCACGAAAATGAGAACCGGACCGACAGCCTAGAAGTCCTGATCCCCGCCCAGCAACAACCCTCTAGCCAACGCGTTGCGGATGGCACGAACAACCTTCACCTATCACCTATGAGAAACCGCATCACCGCGCGCTGCTGCACTCGGGAATTGACGGGTGGCCCTCGCCGGCATTCTGCTCGGGATTGGAGAGGGTTCGGCTATTGAGTTTGCGACATGGAGTGTCGCACGTTCTGTGCGGTCGGTCCGGTAAACTATAGTATATACCCTTCAGGGTTCCATTTCCTGCTAGCCCACTGGTGCGCTGGTTGCTCCCGCGCCGCCTTCCTACCGCGGTGAGTGGATTTTGAGTCGCCGCCCGACCCAACGCACAAAGGCCGCTAAGCCGACTGCCGCTGCAACCGTCCCAGCCAAGCCCAGCGCCGGAATGGGTAGAGCTGTGAGCAAGAGGAACCACCCAAGGCCAACTATTAGGAGACTCGCACCGTTCAACCATCGCTGCTCGGCCACGATGAATTCTGGTTCCACTCTGGCGCCGATCAATCGGCTCATAACCCATGAGAGCATGGGCTCTCCCAAGCGCCGTGCGGGCTGGGTATCTCTCTTGATAGCCGTCGATGGTTCATCAGCACGGTACCTAAGAAGTGTCGGGTAACGTATCGCCGCCGCAACGGCTCCCATCAAAGACAGACCCGCCATCGCCAAGATGGAGGGCCTAACCCCTATGCGGTCCCCGAGCGACCCGAAGCCCAGAAGGGCTACGACGCGCACTAGCGAAACCCCAATCTGCCGCACAGCAATCGCCCGCCCTATTCTGTCCGCGGGAGTGTGTTCCATTATCACAGTACCCACGTTGACGAACACAACGATGTTAGAGAATCCCACCCAGAAACCAGCAACCACCAGCATGCTGAAGTTCATACTGAGTCCCACCATGCCGGCCGAAAGAGCCCACAGCAGGTAGCCGAACACGATTGCCTGGCCCCTGGCGATCCGTCGGCCGTACCAGCCAAGCAGAAGCGACGCCGCGACAAAACCCATCCCCCAGATGCTCTGGAACCAACCGAACTGCCTGTCGGTAATGCCCAGAACGCCCTTGGCGAGTGGCGTTTGAAGGGAACTCAGCCCAACGACCCACTGGCCAGCGAAAAGCATAGCCAGCAGCGCCACGTGGATCTTGTCGCTGCGAATATATCTCAGGCCCTCCTGAATCGACTGTAAAGTCCCTTGAGCAGGCTTCGGTGGCTTCGGGCCCCCGGCTGCAGCAGACGTAGAGAGTCGGAGCGCGCCAACGAACAGCGCTGAGACCACGTAGCTTGCGGCATCAATGTATAAGGCCGCGGCGTACTGCAGCTGAGCGATCAGCAACCCAGCAAGCGCAGGGCCGACGACTTCGACGGCTGATTCGAGTGAGGCGAAGAATGCATTCGCCTGCAGCAAGCGCTCCTTGGGCACTGACTGCGGAATAGCCGCGAACATCGCCGGCCTGAAGAACGCAGAGGCAGCGGACACCAAGAAAAGGTCCATGTAGACCCAGATAAGGCCTTGAGTCATGAGCCAAGGAATGGCGGAAACGAGAGCGGCTCGCGCCAGGTCAGTGACCACCATGATTCGTCGGCGATCAACCCGATCAACGAGAGCGCCGGCATACAGGCCGACCAGTGCAGGGGCGACCATGAGCGCTGTGATAGCGTACGACACCGAGAGCGCCGAACCGGTTTGCGCGTACACCCACAGCGAGATGGCCACCCATTGGAACCGATCGCCGAGATGCGAGACTAGCTGTCCGCCCCAGATGAGCGCGTAGTTCCGGTGCCGCATGAGGGCGAGGAAGCCGCCCTCATCCTGGGGTTGCATCGCCTGGGTTGCGACGTTGGTCACACGTCCGCCTCGGGGAGGGCGGACTGCCGGCTCAGCCCACCGGCGCTCATGGGGCCTGGGTGCCGGGCGCTACACGCGCCCTCTCAAGGAATCGGCATCCACGGCCCGAACCATCTGGAGTCACATGCGGATTCCTGTTGCTATCCTCCTTGCCGTCACACTCTGTCTTGTTCCCGCGGCTGATCGTTCTCGGGCCCAACCACCCGCTCCGGTCCGGCCCGGCGTGGATGTTCTCCTGGAGTCACCGGGCCTCCTGCAGGGCCGCCGCATCGGCCTGGTGACGCATGCCGCCGGCCTGACCAGCACCGGCGAACCCACGGCGAGCGCGCTGCTGCGCGACAGCCGCCTCACCGTGGCCGCGCTGTTCGCGCCCGAGCACGGCCTCGCCGGCACCATCCCCGCGGGCCAGGCTGTGCCAGACGCCAACGGCCGCGTGCCCGTCTACAGCCTCTACGGCACGACCCGGCGGCCGACCCCCGAGATGATGGCAAACGTCGACATCTTCGTCATCGATCTCCAGGACGTGGGTGCGCGCGCATACACCTACGTCTCGACGATGGCCCTGGTCATGCAGGCGGCGCGGGAAGCCGGCAAGCCGGTGGTCGTACTGGACCGGCCGAACCCTCAGAGCGGCGTGCAACTCGATGGTCCTGTCCTCGAACCGCCGTACCGCTCGTTCATCGGGATGTTCCCCATCCCGTCGGTGCACGGCATGACCATCGGGGAACTCGCGCAGCTCTTCAACGGCCTGTTTGAAATCAATGCCGAGCTCATTGTGATCCCGATGCGCGGCTGGACGCGCCGAATGATTTGGGAGGACACGGGCCTGCCCTGGGCGCGGCCGTCGCCGAACGTCACCGCGATGATGACGCCCTTCTACTACGCCGCGACCGGTGTGCTCGACGGCACCACGCTCTCGTCGGGCTTCGGGGGGGTCTCGCCGTTTCAGGTCGTGCAGAGCCCGTGGCTGGACGGCGACCGTCTGGCCGCACGGCTCAACAGCATCGAGCTGCCCGGCGTGGCGTTCGAGCCGTATGAGCTCGGGCGGGAAGAACGCCAGCACCGCGGCGTTCGCCTGATGATCACCGATCCGCTGCGCTTTCAGCCCGCGACGACCGCACTTCACATCCTGGTCGAAGTGCGCCGGCTGCACGGATCGAAGCTGCAGTTCCTGCCGCGGGGCGGACGGTTCGTCTTCGACTTCGTCTGGGGTACCAGCAGGATCCGCAAGGACATCCTGCGAGGCGCACCGGCTTCAGCGATCGTCGCGCGGTGGGAACCGGAGCTGCGGCGGTTCCAGATGCTGCGCAGCCCCTATCTCCTCTATCCTTGAGGTCGGCCGGGGAGCAGGCCTATAAGCCGGGTTCTGTGCGCCGTAATGCCTGGCGGCATCGATCGGCGCGGCTGTCATCCCTCTGGGGTCTCCGGTTACCCGGGACCTCGAGCGACCTACCCGGGGATCGGCGGGCCACCTCATCTCCCCCTATCTGGCCTTGCTCCGAGTGGGGTTTGCCCGGCCGGTC
Source organism: Armatimonadota bacterium (assembly GCA_052387355.1). Taxonomy (GTDB): domain Bacteria; phylum Sysuimicrobiota; class Sysuimicrobiia; order Sysuimicrobiales; family Humicultoraceae; genus JBQTJG01. The sequence goes on along the minus strand of JBQTJG010000218.1, from coordinate 350 downwards.
CGTCGCCGGACCGCCGGCGGGCTCTTACCCCGCCATTGCACCCTTACCGATCAGCAAGCTGACCGGCGGTATGTTTCTGTGGCACTGTCCCTGAGGTCGCCCCCGCTGGGAGTTACCCAGCACCCTGCCCTACGGAGCCCGGACTTTCCTCGACGCATGCGCGCCGCGACCGCCCGGCCTGCTCCCACGCAAATGGTAGCACCGATCGGATGAAGGGTCAAAGCGGAGCGCGGTGCAGTATCCTCTTTGGTCTTGGGGTCAGGCGTAGGCCGCGTGCACCAGCCGGCCCATCTCAGCGATCGCTGCAGTGCCGGCCATGTCCGTCTCGAGGTCGCGGGTGAACGCGCACA
>JBQTJG010000217.1:0-3819 GCA_052387355.1 Armatimonadota bacterium | reverse complement strand
TCGCCGAGTACTTTGCGTATGCCCGGGCGGTCGGGCCGGAACACGCTCACGTCCGGCTCCGTCTTGCCGGGCCGCGATGGGCGCGAGAAACGCGGTTTGCCTGGCCTCTCCTGCCTCTCACTCACGCTCGCACGCACCCCGTCTTCCATCCTGAGCCATCCATGCTACTATGGTCAATAGTAGATATGTGCACGCGACAAGGCCGGATCTCGATCTCCTGGGCCCAACCAATCCCAGGGGCCCTAACCTCGCCACCTGCGGAAGCGAAACCGTAGAAAATCCGCTCCCCTTTTGGAGTATCCTCGGCCGTTGGGAATGTAAACTCGGAATGGCTGAACGTTAGGCTGCAGAAAACGGAGGTTCGAGTCCCTCAGGGCCCACCAGCCCGCCGCCCTTGCCAAGGTGATCTCGATTCGCTAGGCTAACGCTAGGTGGTAATGCCCATGAACACGGCTGTTGTACGCCAGCCTACCTGTTCCAGATTGCCTCGCGACTGCATCTGTCTTCGCGGAGGCTAGAGCCTCCGTCTCCTCAGCAAGCCGGCACCCGGCTCGGATTGTCAGACCCACGGTACGAAGAACAGTTAGAGGATCAGTGATGGCTCAGTCGCCAGCGTATTCTGCCGTTCCCCCGCAGCGGGCCGCGCTGCACCCGCAGACCGTCGCCGGCCTGCTGCTGCTTGGGGCGACAGCGATCCTGGTCATCGCCAGTAGCCGCCAGGCCCCCGAGTTCGGGATCTTCGCTGTGCTCGGGCTGGGTTTCGGCATCGCGTTGCAGCGAAGCCGGTTCTGCTTCAATGCCGCGTTCCGCGACCTGTTCCAGTTCCGCTCCGGGCGGACGATGAAGGGCGTGATCGTCGGCATGGCGGTAGCGACGGCCGGTTTTGGCCTGCACATGTACAATCTGCTCCCCAACCCGTTCCTCGGCCCGATCGCTCCTGAGGCGCACGCGACGCCGCTCAGTCTGGCGCTCATTGCTGGCGGCGTGCTCTTTGGTATCGGCATGGTGCTCGCGGGCGGCTGCGTCTCGGGCTCGATCTACCGCATGGGCGAGGGGTACGTGGCGTCCTGGGTGAGCTTCGGCGGCCTCCTGGTCGGCCTGCTGCTGGCCAGCCACACCTGGAACTGGTGGTGGCTGCATTTCATCCGGCATGCCCCCATCGTGTGGTTCCCGCGGTATCTTGGGTATGGCGGCGCCGTGGCCCTCACCCTGAGCGGCCTGCTGGCCGCGTACCTCCTCGTCCTCTGGATCGAGTCTCGGGGCGGCGTGGGGGTGCAGGAGCACTCTCCGCTGAGCCCTGCTGCCACTTTCGACGAAAAGGTCCGCGGCGTCTTCCACAGCGTGTTTGTCCGGGGATGGCCCGCGACAGTGGGCGGTGTTGTCGTCGGCCTCCTCAGCATCCTCGCCTACAATGCGCACATGCCCTGGCGTGTGGTGGGCGAGCTGTCGCGATGGGCAAACGGCGCCGCTTCGCTCGTGGGACTCGGGCCGGGCCGCCTGCAGGGGACGGAGGAGCTGGCGGCCTGCACGCTGACGGTGGGCGGAGGCCTCCTGACGCACACGCTGCTGCTCAACGTCGGGCTCTTCGGGGGATCACTGATCGCGGCGCTGCTGGCGCACGAGTTCAAGCTGCGCCTGCCGCGCCGGCGTGCGCGCTACCTCCAGTCCGGCGGCGGAGGCCTGGTGATGGGCTACGGCGCCGGCATTGCCCTCGGCTGCACAGTCGGCGCTTTCTTTTCGGCCATTCCGTCACTGGCGCTGAACGGCTGGCTCTTTGCCGGGGCGCTGGCGCCCGGTGCCTGGCTCGGCCTGCAGCTGATCCGACGGATTCCCTGAGAAGGAGGCGCGTAATGTTCCTTGACGTGCGCGGTGAGACCTGCCCCTACCCGATGCAAAAGGCGATGGAGGCGATGGAACGGCTCCCCGAAGGGGAGGAACTGGAGGTATTAGTAGACCATCCCCCGGCGATCGACACCATCCGCATGTTGGCGAACCGCATGGGGTTCCCTATGGAGGTCCAGGCGACGGGTGCTGGAGAGTGGCGCATTCGACTCCGGCGCCCTCAGGAGGTGACGACATGAAGACGAGGCACGTTGCAATCCCCGTGCTGCTTGTCTTTCTTGCTTTAGGCGTCATCGTTACCGGATCGACCGCGCCGCGTCCTGCGGCGCAGGTGATCGTGCTCAGCAACAGCGCTCCCCACGTGAGTGTGATCGACGCCGAGACCTATCAGGTCATCAAGACGGTCGATTTTCCGCAGATGACGTCGTGGGCCTGGAATGATGCCGACAACTACTACGACGGCAGGCACCTCTGGCTCGGCATGCGCAATCCCGACACCGATGATGTGGAGGTCGTCCTCCTCGACCTCGGTTCCCTCCAGATCACCCGGCGCATCCCTCTCGGAAAGGACAAAGCCACCGTCTATATCGGCAAACCATCCCGCCAGGGGAAAGTGCTGGTCAGCAAGCACGCGTCCGGCGAGCTGGCCATTATCGATCGGGGATCACTTACGGTCCAGGAGACGATGAGGCTTCAAGTGAACGACGGCGTGGCCTGCGACATCGACGTCGCCGCAGGGCCCGATAAGATCGAGCGTGCTTTCATTCCCACCAATAACGGCAACACCGTGCTCAGTGTCGACACCGCCACACGGCGGGTGCTGCGGACGAGGGTATTCGCGGGCACGCAGCCGTTCATGCTGACCGCATCGCCCGACGGGCGTCAGGTCTGGGTCGAGGAGCGAACAGGGAACAGTCTGGCCATTCTCAGTGCGGAGAATCTGGAGATGGTGAAGCGAGTGCCGACCGGTAAGACGCCGATCATCGGGACGTTCAATCCCGACGGCACCCGGCACTTCACCGGGCACAGCGCGGACACGGTGGTGATTGCGCACGACACCCGGACCCTGAAGGAGCTGTGGCGGTCGCGCGTCGGGACCAGCCCCGACAAGGTGGGCATCCACCCGGCTGGCACGGTGCTCTACGCTGTCCTGAACCGCGAGGGAGCGGTGGCCGTGCTCGACGCGCAGACGGGCAATGTGGTCACGCGCGTCTCGCTGGGCACGAACCCGGCGGGTCTCTTCGTCCGGCGCGTCAACTAAACGCGCGCGCGCCATGAACCGGTTACTCATCAGGGGCACCTGGATGGTGCTCGCGGCCGCCGTCCTGATCGGCGTCTTGTGGACGGCGAGGGCAGGCACGCATCGCCTCGCCGCCCTGCAGGGCGAAGTACGCATCCTGCAAGACAGGGTCAGGCGACTGTCCTATAACACGGCCTCGGGTGGAGGCGTGAACCTGAAATTGATGCCCGACCCCGTGACCGGCGCGCCCACAGTGCCGCTCGAGGAAGTCTTCAGCTTCGATCGCAACCACGCCATCTGCCGCGTTGACACCAACCCGAGGGCCTTTAGGATGCGCACGTTCAAACTCGGCGAGGTCGTCATCGAGCCGCATAAGTTCTTCATGACCATGGTCGCGACATCCGTCGAGCAGTATCGGGTGACCACGCGTCCTGATGGGACCCGGCGGGTGACCATGCGGGGAGGCCTGAGCTGCGCGACCGAGGTCGGCCAGGCGAAGGTTACCCTTGGCTCACGGACCGCCGCCGAGCACGCGACGTACCTGATTGAAGCCGTAGACGGGGGGATCGGCGGTGGCAAAGCCGGCGATGCATTCGCCTTCACGGTTTTCTTCGACCCCAAGGACGCGCCCGTGAACTACCGCATCTTTGGACCGCGGTTCACGTTCACAGGCAAGATGGTCGACGGTGAAATCACCATCACGGACCCTCGTCGGTAGGAGGCTGCTGCGCGGACCA
>JBQTJG010000216.1:0-1583 GCA_052387355.1 Armatimonadota bacterium | reverse complement strand
TGAGGAAGATCCATGCGAGATCGGGACGCTCGCGCACATCGAGGTCCATCAAGAGGAAGGCGATCTCGCTCATGACATCGACGAAAGACAGCGCGGCATTGAACTCGATGCCATCGAAGACCACGATCCTCCCCTCCAGCAACACCATGTTCGTGAGATGCAGATCCCCGTGACATTGCCGCACCCGCCCTTGCCGCTTGCGTCCTGCGATGAGCTCGCGATGCCGCTCAAGCTGCCTCTCGGTCCAAGCGCGCAAGGACGCAAGCGCGTTGCCGGCATCGATCTCCGCGGGCCCGCTCCCCATCTGCGCGAAGTTCGCCAAGGCGTACTTGGCGACCTCGGAGGCGTTTCCATACGGCACATTGTCCGAAGCGATCTCGGCGCGGTCGTGAAACTCCGCGATCGCCTTGGCGAGCGCCTCGAGCAAGTCCCCGGTGAGCTCGCCGCGCGCAAGCACCTGGTCGAGCTGCGCCGTGCGAGGAAAGCGGCGCATCTTGACGCAGTATTCGATGGGAGTGCCGGGCCCTCCGAAACGAGGCGCATCCTCCGTCCCCGTCACCGTTTCAACCCCGAGATAAAGCTCGGGGGCGAGGCGCCCGTTGAGCCTCAGCTCCTCCTCGCAATAAAACCTGCGCTTCTCGAGCGTAGAGAAGTCGAGAAACCCGAAGTCGACCGGCTTCTTGAATTTATATGCATACGGGCCGGCCAGGAGCACGTAAGAGATGTGGGTCTCCGCCAACTCAAAGCCCCCGGTCGGGTGGTCGAAGTGTTGAGGTTTCTGTAAGCTTTTGAGCAATCGCCCCAAGCGATCGGAGGCCATCGCCGTAGCGCTCACGTGGCCCCACTCGACGCGGTTCTTCCCCAGACGTTCGCGCGGTTGATGAACACGCTTGAGTACAATAGAGCGAGCCGCTTCAGAGCGCCGGGTGTGATCAGGTCTTGATTTATAGTTTGGGCGTTCTACGCAAACTATAAATCAAGAAGCGAGCGAGGGCCACTACCGGGTCCTGCAATGCGCGTACGGGAGCTTTCAACGGACCATTGCGCTGCCCGGCCCGTGATCGTCGAGGATGGCCGGGCGAGCTACAAGAGAGGCGTACTCAAGATCGAGGTGGCGAAGGCCGAGGCGGCGAGACAGAGGACCATCGACATCAAGGTTCGCTGAGCCGAGGACCAATGTCGGGGAAGGCGATTGACTAGGGTGGGCTCCAGATGAGCATTCGCAACCTGGAATTCGCCCTCAAGCCTCGGTCCGTGGCGCTCATCGGCGCAAGCAAGCGATCTGGATCCGTCGGAGTGGTGCTCGCCCGGAACCTCTTCAAGGGCGGGTTCGACGGGCCCATCATGCCCGTCAATCCCAAATACCAATCCATCGAGGGGGTGCTCACGTACCCGAGCATCGAGGCCCTGCCGGTGGTGCCGGACCTTGCGATCATCAGCACCCCGCCCGAGACCAGTGCCCGGGATCGTCGAGGCGCTCGGGAGGAAGGGCACGCGGGCCGCGGTCGTCATCACCGCCGGTTTCGGAGAGGGCCGGGAGGGCGGCGGTCGGGCGCTGCAGCAAGCCTTGCTCGATGCCGCGA
>JBQTJG010000215.1:0-2109 GCA_052387355.1 Armatimonadota bacterium | reverse complement strand
CGCCTCGATCACGACATTGGTCTTGTCGGTCTCGATCTCCACGATTTCCTCACCCGCCGTGACGTTATCCCCGACGGCCTTGAGCCATCGCAGAATCTTGCCCTCCTCCATCGTCGCGCCGACCCTGGGCAGGTAGATCTCCGTCACCCGACGACCTCCAGCGCCGCCGCGACGATCTTGTCTTCGGTGGGCTCGATGTATTCTTCCAGCGGACGGCTGAAGGGTATGGGGACGTCGGGGGTCGTGACGCGCTTGACCGGCGCCTTCAGGGAGCCGAATCCTTCGTCGGCCACGATGGCCGCGATCTCCGCGGCGACGCCGCAGGACCGGTGGCACTCGTCCGCTACCACCAGGCGACCGGTCTTCGCCACTGACGCCAGGATCGCGTCCTTGTCCAGCGGCACCAGCGTGCGGGGGTCGACGACCTCGGCCTCGATCCCCCGACTCGCGAGCTCCCCCGCTGCCCGCAGGGCGCGCTGGACCATGAGGGACGTCGCAACGATCGTGACGTCGCGCCCGGGCCGCTTCACATCTGCCTTGCCAAAGGGGATCGCATAGTCCCCGTCGGGGACCGATCCTCTGACCTCGAAGAGGTTGACGTGGTCCACAAAGATCGTGGGATTGTCCGTGCGCGCCGCCGTCCTGAGCAGACCCTTCACGTCGTACGGAGACGAGGGCGCCATGATCTCCAGCCCGGGCGTGTTCCACAACATGGCCTGAGGGCTGTGGGAGTGCTGTGCGGCTCCGCCGCCGCGGATGCCGTGGTTGAAGTGGAAGATCACCGGGACCGTGGTCTGGCCGCCTGTCATATAGTCGGTGTTGGCCGCTTCGTGGGCGACTTGCGAGAACGCCTGGAAGATGAAGCTCGCGGTCGCGAGGTCGACGATCGGTCTGAGCCCGGCCATGGCTGCTCCGATCGCCGTGCCGACATACCCAATCTCGGCGATCGGCGGGTAATAGACGCGCGATGGAAACTCGTCACGCAACTGGGCCATCAACACGCGCCGGGGTGTGAGACCCAGGAAGTAGCCGCCCATGATGTGGACGCGGTCGTCCGCCTGCAGGAGTTCGCGCAGCGTTTCGATCAGGGCTTCGGCGTAGGCGAGCTCTCTCATGGCACGCGTCCTCTCAGGCAAACACGTCGTCCAGGGCGGCCTCAGGCTTCGGTTATGGGCTGTCGAGCGCGAACCGTCCCGCCTGATCGATCTGCTCCCCAACCTCCTGATCGATCTGCAGCGCGCGATCGCGTGTCAGATGCCCGGCGCGCAGCAGCGCCCTGGTGGACTGCAGGAGGCCGTCCTGGCTGCGGTGCCACTCGCGGTGCTGGTCGGGGATCCGGCTCTCATCCCACGCCATCGCCAGGTCGGTCCGGCCTGTCGCCAGCTCGGGCCACAGCGGTCGGCTGCCGGGCCATCGTACAGTGCGGGCCTCGATGAATGTCGGGCCCTCGCCCGCGCGCGCCCGCGCCACCGCCCGCTTCATCGTGCGATGCACCGCCCGCATGTCGGCGCCATCGATGTCGACCGCCGGCACGCGGAAGGGTTTCGCCAGATCCGTGAGCCGGACCGCGGCCAGCGTCGACGAGGGATACTCGTTCGCCTTCTGGCCGAGCGCTTCCAGACTGTTGTTCTCGCACAGGAAGATGACGGGCAGCGCCCGCAGCGCCGCGATGTTGATGGCCTCGTGGTACGCGCCTTCTTCAAGCGCGCCGTCGCCGAACAGGCAGACGCTGACACGGTCGACTCCGCGCTCCTTGAACGCGAATGCGGCGCCGACCGCGACTGGAACGTTGCCGCCGGTGCTCGCCGATGTGGCGGGAAATCCGTGCGCCGCGGACGAGATATGCAGCGTGCCGCCTTTCCCTTTGTTGTAGCCCGTCGCCTTGCCCAGGATCTCGGCCAGCATGCACCCGGGATCGGCGCCCCGCGCCAGGAGGTGCCCGTGGTTCCGGTGGGTCGAGAACGCGAGGTCACCCGGCTCGAGCAGCGCGAGCGCCGGCACACCGGTCGTGTGTTGTGCGATGTACACGGGGAAAAGGGCCCGGGGCGTGTGTGTGGCCACCAGGGTCAGCGCCGAGTAGAAGCGGCGAAAGAAGAGCAACGGTGTAAA
>JBQTJG010000214.1:0-2365 GCA_052387355.1 Armatimonadota bacterium | reverse complement strand
GACCTTGGCTTCAAGCGAGGCCGTAAACGCTGGGCGGTGCCCACCCTACTCGACTCGACTCTCAGGGTGCCCGCACCCGGAGCTCACAGCGGCGGGCGGTGCCGGTGCCTGGGCCTCCGTCACAGCGGTCCCGACCCGTGCCGCCGTTCAGCGCATCGCGGCCCTTCTCCCCGAACAGCCGGTCGCTGCCTGCGCCGCCGAAGAGCCGATCCCGGCCCGGGCCGCCGAAGAGCCGATCCCGGCCCTCGCCGCCGCAGAGGACATCGTTGCCGCCGAAGCCGCGGAGCACATCATCGCCCCCCTGTCCGTCGATGACGTCGTTGCCGGGGGTCCCGGTGAGGGTCTCGCCGTTGTCGGTGCCCTGGATGGTGACGGGCAAGCCGCCGCAGGTGCGCGTTGGTGGCGGTGGGGTCGATTTCGGCCCCGGTCGGGGCGCCCGGTGGCAGGTGCCCGTGGAGGAAAGATCGGATCGGATCTCCGCGGCGTGCACATCCAGCAACTCTGAAAGCACTTTGACGTTGTATCCGTGGCCTGTGCGCGTGCTTTTATGGGGCTACGACACTGACCTTCGCGTGTTTGCGGGAGCGTGGCTTGCTCTTGATGACGATCTGTACATCCTGATCGAGCAGGGTCAGAAACCGGAACAGGCGATCGGTGGAAAAGCCGGTCAACCGGCCCCGGAGCAGCGCGGACACCTTGGGCTGGTCAATGCCCAGAACGGAAGCCGCCTGAACCTGTGTCAGGCGTTTTCTCGTGATGGCGCCGGCGATGCTTTGAGCGAGCCTGGCCTTGGCCAGCGCTTCCTCGGCGTCCGGCAGTCCCAGATCGGAAAAGACGTTGCCGCTGCTCTTGTGAACCGGAATATCTTCACTCATGGCCTTTACCTCTTTGCTTTGCAATCCTTTCCGCATAGCGGGCCTCGGCGCGCTTCAATCGTTCCTTGATCAAATCAATCTCGTGTTTCGGCGTGGCGATGCCCTTTCTGGATTTCTTCTGGAAGGCATGGAGGACATACACGGCGCCGGCGAATTTGACGGCGTAAACGGCACGGTAAGTATCGCCGTTGTGATCTTCCACAATCTCCAGGACACCCGCACCGCCAAATCCCCTCAAGGCCTTGGCGTCGGGGTGCTTGCCGCCCTGCTGGGCATAGTCCAGGGCGTAACCCATGATGCGCATGACCTCATCAGGGAACGCCTTGAGGTCATCCAGGCTGCTGCCAATCCAGAACAAGGGCTTTTCGCCAACCGTCATAGTATGCTACTTCTAGCATATTGTCTAGCAGATGTCCAGAGAAAGTCCATGGCGATAGAACCTTTCATCATTTCGGCGCAAGTATCCTGGCCGAGTGTGTGGGTGCCATGAGCGAAGGATAGGGGATTCAACGCCGGTTCGCCGGCGCCCGCAAAGGTGTGGCGATGCCGCCTCCCGCGCCAGTCCTAAGGCATGCTGACCTCGGTACAGGAGTCTCCCCCGGAACGCACGGGTGGGATCAAGAACCAGCCCTTCCCGGTCATGGGCGGCTGGGGTATCCTTTGGAAGCTGGAGTTGCAGAGCTTCGCGGATGAAACAGGTCTTCCCATTTCGGTCTGTCATTTTCCACCCGGGACCGATATCCCGGCGCATATTCTGAAGCAGTTGTTAGAGGCGTTCCGAAATGGGTAAGAAGCTTACTGCAAAGGCCTTTCGAGGCCGAGCGTGATGTATGGCAAGAAGTCATTGACGGCGTACGCGAGATAAAGGCGGGCGGAGGCAAACGCACGAAAGTGGAGCCGAAGTCTCGCGTGGTTCGCGTGCGGCTGAAGAGCGGGCTCACCCAAGCACAGTTCGCAGCAGCCCTTGGTGTTTCGAAACGCACCCTAGAGCAGTGGGAGCAAGGCCGGCGCGAGCCCTCGGGGGCCGCACAGACGCTGCTGAAGATCGCCGGGCGTCATCCTGAAGTGTTGCTTGAGGTTGCAGCATGATGCACCTGGGTTGTCGTTCGAAACACGTGCTCATGAGGGAATCGCGGTTGCCCCGCATGACGGTTCGTGCCATCGAGCATCGAGAGCTCGAGGGTCGGGGAAAGTCCGCGGCGCCCGGGGCGCCCAGAGCCCGAGCGCCGCCAGGAGCGCCGGGCGGCGCAGGGGCAACGAGGCCTCGTGCTTCCGCTCGGGCCGGGATCGCTTCTTCGTTTTTGACATACCGGTTCTCCTGGGTGGTCCGATGCTCTCAGCGTAGCCTCACCCGAACCTCACAGCGGCGCGCGGTGTCGGTGCCTGGGCCGCCGTCACAGAGATCGACGCCGGGGCCACCCTCCAAGCGGTCCTTGCCCGTGCCGCCGCGCAGTTGGTCCCTGCCCGCGCCGCCGAAGAGCCGGTCGCGG
>JBQTJG010000213.1:0-19117 GCA_052387355.1 Armatimonadota bacterium | reverse complement strand
GGCTGCCGATCGCGTTCTCGACCGCCGCGATCGCCGCCGTCACCCGCACCTGCGGGGCGAGCAGCGGCAGGGCGCGCATCGTGGCCAGTACGGCCGCCCCCCCGGCCATGTCATCCTTCATGGTGGCCATGCCTTCCGCGGGCTTGACGTCGACTCCGCCCGAATCGAACGTCACCGCCTTGCCCGCCAGCGCGACGGTTCGCTTGGGCTTTGAGGGCGTGTAGTCGAGGAGGATGACGCGCGGCGTATGCGCGCTGGCTGCACCCACCGCGAGAATCACTTCCATGCCGCGCTTCTTGAGATCCTGAGGACCCCATACCTGGATCTTGAGCTTCGTGCCACGCCCGATGCGCCGCGCCTCCGCCGCCAGGGCGTCCGGCGTCAGCACGTTGGAAGGCTCGTTGACAAGATCCCGGGCATAGTTCACCGCATCGGCGACGACCTGGCCCCGGCGGCGCCCGGCTTCCACGGCTGCGGCCTCGGCGCGGTTCGCGGCCAGCAGGTCGACATCGACGCCGTGGCCCTTCTCCTTCCGGTACTTCGTGAACGTGTAGGTGCCCAGCAGCGCGCCTTCGGTCCGGGCCGCAGCGATCGCCTCCGGCTCCCAGTCCTTGTGTTGCAGCGGCGCAAACGCCACCCGATTCAGGCGGCGCTCCTGCGTCGCGCGCGCCACCGCAGCGGCCGCCAGGCGCAGTCGGTTGAGGTTGAACCCGTCCCGATCCCCCAGCCCGACGATCCCAATGCGCCCTGCGGGCAGCCGCCCGTGCGTATGAAAGATGAACACCTTGCCGGCCTCTGCCGTAAAGCGCTCTTCCTGGAGGGCTTTGGCCAGCAGGCCGCCGAGCGCCTGATCGACTTTGGCGGCCACTCCCTCAAGCCGGCCAGGCGCGGCATGGACTCCAAGAGCCAGGACATCGCATCGATGCGCGGTCGGCTCGGCCACGGTCACGCGAACGGTCACTGAGCGTCCTCCTTTATCAACACGAGATGTGCTCACCCGGCCTCGGCAAAAACGTCCTCGGCCTCCTCATAACAACACGAGATGTGCTCACCCGGCCTCGGCAAAAGCGTCCTCGGCCTCCTCATAACAACACGAGATGTGCTCACCCGGCCTCGGCGAAAGCGTCCTCGGCCTCCTCATGTTGCGGAATGGTGTGCCATTGCGACGATCACCGGATTCGGCTGGCATCTCGCGAGAGGGCGATCTCCTGCCCGGCTCCTGCAGCCAGCGCCCGGCGGTACAGCAGCTCCATCGTCACGACGTCTTCCACGGCAATGCCTTGCGACTCGAACAGCGTAATCTGGTTCGGCTGCGTCCGTCCGGGCGCCTTCCCGGCGACGATGGGCGCGAGCTCACTGACACGGTCCCACACCGGTTCGCCCGCACGATCCGGCACGAGTAGATCCCCGCACTCGATCCTGGCCTGCTCCAGGGAATCGACGACGATCATCTCGCTGCGGCGGACCGCCTCGGCGTCGATCTCTTGCCGCGATGCCGCGTTCGAGCCGATCGCGTTGACGTGCATGCCCGGTCGTAGCCAGGCGCCCGACAGTACCGGCTCGCGCGCGGACGTCGCCGTCACGACGATGTCCATACCGGCGACAGCATCCTGGGCGCTCTCCACGGGCACGACCTCGGCGGCCAAATCCTTGACCATGTCCCTGGCGAAGGCCTCGCGGCGCTCCTGGGAGCGGCTGTAGACTTTCACCAGAGCAATCGGCCGAACGCGCGCGATCGCCTGCACCTGACTGAGCGCCTGCCATCCTGTTCCGATCACCCCGAGCGCTCCGGATTCAGGCCGCGCCAGGTATCTTGTCGCCACGCCGCTTGCCGCGCCGGTCCGGATCTGTCCCAGCCGGTCGGCTTCGACGATCGCCACAGCCTCGCCATCTTCGAGACGAAAAAGAATGCCCAGGAATCTCGCGCCTCGCGGTGTGGTCGCGTACGCCTTGACGCCCATCATTCCCATCGACGGGACCGCGGCGTGCATGACATGGAGGGTCCCCGAAGATGTGATCGACCGGCGGCGGGACTGGTTCGTCGCCTGCCCCTCGCCGAGGACACGGAATCCTTCTTCTACCGCCGCGAGCACTTCGTCCATCGTCAAGAGCGTTGCGACGTCGGCCTCGCGGATCAGCAGTGCCATCGACTCTCCGGCATACCCCAAAGGGAAAGAATCAGTGCGGCCAATGATAAGAAGTGTTCCCTAAATTCCGCGAGGCTTCCTCCAGTGCCAGCATTGTCCGAAGGGAAGGTCCCGTGGGGTCGCGAACATCCAGTTGCAGGAGGGATGAGATGTACGAACGTTTGTACGGTCCTAATTGCAGAGCGAGGTAGCGATGCCTGGCCGGCTGGTGATGTACAGCCTGCAAGACTGACCGACCTGTGTGACGGTGAGGCGTGTCCTCACCAGCCGCAAGGTCGACTTCGAGGAGATCGCCGTTGACGACGATCCGACGCTGCAGGACCACGTCGTCGCCATCAGCGGTCAGAACACCGTACCCATCTTTGTCCACTCTGACGGGCGGATAGAAGTAGGCTTCGAAGGCGAGACCGGCTGACACATCTAGAGGCCGGGCCGGGCGCCCGACAACACGGTGTTGACGAATGCCGCGACCGCCCGTGGCGCCGGCGTACCCGCGGCGAGGAACGCCTGCCACGCTGCCTGCACGTCTGGCACGGCAATCCGTAGGGCAGATGTGATCGGCGGCTCGGTCCACGGGATGGCGTCCACCTGAAGCGCCGCCTCGTCACAGTAGTCGAGCACGGCCTCAAGATACGCATCCACCGGTCTTCCCGCAAGCTCCGGCAGGTCCGGGGCGTGGCCCCATCTGTCGGCATACGCCGAGGTCAGGAGCGCCGTCAGCGCGCCCATGGCGCCAAGCGCTCGCGCAGCCTCCCACCGGGCCTGGATGTTCTTGGCCGCCATTCCTGTTGCTGCAACGCTCAGAGAGGCCGTCTCGCCCGCCAGCACCACCAGCAGCGTGCGAATAGCACCGCGCATCGCCTCAGCGGCATCAGGCTCAACGCCCGCCCGGCTGATCAATGCGACTGCGGCCTCCGTCGCCTGCTGACCGTGTCGCGGCCGGCAGATCCGTGGCAGGGTGATCTCGCGGGCGGCGAGCGCGCCCACGACGATGGGCAGATAGGCAGGATTGTCATAACGCCGTGGATCGCTGGCGATCCGCCCTGCCAGGGTCCGGCGCACCCCGGCGCCAAACGTCTGCGAGGATTCGATCAGGATGCGCAATGGCACGAAGATCAGCACGCCCCAGAACAGCATGACGAATAGCCAGCGGTCGAGGCCGTAGCCCATCGCGGCGAGCGCCACGATCGTCATGCCGAACCCGATGGCGCACAATGCCAGCAGCCACCGGGCGGCCGACCCCCGGGCCTCGCCCTCGGCGAGATGACTGAGAAGCACACGAATGTCGATGGCCCGTTCCTCCCTATCAAGAGGGATACTTCGCCGACCAGGTGAACCCTTGCGGGAACTGGGATGCGGCGGTTCGTCGTTATCTCAGGCAGGCCTGGACGGGAGGTGTCCGCGTGCTTGCCCGGCTGCTCATCGGCGCGATCATCATCGCTCAGGGCCCGGCGATCCTGCCGGTGGGATCCTTTCGCATTGAGCCCGGCGACAGCAAGATCGAGTTTGTGATGCGGGACAATCGCGGGGGTTTCACCGGCTCCACCGATCGCGTCGAGGGAACCGCCACCGTCCGCAGACTCGATGGCGATGTCTACGAAGCGGCGGTCGATGCACGCGTCGATGCCCGGACGCTGACCACCGGGAGCGGCATGCGCGACGGGCAGATGCGCCGGGATTTCCTCCAGACCGACCGGTTCCCGTTCATCACGTTCAAGGGCGCCGCGACGGCGCGGGAGCGGCTCTCGGCGGGCCCTATCCGCGCCCAGCTCCGCGGCAACCTCACGATCCGCGAGGCGACGCGCGAGGTCGACATGCCTATCGAAGTCACGGCGCTGGCCGAGGAATTCCGCGCCGCGGGCGAGGTGACGATCCGCCTGACTGAATATGGCATTCCCATCCCGCGCTTCCTGATCTTCGTGGCTGAGGATCCCGTCGTCGTGCGGCTCCGCATCCGGATGCGCCGGGCGCCTTAAGCGGCCGATCGAGCCGCCGGCGTTCCAGGGACGCGGTCGCCCGCCGTCGAACATTGTGCACATGAACCAGGCCATCGCCTACGCGCGCGAGCATCGAGCGCGGTTCCTCTCCGAGCTCATCGATCTGGTCCGCATCCCCAGCGTCAGCACCGCGCCCGAACACGTCGACGATGTCGCTCGGGCCGCGCACTGGCTGGCCGGACACCTCGAGGCCCTTGGTTTCAAGAGCCGCGTCGAGCCCACCGATCGCCATCCGATCGTGCGCGCCGACTGGCTCGGGGCGGCGGGCCGGCCGACCGTGCTCTGCTACGGCCACTTCGATGTGCAGCCGGCGGAACCGCTGGAATTGTGGACCCGCCCTCCATTCGAGCCCACGGTTGAACGCGAGGTCCTGTACGCGCGCGGGGCCTCGGACGATAAAGGACAGCTCTTCATCCACATCAAGGCCATCGAGGCGATCCTGCGCACGGCAGGCACGCTGCCGGTGAACGTGAAGTTCCTGCTCGAAGGCGAGGAGGAGATCGGGAGTCCATCCCTGGCGACCTACGTGCCGAGACGCCGGCGGGCGCTCGCCGCGGACGCCGCGCTCGTCAGCGACGGGTCGTTGTTCGCGCCCGGCCTGCCGACGATCACGACCGGTCTACGGGGGATGCTGTACACCGAGATCGCCGTGACCGGCGCCGGCCGTGACCTGCACTCAGGCGCGTATGGCGGCGCGTCGCCGAACGCGATCGGCGCGGCTGCCCAGATCGTGGCCGGGCTCAAGGACAAGCGCGGACGCGTGCGGGTGCCGGGCTTCTACAATCGCGTCCGGCTGCCCGAGGCCGCCGAGCGAGCTGCATGGGCGCGGCTGCCCTTTGACGACGCCGCGTTCCGCCATGAGATCGGGACCGACGCAACCCCCGGAGAGGACGGCTACGCAATTCTCGACCGCCTCTGGGCGCGGCCCACACTCGACGTGCACGGGATTGCGGGTGGATTCACCGGTGAGGGCATGAAGACCGTGATTCCCTCGCGGGCGGTGGCCAAAGTGAGCATGCGGCTGGTGCCGGATCAGCGACCCGAGCGTCTCTTCAAACCGTATGCCCGGTTCGTCAGCCGGCTCGCCCCGCCTGGGGTGAGGGTCGAGGTCCGCCAGCTCGCCTCAGCGTCGCCGGTGCTGGTATCGCCCGAGACCCCTGCGGTGCGCGCGGCGGCGCGAGCGCTGGAGGCGACATATGGCACGGCCCCCGTGTACACCCGTAGCGGCGGGAGTATTCCGGTTGTCGCCGGCTTTTCGCAGGCCCTCCGGATTCCTACGGTGTTGATGGGGTTCGGCCTGCACGACGACAATCTCCACGCGCCGAACGAGAAGTTCGCGCTTGACAACTTCTACCGCGGCATCGAGGCTGTGATTCGCTTTTTCCACGAGTTCGCCGCCTAGCGCGCCAGGCGGTCTCGAAGCCATTCAAATCCGGGGTCGCCTCATGCCATCGCCTGTGGTCGCACACCCAATGCGATACCGAGTGATCGCCGCCCTGGCTGGCACTGCAGGATTGGTGCTCGTGGCGGCAGCGGCGCTCGATCTTCCGCGGCTCTCCTGGGCCATATGGATCCCGTTTGGCGCCATGTCGGCGCTGTCGGCGGCGATCGTCTTCGCACTGCCGGTGGGCATCAGTTACAACCCACAGAGCGGCATCTCGCTGGCAGCGCTCTATCTGTTTGGATGGCAGGCGCCGGTCATTTTGAGCGTATTGAGTCTGACCGTCTTTTGGATACGCGCAAAACGAACGGTCTGGCGGGCGGCGTTCGATCTCGGCAACGTAGTATGTAGCATCGCCCTGGCCGCGACCCTGACGCACCCGGCTGGCGGGACAGCGATCACCTCCCGGGGGCTGGCCATGTTCGCAATCGCCGGCGGGGTCTACGCCCTGGCCAATACGATGTTCACCCTGGCCGGCCGGTGGGCCCAGGCCGATGTGCCGGCCGCGTTGCGACCGCCTGTCGCGCTGCGCGCCTTCCTACTGTCGGCGAGCATGGCGCCGGTCGGGCTCATTATCGCCTTGCTGTTCCAGTCCTTCGGAAACACCGGCGCGCTGCTGGGGTTCGCCTCCTGGCTCCTCGCGAGCGTCGCGCTGAAGGGCGCCTACGACGCCGGGGCGGTTGCAGAGCGCCTTGCTGAGGCCAACCGACGTCTCGAAGAAGCGCTCGTAGCGGTCGAGCGCCTCTCAATCACCGATCCGCTGACCGGGCTGTACAACCGGCGGCACTTTCGGATCCGGCTGGAGGAAGAGTTCAAGCGGGAACTGCGCGATTGGATGCCGTTCACGCTCGTGCTGCTCGACCTCGTCGCCTTCAAAGCGGTGAACGATCGACACGGTCACCTGGCCGGCGATGTGATCCTCCAGCAATTTGCCCGGCTCCTCGACGGCGCGGTGCGCCCGGGCGACCTGGTCTTCCGCTTCGGGGGCGACGAGTTCGCGCTCATTCTGCCGCGCACCGATCGTCCTGAGGGGAGCGCCGCGACCTCCCGGCTGGCGAGCCTCGTGGCTTCCTCGCCATTCGTGGTGCGCGGCGAGCGGGTGTTTCTGACGGTCGAGGCCGGCATCGCCACGGCGTCGGAGAACGGCGGTGACGCCGACACCCTCATCGCGCGCGCCGACGCCGCACTCTATGCAGCGCGCGCCCGCCGCCCAAGAGCACCAGGCGCGACGGCCGCCGGTGCGGGGCTCGCCCTTCCACATTCGCAGGAGTCCTGAAGGCCGGTCGGCGTCCATGGAACTCTTGGAAAGACTCGTCACGATCGTTTTGCATCTCGATCAGTATCTGGACGCCGTCATTCAGACCTACGGTGTGTGGGCGTACCTGATCCTCTTCCTCATCGTCTTCTGTGAGACGGGTCTGGTGATCACGCCGTTCCTCCCAGGCGATTCGCTGCTTTTCGTGGCGGGTGCGCTCGCGGCGAGGGGTTCGCTGGATGTCTGGTGGCTTGCTGGGTCGCTTGCGGTGGCCGCTGTGGCAGGGGATGCGGTCAACTACTGGGTCGGCAGCTCCCTGGGCGCGAGACTCCTTCGCCAGGGTGAGGTTCGTTACTTGAAGAAGGACTATCTCGACCGCACGCATCAGTTCTATGAGAAGTACGGCGCCAAGACCATCGTCTTGGCGAGGTTCGTGCCCATCATCCGGACGTTCGCACCGTTTGTCGCCGGGCTTGGCCGGATGACGTACCGCCGCTTCGCCGTGTACAACGTCGCAGGCGGCCTGGCCTGGATCGCTATCTTTGTCTTCGGAGGATACTTCTTCGGCAACGTGCCGGCGGTGAAGCGCCACTTCACCCTGGTGATCCTGGCCGTTATCGTGCTCTCGGTACTCCCGATCGCGGTGTCGTTCCTGCGCGAACGATCCCGGTCCGCATAGAGAGGCGGCCCGCGCGCCGTGATTCGCGCCAGGCGCCGCCCGCCTGCGGCCGTTGCGCTTCGGAGCCCGTTCTAGTACTATCCGTCTGCAGGAGAAACGCCCCAAAGGTTCCTTATCCAAAGGTTCCTTATCCAAAGGTTCCTTATCCAAAGGTTCCTTATAAGGAGGGATCAGATCGCGTGCGCAGATTCCTGATTGTGCTCGCCATGATCGTCTTGACCGCGGGCCTTGGCCTCTCAGCCGCAGCCGCCCCGGCCGTGACCCCGACCCGCGGCGGCGCGCTTCTCGTCGGTTCCGGGACCGACGCGGTGATCCTCGACAGCGCTACCGCCACCGACGCGCCTACGTTCACCATCCTGGAGCACCTCGTCGAGACCCTCTTTGCGCTGACCGCGGAAGGTAAGGTCCGACCGAGCCTGGCGCTCTCGCAGACCGTTGCCCCGGATGGGAAGACCTGGACCATCCGGCTCCGACCGGGCGTGCGGTTCCATGACGGGAGCCCGTTTGACGCCGAGGCGGCGAAGTTCAATCTTGACCGAGTGCTGGATCAGGCCACCCGCTCGCCGTGGCGGTTCCTGATCAGCCGCATCACGAGCGTCTCGGTCGTCGATGCCTCCACAATCCGGCTCGTCACCGACGCGCCGTTTGCGCCGCTGCTGGCGCACCTGACCCACGGCGGCATGGGGATGCAGAGCCCCACCGCCATCCGGCGCCTGGGCGCCGACTATGGACGACAGCCGGTCGGCACCGGCGTGTTCAGGTTCAAGGAATGGGTGCGCGGCGATCGCGTCGTGGTCAGCCGCAACGACGATTATTGGGGGGACAAAGCCTTCCTTGACGAGGTGCAGTTCCGCGTGATCCCCGACGATGGCGCCCGGCTCGCGGCCCTGGAGGCCGGGTCGATCCATGTGGCCGTGCGCGTGCCGCCGCGCGAGATCGAGCGCTTGAAGACCAGCCGCGATGTCGCCATCGAGGTGTCCACCAGCCTCCGGACAATCTACGTGGCATTCAATGTGTCACGGCCGCCGTTCACCGACAAGCGGCTGCGCCAGGCCCTGAACTACGCGGTGAACAAGCGGGCGATCGTCTCATCCGCCCTCGCCGGTACCGCGCGCGTCTCCGACGCGCCCATCGCGCCGAACGTCGAGGGTTACTCGAGAGTCCAGACCTATGATTGGGACATCGAGCGAGCCGAGGCGCTGCTCCGCGAGGCTGGCTACAGCCGGTCCAGGCCGCTGCGCGCCGTCTTCCACCACCCGTCGGGACGGTACATCCGGGACGCCGAGGTTGCCGCCAGCATCCAGGGGCTCGCCCGGCGCGCGGGGATCGAGCTGGAACTCCGGACGCTGGAGTTCGGCGCGTACATCGCCCTGACCGCGCGGCCCAAGGAGCAAAACGACATTCAGATGTACATGCTGGGCTGGGGCACGGTGACCGGTGACGCCGACTATGGGCTCTACGCATTGTTCCACTCGTCGCAATTCCCGCCGGTGGGCTTTAACCGCGGCTTTTACTCGAATCCTCAGGTGGACGCGCTGCTCGATCGCGGCCGCGTGACCATCGACCAAGGAGAGCGCGACAAGATCTACGCTGAAGCCATGAGGATCATCATGGACGACGCCGCCTGGCTCTTCCTGCACAGTGAGTCTCAGGTGACCGGCGTTCGGAACGCCGCGCAGGGCGTGATCATTCACCCCGCCGAGCGCGTCATGCTGACGCGGGCGTGGCTGCGACGCTAGCGGGCACAGACACCTAGCGGGGCGAGGGGAGAGGGACGGCTTCCTCTCCCCTTCTCGCGTCTGACGCGCATGTGGGCCTACATCGTCAAGCGCCTGCTCCTGACCATTCCGGTCCTCTTTGGTGTGGCGTTCGTGGTGTTCGCGATGGTCCGGGTGATCCCGGGCGACCCGGCGCAGATCATCGCGGGCGAGGCCGCGACCAAGGAGTTCGTCGAGGCGATCCGCAAGGACCTGGGACTCGACCGGCCGCTGCTGGCGCAGTTCGCGTCGTTCACGGGCAACCTGCTGCGCGGCGACCTCGGCCGTTCGATTCGATCGAGGGCGCCTGTGGCCATCGAACTCTGGGCGAGGATTCCGAATACACTCCAGCTCACGCTCGCGGGTCTGCTGGTTGCCGTCGGGGTCGGGGTGACCGCCGGGGTGGTCTCAGCGGTGCGCCCGTACTCACTGGTCGATACCGGCGTGATGCTCGTGGCGCTGGCCGGGCTCTCGATGCCGGTCTTCTGGTCCGGGCTGATGCTGATCCTGATATTCGCGGTGCGGCTGGGCTGGCTGCCGGCGGTTGGGACCGGCTCGCTGGCGCATCTCGTGCTCCCGGCCGTGACGCTCGGAGGGGCGACCGCGGCGATCATCGCCCGGATGACGCGCTCCAGCATGCTCGAGGTGCTGCGGAGTGACTTCATCCGCACCGCGCGCGCCAAAGGGCTCGCCGAACCGTCGGTCGTCAACCGCCACGCCTTCCGCAACGCCCTGATCCCGGTGATCACCGTGGTCGGCCTGCAGATGGGGACGCTGCTGTCCGGCGCGGTCCTCACCGAAAGCGTTTTTGCCTGGCCGGGCGTGGGCCGACTTCTCATCGAGGGCATCCTGGCCCGGGACTACCCGATCGTGCAGGCGTCCGTCCTGGTGGTGGCGCTGGCCTTCGTGCTGGTCAACCTTGCCGTCGATGTGCTCTATGCCGTCGTCGACCCGCGCATTCACTACAACTAGGGGCAGCACTACGTGGGGCGCCGCCATCCAGCGAGCGCCGTAATGGCCACCGCGCACACGATTGCCCCGACGATTCCCGCGCGTCCTTCGCGCACCCGCGTCCGAATGATCTGGGTTCAGATCCGCCGTAATCGCGCCGGCCTGATCGGTCTGGGGATCCTGATACTGTTTCTGACCGCCGGGGTCTTTGCACCGCTGCTGGCGCCATACGATCCCTACGAGATTGACCTGGAAAAGACCCTGAAAGGCCCGGACGCCGCCTACTGGTTGGGCCGCGATGAGTTGGGCCGCGATCTGCTGAGCCGGATCATCTACGGTGCGCGGCTCTCGCTGGTCATCGGGATCATCGCTGTGGCGATCGGCGTCGGCTTCGGCGTGCCGATCGGCGCCATATCAGGCTATCTGGGCGGCTGGCCGGATCTCCTTACCCAGCGTCTGATCGACATCATGCTGGCGTTTCCCGGCGTGCTCCTGGCGATCGTGCTCGTCGCGATCCTGGGCGTCGGCCTGCCCCAGGTCATGGTAGCGGTCGGGATCGTGTCGATTCCCACCTACGCGCGTCTCGTACGCGGACAGGTGCTCGCGCTGCGCTCACAGGAATTCGTCGATGCGGCGAGGGCGCTCGGGGCCACCAACGGACGCATCGTCTGGCGCCACGTGTTGCCCAACACGATGGCGGTGATCATCGTCCAATCAACCCTGCAGATCGCCTCGGCGATCCTGACCGCTGCCGCCCTGGGCTTCCTGGGCCTGGGAGCGCAGCCGCCGGCCGCGGAGTGGGGCGCGATGCTGAGCAATGCCCGTCAGTACATCCGGCTGGCTCCGCACAGTGTCACGTTCCCCGGCCTCGCCATCATGTTGACGGTGCTGGGGTTCAACCTGCTCGGGGACGCGGTGCGCGACGCGCTGGATCCCCGGTTGCGGATGTAGGGTGACATGCGGGCGAATTGTGGGGAAAAACTGTTTGCACGGCCGGCACGGCCGCACGGACGCACAGACGAACATGCGTTGACACATCCGGCGTCGAATTCTAGTATGGGATTTCGTGCGGCCATCATAGACGTGGGCATGGGGGAGGTGGGAGGTGGAACCAGTTGGGCATCACTACATCGCCGAGGGTTCGGGCTGCAACCCCGAGATCATTGGCAAGGTCGAGTCCGTCGAGGGGATCCTGGTACGCGCCGCCGAGGTGGCGCGGGTGACTGTCTGGTCGATCTCGTTCCATCGATTCTCTCCCAACGGCGTGTCCGGCGTGGTGGTCATCTCAGAATCCCATTTGTCGGTCCACACCTGGCCTGAGTACGGTTATGTCGCCCTCGACATCTTCACGTGCGGCAACGACGCCAAGCCCGAGGCCGCCGTTGAGTATGCACTCAAGGAGTTCGGCGCCGCCTCGATGCACATCACCGAGGTGACCCGCGGCCTGGAAGAGGGCGATCACCAGTTCTTCCACAGCATCGTGACGTGGGAAGAAACCCTGATAGGGCGTGACGGCCACAAGAAGGCGGCGGCGCGCCTGCAGGCGGCGCGGCGGCGCGCCCGCAGGCCGCGGCGGACGGCGCGGTCGCGCTAACTGCGCTCCTGGAGGCCTACTCTGCGGGTGCTCTCGGTCACCGTCCTTCTCTCAGCGTTGCTTGCGCTGCCACGGTCGCCACGGCCGCCCCGGCGAGCCTGGGGCGGTGGGAGACCCGGGCCCCTCTGCTGTCCGAGCGCACCGAGGTGGCCGGCGCCGCGGTTGGCGAGCGGATCTACATCGTCGGCGGCTTCGTCCCAGGGGCGATCACCGGCGCGCACGAGGAGTACACCGTCTCGGCTAACGCCTGGCGTCGCCGCGCGACGTTACCGGTGCCCGCGCATCATGCCGCGATGATCGCCGTTGGCGCGCGCGTGTTTGTCCTTGGAGGGTTCACGAACGGTTGGAACCCAACAAACGCCGTCTGGGAGTATGATCCGGGAGCCGATCTCTGGATGCCCCGGACCTCGATGGCGGTCTCGCGAGGCGGGCTGGCGGCCGCGGCCGCGGGTGGGCGCATCTACATATTCTCGGGCACCGGGCCCGGGCAGACCGATACGCCGATCACCGAGGAATATGATCCCGCCACAAACACGTGGCGCCTCCGCGCGCCGATCCCCACGCCACGCAATCACCATGCGGCGGCCGCCGTCGGCGGGAAGATCTACACCTTCGTTGGGCGCGGCGGCGGTCGCAACATCAACGTGACTGAGATCTACGATCCGGCCGCGGATTCCTGGACCGCCGGTGCGCCGATTCCGACGGCGCGCAGCGGCATCGCGGCGGCGGTCGTCGGAGGTCGGATCTACGTGTTCGGGGGAGAGTTGGGCCGGCCGACGACCTACCCCGAGAACGAGATGTACGATCCCGCGACCAACACCTGGAGCGCCCGCGCGCCGATGCCCACGCCCAGGCACGGGCTTGCCGCCGTTGCGATCGGCGATCGAATCTTCGTGATCTCAGGAGGTCCGCGGCCCGGCGGCGCCTTCAGCAGTGCAAACGAGGTGTTCGTGCCTGACGAGGCACAGTAGTCCCCACGGGCGTGGTCACAGAAACTGAGCCACGAGCCGAGACCACGTCGGCGCGGCCGCGGAAGCCGTGCTGGTCGCGCGTGATTATCATGGCCTTCGGGCATTTTACCAGCGACCTGCACGCCTCGTTTCTGGCGCCGCTCCTCCCGCTCGTGGTCTCGAAATTCGACCTGTCACTCACGCTGGCAGGATTCATGGGAACTGTCTTCAACGTGGCGGGCGCGTTCGGCCAGCTGTTCTTTGGGATCGCAGCTGACAGGGTTACGCGACCGGTGTTCACGATCCTCGGCCCGATGGTCGTGGTGTCGAGCATGGGGCTGATCGGTCTGGTCCGGTCCTATCCCATGATGCTCGGGCTGCTCTTCCTGGCCGGCGCGGGTGTCGCGGCGTTCCACCCGCAGTCATTCGGGTTCGCGGGCGCCGCCAGCGGCGATCGCCGGGCCGCCGGATTGTCGATCTTCGTGGCCGGAGGGGAGTTCGGCTACGCGTTGGGTCCACTCTATCTGGCCGCGGTCTTGGGCGCCCTTGGGTTGGCCGGGACGGCCGTCGCGGTCATTCCCGGCGTCGCGTCCTGCCTGGTCATTTGGTGGCTCGTGCGCTCGTGGCGCACAGTCCGGGAGCAGCCTCCAGGAGCGTTGCGCACCGACTTCCAGCCGCACGGCAGGTCGATCGCACTGCTCTGGGTGATCGTCGTGATCAGGAGCATCATCACTCTCGTGCACATCCTCTTCCTGCCGCTGCTCCTGCGCGACCGTGGTCAGTCGTTGATCGTCGGCGGGACCGCGGTCTTGTTGTTCGGCGGGATCGGCGCGCTGGGAGGGCTCGTCGGAGGGTTAGCCTCGGACCGCATCGGCCGGCGCACGGTGATGAGCCTCTCCTTCATCCTCGGCGCGCCGTTCCTGATCCTCTTCGGCCTGTCCAGCAGCGCATGGGGACTCGTGCCTCTGGCCCTGGGCGGGTTCGCCATCTACCTGTCCGCGCCGGTGAGCGTCGTGATGGCCCAGGAGATGGTGCCGCGCCGTACCAGCCTGGCCAGCAGTCTCGTGACCGGTATGGCCTGGGGAACGGCCGGGCTCTGCCTGACGCTGCTTGGGGCGATCGCCGACCGGATCGGACTGTCCCTGACGCTCATGGCGACAGTGGGCCTATCTCTGGTGGCTCTGGTGGCAATCTGGGCGCTCCCCCGCTACGAGCCGACGACCCGGATCACGCTCGGCTGACGGGCGTCACCACGCACGTCGTCGTCCGCGTGACGCCGACGGTCTCTTGAAACCGCGAGACGATCAGCCGGCCCAGCGTGTCCATGCTCTCGGTCTCCACGTAGGCGATGATGTCCGTGGGACCTGTCACCGCGTGCGCCATCTTGACACCCGGGGTGCGCTGGATCTGCCCCAGCGCGTCCGAGAGCTTTCCCGGCAGGATGCGCATCAGCACGTATGCCTGGACCACGTCGGCTCCCTCCGTTGGGTCCCGCCGGTCACAGCGCCAGCAGGACGTCGACCAGCAGGTTGCGCGCGAGATACAACAACATGACGGCCACCATCGGTGAAAGGTCGAATCCGCCCGTCGGAGGCATCAGGCGGCGGATCGGCTCAATGATCGGCGCCGTGATCTGATGTACGAGCCTGACGACCGGATGACCCATGTTCATTCCAGGAATCCACGTGAGGATGATGCGGACGAAGATGAGCAGGTTGAGAACCCGGTAGACGACGTCGACCAGGTTCACGAGCTCCAGCATCTGTCTCCCTCGCTGCCGGCGTCGTGGCGACGTACGGAGCAGTTCCAGTGTAGCAAGGGAATCGGCAGGCAGGCAACGAATCACCCGCGTGCGACGGTGACCGCGGAACGCAGCTTCGACCTCCTGGCTCGGAAACTCACCTCCTCTGTCAAAGGCGAGGTCCGGTTCGACCGGGTCTCCCGCGTCCTCTACAGCACTGACGCGAGCATCTATCAGATCATGCCGATCGGCGTGGTGTTGCCGCGCGATGCCGAGGATGTCGCGACCGCGCTGCGGCTGTGTGCCGAAGACGGGGTGCCGGTGCTCCCTCGCGGGGCCGGCACCAGCCTGGCCGGGCAAGCGGTCGGCCGGGCCGTGGTGATCGACTGCTCCAAGTACATGGACCGGATTCTCGAGATGGACATCGGGCGGGGCCAGGCGCGCGTCCAGCCGGGCGTGGTGCAGGACGTGCTCAACGGCGCGCTCGCGCCGCACCGCTTCCGCCTGGGTCCCGATACCGCGACCAGCAACCGCGCCACCCTTGGAGGCATGATCGGGAACAACTCCTGTGGGGCGCGCTCGATCGTGTACGGGAAGATGGTCGACCACGTCCTCGCGCTCCACGTCATGCTCTCGGACGGGACGGATCTCACGCTGGGTCCCCTGGATGACGATGCGCTGGCAGGCAAACGCCAGGAGTCCTCGAGGGAGGGCCGGCTGTACCGTGCGGTGCTCGAGACGGCCGAGGCGAACCGGGCGGAGATCGAGCGCCGGTATCCCAGGATCCTGCGGCGCGTTGCCGGGTACAACCTGCCGGAGATGTTCCTGCGCCCCTTCAATCTGGCGAGATTGATCGTCGGCTCGGAAGGCACGCTCGGGATCGTCACGGAGGCGACGGTCCGGGTCGTGCCGCGCCCGTCGCACGCGGCAGTCGCGGTCGTCCACTTCCACGATCTGCTGGGAGCCCTCGAGGCGACACAGGTGATCCTGCCGCATGGGCCCTCCGCGGTCGAGTTGATCGACAAGATGGTGTTGGACATGACGCGGGCGCAGCCGGACTATGCGCGCCGTATGACCTTCGTGGAAGGTGATCCGGCGGCCATCCTTGTCGTCGAGTTCGCCGGAGAGCGCCGCGATGACGTCCTCGATCGCCTCGACGCGATGGCGCGGTCCCTGGCGGCGGCCGGGATGGGATACGCCGTCGTGCGCGCGGTGGATTTTCCCTCGCAGGACGGTATCTGGAGGATCCGCAAGGCCGGACAGGGGCTGTTGCAGGGGATCAAGGGCGACAGTAAACCCATCACCTTTGTCGAGGACACCGCAGTCCCGCCCGAGCGCCTGGCGCCGTACATCGGCCGGTTCAAGGAGCTCCTCGATCGCCACGGCATCCAGGCCGCGTTCTACGCCCACGCCAGCGTCGGGTGCATCCACGTGCGGCCGCTCGTCAACCTGAAGGACGCGCGGCAGGTCGAAACGATGCGCGCGATCGCCGAGGCCGTCGGGGAACTCGTCATCGAGTTCGGCGGCGCGATGAGCGCCGAGCACGGCGATGGCCTGGTGAGGGGCTGGTTCCTGGAGCGCTTCTTTGGATCGACGATCTATCAGGCGTTCCACACGGTCAAAGCCGCCTTCGACCCTCAGGGACAAATGAACCCAGGCAAGATCGTGGATGCGCCTGCCATGACCGAGGACCTGCGCTACGGGCCCGCGTACCGGACCCTACCGGTTCGGACGCATTTCGATTGGAGCCGTGACGGCGGGATGGCTGCTTCTATCGAGCTGTGCAGCGGGATCGGCGCCTGCCGGAAGACGATCGACGGCACGATGTGCCCATCGTACATGGTGACGCGGGAGGAAGAGCACTCTACACGCGGACGCGCCAACCTCCTGCGGGCTGCGCTCTCCGGCGTCCTGCCCGCGACCGAACTCACCGGACGCCGCATGTATGACGCGCTCGACCTGTGTCTGGAGTGCAAGGGCTGCAAGGCGGAGTGCCCGGCGAACGTGGACATGGCGAAGTTGAAGTACGAATTCCTGGCCCGGTACTACGAGGCCAACGGTTACCCGCTGCGCGCGCGGCTGTTCGGCAACATTCACGCGCTCAACCGGCTCGGCACCCGCTTTGCGCCGGTCTCAACGTGGGCGGCGCAGTCAGCGCCCGCGCGCTGGCTGCTGGAACGAGTCGTGGGCATCGACCGCCGCCGGCCGCTGCCGCCGTTCGCGCGGCCGACGTTCGACGCCTGGTGGCAGCGCCACGTCCACTCGCGAAACGGCCAGCACATGGGGTCGGGGGCGCATGCGGGTCCCGCGGGGAGCAGTACGCGCCCGCAGGTCGCGCTCTTTGCCGACACCTTTTTGCGCTTCAACTATCCTCAGATTGGCCGCGCCGCGGTCGCCGTGTTGGAGCGGCTCGGGTATGAGGTGTTGGTTCCGCCGGTCGTCTGCTGTGGCCGGCCGATGATCAGCAAGGGACTGCTGACCTACGCCAGAGCGCAGGCCGAGGCCAACCTCAAGCGGCTCCTGCCGTTCGCGCAGGCCGGCATCCCTATCGTCGGCTGCGAGCCCTCGTGTCTCTTGACGTTCAGGGATGAAGTTCCGGATCTGCTGCCCGGGGCTGACGCGCGGCTGCTTGCGGAACACGCGCTGCTGATCGACGAATTCCTTCACACGCACTTCCAGCAGTATGGGTGGCCGGCATCTTCAGCCGGCCCTGCAGACGCCGCCGATGGCACCCCTCCGGCGAGCCGCCGGGTACTCTTCCACGGTCACTGCCACCAGAAGGCGATGGTGGGGACCCGGCCGGCCGTCGGCGTGCTGCGGGCCGCGGGATTCGACGTCGAAGAGATCGACTCTGGCTGCTGCGGTATGGCCGGGTCCTTCGGCTTCGAACACGAGCACTTCGACATCTCGATGGCCATCGGCGAGCGCCGTCTGCTGCCGGCCGTGCGGCGGCTGCCGTCAGACGCCGACGTGGTCGTCATGGGCGTCTCGTGCCGCCAGCAAATCGCGCACGGGACGGGCCGGCGGGCGAAGCATCTGGTGGAAGCGCTGGCGGACGCATTGGCGGCAGCGGGAACGACGAGATGATCACTGGGAAGTGGATGTCTGCAGGGTTGCGAAGGCTTGGGCAGTTGATGCGAAGCAGAAACATCTGGATCCGTCGGTATCCGGAGTTCGAGCTCGTGCTCAGAACGCGGGACAAGAACTTCATCCAACCGCCTCGAGAGAGCCAAAGACATGCGATTCTCGGGAAAGCGCTCAATGAGTTCGCGGAGAACCTCCGGCATGCCCATGCTGCATCCAAGGGGTTTGTGGCCGGGTCGAAGCGAGCGCCGATCGCTGCCGCGTGGGCCACGAGCAAGGCTCGGTACGATGGCTCCCAACTCGTCATCGAGGGGCAGCAGGTCATGCAGGACTGGGAGCGCCCTCTGATGAGGGTCATGGCGAATCTCGTCGGCGAAGCCCATGGCGACATTCTGGAGGTCGGCTTCGGGATGGGAATTTCCGCGACGCATATCCAAGAGTGCGGCGTTCATTCCCATACCATCATCGAATGCAACGATGACGTGGTCGCCGCGTTTCAGCGATGGAGGACGCAGTATCCGGATAGAGACATTCGCGTCATTCACGGAGAATGGCAGCAGGTTCTCGATCAGTTGGGCACCTATGATGGAGTCTTCTTTGATGCCTATCCCACCAGTGAAGATGAGTTCCAGCGCCCAGGTATCTTCGCGGAACCCTTCTTCCCAACGGCTGCCGCTGTGTTACGGAGGGGAGGCGTTTTTACCTATTTCACGAGTGAAGCCGATTCCCTCAGTCGCACGCATCAAAGACTCCTCTTGCAGTCTTTTGGCTCGTTCTCCCTGAGTGTTGTCCGGTCATTGGCTCCTCCGGAGGATTGCACCTATTGGTGGGCGGACTCGATGGCGGTCGTCAAGGCGATCAAGTAGCATGTCTTCTCAAGCGGACGCACCGGTGTAGTGCCGTAGCCCCACTTTCCAAACCCAGCGGGAGAGGGCGAGCAGCAGTGCCGCAAGTGCCGCTGCTTCCAGCAGCGTCTGAGGCGTCAGCCGCGCTGTCAGCGCCGCCGCCGGCACGGTCACGGCGAAAGCCACCGGTACAAGAAAGGTCAAGCCCAACCGGAGCCCGCGGGGATAGATGTCCACCGGCCAGCGTCCGGCCTGGTACACGCCTTGGAAGAGCTCAATGACATGGTCGATTCGCACCACCCAGAACGCGCCAGTCGTCAGCATCAGCCAGAAGCTGTAGATCATCAGCGCACCCAGCAGCAGGGCAACGGCGAACAGCAGCGACTCTCGGAGCCCGATGGCGCCGCCCAACTGGCCCACTGCGGTTCCCACCACGATCAGGCCCAGCACGATGTCCACCATCCGCCACATTTGGACCTCCCTGACGCTCACACTAGCCTGCGCATCTTCCGGTTTTGTCAGCACAAAGTCCAGCCTGCCCTCACGGATGTCATCCATGAGCCGCTGCATGTTCGGCTGGATGCTCGTCCTGATGATCCCGCCCACGAGGATGTGGACGCCCATGACCGCGAGCAGCTCAGCGTGGCTCCAGCCGGCCAGGGTGTCGGTGTACGTG
>JBQTJG010000212.1:0-10006 GCA_052387355.1 Armatimonadota bacterium | reverse complement strand
TTATAGATGCAAGTGCCCAGAATGGACCCTTTTCACACCTCGGTCAGGCCAGCCGATCTCAGGAAGCAGCGCCAGGGTGACCTCTTATGCAGGCAACCCTTTTCGGGTGGTGTGCGTTGGATTGTTTGGGAACATCTGCAAGGGAGGTACAGAACGATGCGAGCAGGTACACCGCATCGTCGTGGCAGCGGGCGCAGGAAACCGCAGAAACCTCTTGACAAATCGCCGGGAGGGGGTAGGATAAAAGTACATCTGAATAGCGTGACGTACCTCCGAACGGGCAAACCCGGAGCGATTCGGGGACGCAAAACCACAGGGCCACAAAGACAAGTGTGGTCGGCTGGGTTGCCGAAGAGGAAGCACCTGCGAGGGCGAGGGCTTCCATTCGCTCTCGCGTTCTGTTTCCGGGATGCCTGTCGGATCACGCGCCGTCACAATGGCTTTCGAGTATCAAGATAGCGCGGCCGGGATTCCGGGGGAGAACGCGCTGACTACCGAATCCGGCACGGTGGTCCGGCGCAAAGCGGCGAATGAACTTCCCGCGGCGCCCAGTGGGCAACTGAGGCGCACCGTCGCATCCCCATCTGACTTCCCCGGTCCGGTCGCGCTAGTTTCTTTTCACACTCAGAGGCCACGCGGGGGAGTAAGGTAGAATTTCCTTCGCCGTGCGACCGTACCGGGCAACCACGATCACCATCTCTCTCATCGCGTTGTTGCTGAGCGCGCTAGTCGGGCCGGGCGTTCTGCGGACGGTTGACGCCCAGGCTCCGGCGACCCTCGTCGGTGCTGGCGACATCGCCCATTGCGACGGCGACGGCGACGAAGCCACGGCGCGCCTGCTCGACGGCATTCCCGGCACGGTCTTCACGACCGGCGACAACGTCTACCCTGACGGCACCGACGCCGAGTTCGCCAACTGCTTCGATCCGACGTGGGGCCGCCACAAGGCACGCCTCCGCCCGTCGCCTGGGAACCACGACTATCACACGCCGCGCGCGGCCCCGTACTTCAGATACTTTGGAGCGGCCGCGGGTGAACCCGGCCAGGGATTCTACAGCTACACGCTTGGGGGCTGGCTGGTGATCTCGCTAAACAGTAACTGTGAGTTAATCGGGGGCTGCGGTCCCGACGCGCCGCAGACGGCGTGGCTGCGGCGCGTGCTGGCCGCGACGCGCACGACGTGCACCGTCGCCTACTGGCACCACCCGCGCTTCAGTTCAGGACTCCACGGCCCTCACGCGAAGATGCAGTGGATCTGGCAGGAGCTTTACGCGGGCGCGGTCGACGTCGTGCTCGGCGGGCACGACCACCTGTACGAGCGATTCGGTCCGCAGGATCCGCTGGGCCGACGCGATCCCGCGCGCGGCATCCGTCAGTTCACTGTGGGAACCGGCGGCCGCAGCCACTACGCCTTCCGCACCGTCGCCCCGAACAGCGAGGCACAGCAGACAGGCACGTTCGGCGTCCTCAAGCTGACGCTCCGGCCCGCGCATTTCGACTGGGAGTTCGTGCCGGAGGCAGGCAAGACGTTCCGCGACGCGGGAAGCGCGCCCTGCCGCTAGCCGGGTGTGCGCTTCAGTCGATGACCGCGAGGCGGTATCCGACGCAAGGTTCGGTCAAGATGTAGCGGGGCCGGGCCGGATCTGGCTCGAGCTTCCGGCGCAGGTTGCTGATGTGCCGAGCAGCCGCGTGCTGTGGCGAGCCAGGCCGCGGACATAGGCGATCAAGACCGCGATTCCAGTGGCGGCCGAGACGAAGTTCTACACGGTGAGCCCCGCCATCTGCGCGAGGTAGCTCATGGTGGTTTCCCCACCGTAATTCTGCCAGTTCGTATTGGTGACGAATGACACCGACGTGTTGAAGTTGAGGTCGGCCGCGACGGGGCCAAACCCCTGCGGGTTGAACGGCAACCACCCCTGGAGCCTCTGGAGCGCGTAGAGCAGCAGCACTCCGGCGCGGCTGAACAGACCATGGCCACGGCGTATGTGCTCCACGACATCTCATCGTCTGGCCGGACTCCTGCGAGGCGGTAGATCAGACGCTCAATGGGGCGCAGAAGCCGGTCCAGGATTGTCCGCTCGCCCTGAAACACCCGGGCCATGTAGGCGCCCAGCGGCCGGACGAGCAGGATCAGCACCGGTGAGGAATCAGCCAGGCTGTTGCACTGAAGAATGTCAGGACCAATGCGATGAGCGCTACATCCGCAAGAAACACTCAAGATGAGTTCGAGGCGGCAGCCTGCTTGACAGACCCTCCCTGTGGGGCTACGATCCACGATGCCAAGTGAAAATGGTTCTCAAGAACAGGAGACGGCGGATGCCGAGGTCCGGGGCGGCCCCGCGGAAGCGCAACACCTGGCAGCGCGGCGTCATTCTGCGCGCCATGCAGGCGGCGCACTGCCACATCACGGTTGAGGAACTGTACCGGCGCGTCCTACGGGGCAGCCACCCAATCGGGCTGGCGACTGTCTATCGTGCGCTTGACCGTTTCGTGCGTGAGGGGCTTGTGGAGCCGCTTCACGTCGGGGACGGTAAAGTGCGCTACGGCCTTGCGGCCAAGCACCACGACCATCTCGTCTGCCTTGTCTGTGGGGAGTGGGAGCCTCTTGAACTGTGTCTCGTGCGCCCTCCGCGTCGCCTGTCGTCCGGCTTTCGGGTGACTGGGCACCAGGTCGAATTCTACGGGTACTGTGCACGCTGCCAGGTCTCCCCAGAGGCCGTCACGGTCTGAGTGTGACGTCGAGTCACCGTGCGCATGCGCATCGTTCTCGTGCTGCTTGTCTGCGCCTCGGTCGCCTCGGGATGCGGTACGCACCCGCGGGCCCTGGCGCCCTCGAAGACGGCTCAGCCCTCGGTCCCCGAGCAGGCGATCTCAATCGTCGCGTCGTTCTATCCGTTGCATGAATTCACCCGACGGATCGGGGGCGCGCGGGTCGAGGTCCGCAATCTGGTCCCAGCGGGCGCCGAGGCGCACGATTACGAGCCCACGCTGCGGGACGTCGCGGCGCTGAACACGAGCCGGCTGCTCGTCTACAACGGGGCTGGCTTCGAGCCATGGATCAACAAGCTGCTGCCCGGACTGCCCGCGACAGTCGGACGCGTGAACGCCTCCGCCGGCCTCCCGCTGGTCAAGGCCGAGCACGAGGTTGGGGAGAAGGGTAGGAAGGATCAGCGCGAAGAGGGCCTTGATCCTCACGTATGGCTCGATCCCGTGCTGGCGCAGCGGCAGGTCGACAACATCGTAGCCGGTCTCGTAGAGGTCGACCCTGATCGGAAGGCGACGTACGAGCTAAACGCCGCACGCCTGAAGGCTGATCTGCAGGCGCTCCACGTGCGGTACACGGACACGCTTGGCCGCTGCCGGAAGAGGGCCTTCATTACGACACACTCCGCCTTCGGCTATCTCGCGAGTCGGTACGGCCTGACGATGGTCCCGATCAGCGGACTGTCGCCTGAAGCTGAGCCGTCGCCGGTCCGGCTGCGGGAAGTCGTGAAGGCCGCGAGGCGCCACGGCGTCCGGATCATCTACTTCGAAACCCTGGTTAGCCCTCGGGTGGCGCAAACGATCGCGCGCGAGGTCGGCGCTCAGACGCAAGTGCTCAACCCGGTCGAGGGCTTGACGCCTGATGAACAGGGCCGGGGACTCACATACTTCACGGTGATGGATGAGAACCTTCGAAGCCTTGCCGCCAGCCTCGACTGCCGCTGAGCCGGGGGCCCCCGCCCTCGGGAGCGCTGAGCCCGCGGCCCCCGACTCCGCGGCCGCTGATCGCGCGGTGCTCGCTGAGTTGGAGCACCTGTGCTTCGGCTACGCAGCCGAGCGTGTGCTCGACGAGGTTAGTCTGAAAATTTCCCGTGGAGACTTCCTCGGGATGATCGGACCGAACGGATCAGGGAAGACAACGCTGCTGCGCATCATGCTGGGACTGCTCCGACCCGGCTGCGGGCATGTGAAGCTGTTCGGGGTCGACATCAGCGAGTTTCGTGACTGGCATCGGATCGGATATGTGCCGCAGAAGGCTGTGGCCTTCGAGACCCGGTTTCCGGCCAGCGTGTTTGAGGTGGTGCTGAGCGGACGGTGTGGACGGGTCGGGCTCGGGAAGCGGTTTGACGCGGAGGACCGGCAGATCAGCCTGCACGCCCTCGAGACGGTGGGCATGGCCGACTACCGCGACCGGCTGATCGGACGCCTCTCCGCCGGGCAGCAGCAGCGCGTGTTCATCGCGCGGGCGCTGGCGAGCCGCCCCGACCTGCTCCTGCTCGATGAGCCGACTGTCGGAGTGGATCTCGATGCCCAGGAGCCGGTTTACGGCCTGCTACGCCGGTTGAACCGCGACATGGGCACAACGCTCGTCCTCGTCTCGCATGACATCGCGGTCATCGCGCAGGAGGTCACGCAACTCGCCTGCCTTAACCGGACGCTCGTCTTCCACGGCAGCCCCCAGGACGCCATCCACTCCGGCGCCATTGCCCGGATGTATCGGGTTGAGAGCCGGATAGTCGCGCACCGGCACTAGACGCTGACGATGCTCGAGATTTTTCAGTACGGCTTCATGCAGCGCGCGCTGCTCGCCGGGGCCATGATCGGCACCATCGCGCCGATGATCGGAGTGTTCCTGGTTCTGCGCCGGCTCAGTCTCATGGCGGATGCCCTTGCACATGTGGCGCTGGCCGGGGTGGCCGGCAGTCTGCTGCTGCGCACGTATCCGCTCGCCGGAGCGCTGGTCGCCGCCCTGGTTGGCGCCGTCGGCGTCGAGCGGCTGCGCGTCTCGGGTCGGTTGTTCGGCGAGGCGGCGCTGGCGATCTTCCTGTCCGGAGGCTTTGCGGTGGCCGTGGTGCTCATCAGCCTGGCCAACGGTTTCAATGTGGACCTGTTCTCCTATCTGTTTGGCGCGATCACCGTTGTCCAGCCGCGCGATGTCTGGGTCATCCTGGTCCTCGGCCTGGTGGTACTGCTCGCTATAGCCGTGCTGTACAAGGAGTTCTTCGCGATCACGTTCGATGAGGAAGGCGCCCGCGTGCAGGGCATTCCGGTCGATGCCCTGAACCTGCTGTTGACCACAATGGTGGCTGTCACGGTCGTGGTGGCGATGCGTATCGTCGGGATCCTCTTGACGAGCGCACTTCTTGTGATTCCCGCGGTCACTGCGCTGCGCCTAGCCCGCAGTTTCCGCGACATGCTGCTGATCGCGGTGCTCTGCTCCCTGACCGCAGTCGTGGCGGGTATGATCGTCTCGTTCTATCTCGACATTGCCGCGGGAGGGGCGATCGTGCTCGCGGCGTTGGTCCTGTTCGGGGTGGCGTCGCTTGTCGCGCGAGGAGGATCGTTCAGGTAGTGACTGCTGGCCATGGGACTGTGCCTGTAGACTAATCTACGCGGTCTTCGTTGCCGTCGGCTTCGTCCTGTTGATCATCCCGGGGATCATCCTCGCAGCCCGGCTCAGCCTCTATGGTTTCCTGATGGTCGATAAGGGACTCGGCCCGCGCGCGGCGTTGACCCGCAGCGCGGAACTCACGCAGGGCGCAGTATGGGACCTGTTCGTGTTCGGTCTGCTGCTG
Organism: Armatimonadota bacterium; assembly: GCA_052387355.1. Taxonomy (GTDB): domain Bacteria; phylum Sysuimicrobiota; class Sysuimicrobiia; order Sysuimicrobiales; family Humicultoraceae; genus JBQTJG01. The sequence goes on along the minus strand of JBQTJG010000212.1, from coordinate 4,448 downwards.
TTTGGGATTGTGGTCCTGGGCGCGTTGGCGCTGTTCGTGGGACTCTTCGTCGCGCTCCCGACGATCCTCATGGCCTCGGCCTACGTGTATCGGAAGCTGCTGGCTCAGGCTGAGGGATCGGCGGCGACGCCGGCGCCGCCGCCTGTTCCGGCGCCGCTGCCCTAGGAGCCGCTGCCCAGGATCTCGTGCGCGATGGTCTTCATCGGCCGCCGCGAGTCGCGGCTCGCCTTCTGGATGCGTCCAAACGCCTCGGCTTCGGTCAGGCCTTCGCGCTGCATCAGGACGCCCTTGGCGCGCTCGACGAGCTTGCGGATCTCCAGGGCCTCTTCCAGGTTCTCGATCTCTTCGGATTGGGCCATGATGGTTCGAAAGTTCGCCATCGCCAGCTCGATCGTCGGGACCAGGTCGGCCTCTTTGATCGGCTTCACCAGGTAGGCCATAATTCTGAGCCGCTTGGCACGATCGACGAACTCGCGATCACCGTAGGCCGACAGCAGCACGACCGGCCGCATGCTCTCACCGAGCACCTGTTGTGCGACAGCGAGACCGTCCGGCTCGGGCATTTTGATGTCCAGGAAAATGAGATCGGGATCGAGCTTGCGGATCAAGTCGAGCGTCCGGCGGCCATCGCCCGCCTCGCCCACGACCTGGTAGCCTGCTTCGGTGAGCATCGTCCGCAGGCCCATGCGGATCAGGGCTTCATCATCGGCGATCAGGACGCGGATTAGGGGACTCACGGGGACACGCCTGGTCCCACCTCGCGCATCCGAGGGATCGTTAGCACTGCCCGCGTCCCTGTGCCAGGGTGGCCCTCCAGGCCGAGATGGCCCTTCAGGTCCTCCGTGGCCAGGGTCTGGACGATCTTGAGCCCGAGGTTATCGGTCGCCATCGGATCGGCCCCGGCCGGCAGGCCGACGCCGTCGTCGAACACCTCCACGATCCACTCGCGCTCAGTCTGCGCCAGCAGGACGCGAATGCATCCGGTGGCTCTGTCTGGAAACGCGTGCTCAAGGGCGTTTTGGACCAGCTCTGTGACGGCCAGCGCGACGGATGTGGCCTGCTGCGACGGCATGTAGAATTCGTCGCCCTCGACCGCCAGGTCGACGCGTAGCATCGGCCGCGCCATCGTCTGGCCGACCGTCCGCGTGACGCGCTCGAGCAGGTCGCGCACATTGATGAGCCGGAAGCCTTCGACGGACAGAATCTCGTGGACGGCGGCGATGCTCAGGATACGGTTGATCGTCTCCGTCAGCACCTCGCGGCCCGAGACCTCGCGGCCTTCGCGCAACTGCAGGCGCAGCAGCATGGCGATGGTCTGCAGGTTGTTCTTCACGCGGTGATGCATCTCGCGGACCACCGCCGAGCGCACGATGAGCGAGCTGTTCTCGATCGCCAGCGCCGTCTGGTTGGCGAGCGTGGAAAACAGCGAGATCTCCTCCCTGGTGAAGTGGTGCGGCCTGTCCTTGTAGCAGTTGAACACGCCGATGACCCTGTCGCGGACGACCAGGGGCACCGCGAGCAATCCGCGCAAGCCCTCTTCACGCGCCATTTCTTTGTGGACGAACCGCGGATCTTCCAGGACGTCGGGCACGGCGATCGGCGCGCCGGTCTGGGCGACAAGCCCGACAAGCCCCTCTCCGGCACGCAGGCTTGGCCGCGCCTGGTAGCGCTCGCCGGCCCGATGCGATGCCGTAAGCACGAGTTCGCCGGTTTGTTCGTCGAGCAGCATGAGCGAGCAGAGACGCGCGTCCAACGTACCCGTCGCCATCTCGACGATCAATCGGAGCATCTCCTCGAGGTACAACGGCGAGGTGATCGTCTTGCTGGCTTCCGCCAGCGTTGACAGCTCCATGATCTGGCGGCGCATGCTGTCGTACAGCGTGGCCTTCTCGAGGGCGCCCGCAGCCAGATCGGCAATCACGCGCAGCAACTCGATCTCATCGGGCGCGTACTCGTGGACCGCGGTGGTCTGGACGTTCATCGCGCCCAGCCCTTTGCCCGCGGTCCTCAACGGCACCGCGAGCAGCGACCGGAAGGCGTACTCGCGGGTGCCGGGCACGTAGACGAACCGAGGGTCGCTGGCGGCATCACTGCTGCACACCGGCTCTCCATGGCTGGCCGCATAGCCGGTCAGACCTTCGCCGAGCCGCAGGCGCGCCCGCCCGATCGACTCGGGCGCCAGTCCGGTTGTGGCACGCAGCACCAGATGCTCGCCTGCCGGATCGAGGAGATAGATCGAACAGGAGTCCATCCCCATGACCTCGGCGGTCTTGCGCGTGATCAGTTGAAGTGTCGTGTCCAGGTCAAGCGCCGCGCTGATCGCCTGGCTGATGTCGCGCAGAGCGGCGAACTCGGCCTCTTTTTGCTCGAGGCGATCGTGCGCCGAAGACAGGGCGCCCATGGGCTATTTGGCGATGATCAGCTCGAGTCGCGCGCCCGGGGTGATCCCCCTGCGCTGGAAGAAGCCCTGATTCACCTCCAGCGCGTACCGGTATGGCTGGCTGGGTTCATAGATGGGGAACGGTCCTGCCGTAGGGTCGGCCGCCACGCTCATATCCAAGACCTCGAGCAGCCGCCACCGGCTATCGACAAAGCCGATCGACAGCGGGATCAGGGTGTTCTTCATCCAGAATCCCCACCGCGCGTCCTCCTCGAAGACGAAGAGCATGCCGGCGTCTTCAGGCAGCGATCTGCGGAGCATCAACCCCTGTGACCGAGCTTCCACGGAGCGGGCGATCTCGACGTTCAGGGTCACCCGCCGATTGCCCTGGTGGATGTGCAGCGTGCCCCGGTCGAACTGCGCGGATGGTCCGGCGGGCGTCCGGACAGTGACCGCCAGGAGCAGCATGATTGTGAGCAGGAGGATCTGGCGCATTATCGGTACCCCTTCAGCGAGAGCCTTCATGGTATGCTAACGCATGTGCCCGTACAGCGGTTCTGCAGCGTTCCACCAGCATTCTACACCGCCCTGTCGGTGAGCGCGCGGTGACCTGCGACGTTCTCGTGATCGGCGCCGGTCCCGCGGGCTCGACCGCGGCAGGTACCTGCGCGTCGCTTGGCCTGCAGACGATCCTGCTCGAAGAGCACCCGGAGGCAGGTTGTCCGACGCACTGCACCGGGAAACTCTCTGTGCATGCCTTCAGGCGATTCGACCTGCCCGATTCGCTGATTCAGACCGCGCTGCGCGCCGCCGCGCTGCACGCGCCTGACGGGACCGTCGCATGGGTGCGGCGGGCGACGGTGGACTCGTACGTCGTCGACCGTAACCCCTTTGATCGATTCCTCGCCGGTCGAGCCGCCGGCGCCGGCGTCGAAGTGATCACCGGCGCGAGGGCGCGCACCGTCGCTCGCGTCGAAGGCAGTGCGGCTACACCCCGGCGATCCGCCGCCCTGCGCGTCGAGGTGGACCGGCGCGGACGCCGGTTTACGGTTACCACCCCGCTCGTCATCGATGCCGAAGGCGCCAACCCCCTCCTGCCGTCGCAACTGGGGATCAGCCCGCGCCGAACACTCGTACACGGGCTGCAGTACGAGATTGAGGGTGCGGCGATCGAAGATGAAGATGCCCCCGACCTTTACTTTGGCCATGATGTCGCGCCGGGGTTCTTTGCGTGGTTGATGCCGATCGGCGGCGGACGGGGCCGGTTGGGGCTGGCCGTGGATCCCCGGCTGACCGACCGGCCGCCGGTGTTCTACCTCGATCGGCTCATGGAGTCCCATCCGGCGGTCGCGTCTCGAATGGGCCGAACGAAGGTGGTGCGCAAGCTCGCGGGCCGCATCCCAATTCTGGGCCTGCGGCGGCCGACCTACACGGACGGGATGCTCGTGATCGGCGATGCGGCCGGACAGGTGAAGGCTACGAGCGGAGGCGGGATCTATTTTTCGATGCTCGCCGGCGAGATCGCGGGTCGGGCGGCCGCCCGCGACCTGGCCGGTGGGACCGAGTCAGCGCGCCAGGCGCTCGCAGGCTTCGAACGAGAGTGGCAGGCGGCCTTCGGCCGCGAGGTCCGGTTTACGCCAGTCGTGCGCCAGGCGCGGAACCGGTTATCGGACCGCCACGTGACCGCAGTCATCCGGTCCCTCGCTACTGACAGAGGCTTGCGCCAGGCGGTGGAGGAGCACGGCGATACACAGTATCAGTCCAGGCTGCTGCGGCCAGTTCTTGCCGCTGCCGTCCGTGCCAGCATTAGCGACCGCCGCCTTGCTCCGGCTGTGTTGGCTGCCCTAGGGTCCGCGTTGCTCTCTCTCTGGAACGACGGTGCCGGCCCTGTGGGGAACAAGGAACTACCATATCCTGTGGCGAAACCCCGAGAGAACCCCAATATACTGAGTCGATAGGAACAACCATGCGGATTATCGCCGATCTGCATCTGCACTCCCGATACAGCCGGGCGACCAGCCGGGATATGGACGTCGAGAACATGGCCCGCTGGGCGAAGATTAAGGGC
>JBQTJG010000211.1:0-2067 GCA_052387355.1 Armatimonadota bacterium | reverse complement strand
GCCTGTCCACACCTCGTACACTTTCAGGTCCTCAAGCGTGCGCGCGGTGATTTGCTTGATTGCCGGCGTGCCGTCGACGTGGGGGATGATCTTCAAGTTGACGTTCGTCGCAAACGAGACAACGCGTTCCAGGTCGTCGGCCTGCGCCCGCTGCTGCTTGTACGGCAGGGTGGCCGTGATGATGTCGATGGTGTTCCGGCGCACGCGGCCGACGATCAGGTCGCCATGGACCTCGATACTGGGCTCCCCGCTCTTCTTGGGCTGGCCGTACACCTCGCGCCCTGTGGAGACCGGGCCGTCGCCCTCGAGATACAGATAAGGTGAGAACGCGCCCTCCTCGTCCCGGCCGGTCAATGAAAGGCGGGCCGGGAGCCGGCACTCCACCTGGACGGCGGACTCGTGGTATCGCCCGAACCACTCGGCGTCGTTCATCCGGTAGATGTGGATGATCGCATGGTCACTCACAGGTTCCAACGGCTCGGGAAGGACCGCCCGGATTGCTTCGGGCCGGGTCCGGTAAATGACGGTGACGATCTCCACGTTGCGAAACGCGATGGGAAACTTCGGAACGAGCGGATTGTCTATGGGACTGGAGAAAGCCCCGAGCACCTCATCACGCCCGGCCACGGCGTCCACCTCCTGCGGCGTCCTGCGCCGCAGTCTCCCACTGCTGATGGAGGTCTTTGAGCGCCGATACAGTGCCCTCGACCACGCGGCCGGCAGCCTCAGGCGTATAGGGCGTCGTGTCCACTTCGTATCCCTTGCGAGGATACTCTTCCGGGATCGGGAGATAGCCCGACCATGGGCCCGCGTACCCGCCAAACCACGTATGCGGGAAGGGCGAGCGAGACTTGATCGCCAGCGCAATCTCGGCGAACGGCTCACACGGGATCGCCGCGAGGACCGCGGGACCGATCTGCAGCAGGTGCAGCTCCACGGGCAGTTCGCTGCGGCCGCCGAAGGTGCGTGCGCGCGTCAGGGCCATGTTGGCCCGCTTGGTGACGAACGTCGCAGCCTCGACCTCGGCCTCAGGCGTCCCCCGCGCAATGAGATCGCGCAGCCGGCGCTGCTCCTGATTGGCGCGCGCCTCGGCCTCGGCGACGGGTGGCTGCGTTACCAGCGGCAGCCTGAGTTCACGTGCGTGCGCGCGCACCACCGCCTCTGGCTCTGTCATCGGCACGGGCACCCACTTACCCAACGGTGCGCCCGATTCCCAGATGCGCTCGTGCCGGAACTCCGTCGGTGGAAGATGCAGGCCCAGGTATACCCGAACGGCTTCACACCCGATCATGGCCCCGAGCTTGCGGATCACCCGGGCGTCGTCGGTAAAGCCTTCAGGGCCCGGTCCCACGTTGCCTGTCGCGCCCTGGACAAACAGACAGGTTGCCCCGGTGAGCTGCTCGACCGTTCGCTTCAGGTAGCCGGGCCAGTCGGCGCTGATCCGCCGGCTCGTCGGTCCCATCGTCGTAGGGTGCATCGTGTAGCCGATGATCGCTGCGATCGGGGTCTGATCGGCTCCGTCAATGCGCAGGACGAAGACGTGAGGGTCAATCACACCGGCCGGGTTCACCCCAGTGGCCGGCCGCCCTCCCGGCGCGGTCTCACGGCGATTCACCGCGACACGGCTCTCACCGGCGCCGACGCCGATCCGAGCCGGCCGCAGGTTCTTGAGCGCCATGCGCGCTGCGCCTGCGGCCATGGCCGGCAGCAGCCCGTAGTACCGTGCCAGCGCCGCTTTGCCTTCTTCCACCCAGTCCCAGTTGCTTGGCGGCGGACCCGCGTGATTGTGCGTCAGGGAGACCCGCACGTTCTCGGTTGGCACCTCCAGGACCCTGGCCACCTCGGTCCGAATGGCGTCGGCTTCCGACTGGGTCAGGATGACGAGGTCAAGGTCCACCAGGCTGGCCCGCTCGCGCCCGTCCTCAACCACCAGGACCGTCGCCCAGAGGTCGGTTTCGATGCCATCGGCGAAGACGTGCGTCTGCGCGCCCCAGCCCGCATGGGGCGCACTCAGCGGAGGGGTGATGGTGGCCCGGCCTGTTCCCGCTCGAAATGAGGATCCGCTCA
>JBQTJG010000210.1:0-6820 GCA_052387355.1 Armatimonadota bacterium | reverse complement strand
AGTTGTCGGAAGGTGGAACCGTCTTGATGCCGCTCGAAAAATATCCCTTTAGCGAGCGATACGGCTGGGTCCAGGACAGATACGGACTTTCCTGGCAGTTGATACTGACGAATCCTGAAGGCGAGGAACGGCCGACTATCGTCCCCTCCCTCTTGTTCGTCGGTAACATGTGCGGCAAGGCTGAAGAAGCGGTTAATTTTTATCTCTCCGTGTTTAAGAACTCGAAGAAAGGCGCTCTGCTCCACTACGGCGTGGGGCAAGAACCGGACAAAGAAGGAACGGTCATGTTCGCCGACTTTAAGCTGGGCGACCTGTGGTTTGCGGCAATGGACAGCGCGCGCCAACACAATTTTGCTTTCAACGAAGCCATCTCCTTTATTGTTAACTGTGATACCCAGGAAGAAATAGATTATTACTGGAGTAAGCTTTCCGCAGTTCCAGAAGCGGAACAGTGTGGATGGCTTAAGGACAAGTATGGTGTGTCGTGGCAAATCGTGCCAACCGCTATGAACGAAATGATGACAAGCGGCGACAAAAAGAAAATAGAGCGAGTAACTCAAGCGTTTCTCAAAATGAAAAAGTTTGATATAGAGAGCTTGAAAGAGGCGTACGAGGGGAACTAAAGGAATTTGCCGCTAAGGAAAACATGAGCAAAAACTCGACGTCAGCTTTTTTTGCGGCAGATCACGCAGCGGCCAAAAAGTCGTATACCGACTTCTTGGGTGTAGGACCATATTTTGAACGGCCGGGTTATGCCGAGTTTCGACTTGGGTGATTACCAACACCGAGTTAGGCATCATTGATAGCAAATACGTGCCCGGCACAGAAAGCCTTAAGGGTCGAGCGGGGGTGGTCGTGTATTGGCATGTTGATGATGTCAACGCCGTGCTTGAGAAAGCCGTTGCCATGGGCGCTACGCAGCTGGAGGCACCCCAAGACCGTGGCCAGGGCTTTATCATCGCCACAGTGGTCGACCCTTTTGGCAACATCCTGGGCACATGTACAACCCGCATTACCTGGAGATCCTGGCCTCGTTCAAGCCGGCCTGAGAGCACGGATGGAAGCGCTCAATAACACCGAAGTCGTCGCCTGCACCGATGTCACACGGTGGGAGTCGTGGTTAGCCGATCACCATAAGCAGTCGAGTGGTATCTGGTTACTGATCGCCAAGAAGGGCTCTGACAAGGTGTCGCTCACGATCAGCGACGCCCTCGATGTCGCCCTATGCTATGGCTGGATCGATAGCCAACGGAAGGGCTACGATGCTAATTACTACCTGCAGCGGTACTCGCCCCGACGGTCAAAGAGCCCGTGGTCCAAGCTTAACGTGGAGCGAGTCGAGACCCTGATTGACGCGGGACGCATGCGAGCGCCCGGCCTGGTCGAAGTCGCTGCCGCCCAGGCAGACGGACGTTGGGCGGTAGCGTATGCATCGCAGCGCAACGCCAGCCTCCCACCCGATCTTGCAGCCGCGCTGGAACAGAACGAGCGGACCAGAACTGCCTTCGAGCGGCTCGACAAGACTGGTCAATACGCCATTATCTTGCCCCTCTTGAAGGCCACCACCCCAGCGATTCGGGTGATTCGCCTACAGAAGGCGATCGCCAAGTTAGAAGCACGTAGTTAGGCGTCGTACAGAATGAAAGCCGTTCGTCTGCAGGCCTATGGCGATGTTGACCAGTTCAAGTTCGAGGACGTACCCGATCCGGTGCCTGGTCACGGCGACGTGCTGATCAAGGTTGCGGCATCCGGTTTGAACCCTGTCGACCTCTTTGTACGGCAAGGGTTCGCCGTCCAGTTTTTCCCGATGGAGCTTCCGGCAATTTTAGGCATAGACGCTGCCGGCACGATCATCGCGCTTGGGTCAGGCGTCAGTGGGTTCTCGGTAGGCGACCGTGTGATTGCGCATCTGCCGATCAACGGTAAGGGCGCCCATGCTGAACTCGCCGTCGTTCCAGTAGCAGGGCTTGCCAAGCTTCCGCCTAACGTCAGCTTCGTAGACGGGGCAACCCTACCGCTTGCCGGCTTGACCGGCCGTCAAGCAGTCGCCGCACTCGGCATTCAGTCGGGCAATCGCGTTCTCGTGTCCGGCGCACTCGGCGCCGTCGGCCGGACTGCCGTACAGTATCTCAAGGAACTCGGGGCTATACCTGTCGCGGGGGTTCGTGCGGAACGTCTTGCCGAAGGGCAGGCGGTCGCCAGCGAAGCCGTAGAGATCGATTATCCGCCAAGCTCCCCCATCTTCGACTATGCGGTGAGTGCGGCGGGGCCGGTCGCCGCAAACGTCGTGAAGTTCGTCAAGGATGGCGGGAGCTTGCGAGCGTGGTACAGACGCCGGACGAAGCAAATCCCGGTGGCCGGATTCAGGTTATCCAGATCATGGGGCACGACGATCCTGCGCTGCTGCAGAAGGTCGCCGATGCGGCAGGACGCGGGGATCTGAAGATCCCGATCATCAAGAGCTTGAAACTCGCCGAGCTGTCGAAGGCTCACCAGGCCCTCGCCGGCAATCCGCGCGGCAAGATCGTCCTGCTGCACTAGGCACGCCTCGGGTCACTGCCCATGACTCAGGTCGCCGCTTCGAAACGCGTAGTCATCCGTTTCTTAGGATCGACGGCGGCGGCGAGACAAAAGACCCGGGCGGGCGACAACTTCGCCTTGATTGGAGCGGCAAGCCTGATCGTCATGTAGGCACCTACGCCGCCCATTAGCTCCCGCACAGTCTCGAGCTGCAATGGGTCCTTGAGCAGGGCAGTCCGAAGATCTTTAATGAAGGGGAGCCAACAAAACCCGCTCCGTATGCGGCTTTCGTGGACCTTGAGCTAGCAGCTCAGCAAGCGGGCTGGAACGACAAGGCCGTTACGGTTCACATCGATCGACTCGTCGACGCATCACACCATGCCGAACTCGCTTAGCAGCTCGGTTGTCCGCGCCAGATGGTAGTCATCATGCTCTGCCACGAAGAACACATGATCCACCACGCTCATCAGCGCACGCAGCCGGGGATGGGGTGCGGTATACGTCAGTGCCGTGTCCTCGACGGCCTCGAGCCGGCGGACCAACACCGATCGAGCCTGGCGGAAGCCGCTCAGGATCGTCCCGAGCGGCGCGGCATTATGGTTGGCCTCATGGGTTCGGCGATTCGTCAGGTCGGCTGGGGTCATCTCTGGCCGCCGGGCCAGCAGGTCTTCCACCCGCGCAAGCCACAACGGCTCGAGGTCCAGCAGGTGCCCGGCGTTTTCCTGAGGGGACCACGTGCTGCCCGAACGGCGCGTGAGAATGGACGCCGGCAGAGAGCTGAGTCGATCCTCCAGGCGGGCAGGCATGCCGCGTAGGCGTTCGACGACGACTGGGAAGAGATCCGCCGGCAGGCCTGTGGGAAATTGCCGGTCGAACCAGGGCTGCTTTCTTATCATTTCGACCCTCTCAAAACCTGCCGAACGGAGGCGAGGCCGATCACGTCACTTCACTGTACCAATTGCTGATCTCTGCGGCAATTTTCCTCTCCGCGTGTGGTCACCGCCAGCCCCGCTGACAGCAAATGCCCGCCGGTGCTACGCCAGTGGGGCAGTCGGGCGGAATCGTGGGCAGAGTTGGTCCTGAAACACGTCCCGGAGCTTATCAAAGAGTTCGAAGATCCTCCCGCGTGGGGAGCCATTGCACTAGTGTAATGGTCTTCGTCAAGGAGAAAGAAACCGCAGTACTCCTTCCCTTTCGATCGTGCGCCGAGTACGAGCGAACAGGCTACTTCGATCAGGCCCACCTGACGCATTTCCCTGAAACGCCTGCACAGATCGTCCGATCGCCCGCGCCCACAAGCATCTTCTAACCGGCTCGCGAGGGTGTCGATCAGCAGGCCGTTCGTTCGACGTGTATAAAGGGAGAGCAGGACGCGCAAATCCCGAGAAATGGAGAAATGAAGACATGGGAAAACTGGTAGCAGGTACGTTCGTGACTATGGACGGCGTAATGCAGGCGCCGGGCGGCCCTGATGAGGACCGCGACGGCGGCTTCGAGCACGGCGGCTGGCTCGTCCCCTACTTCGACGACACGATGGGAGAGATCATGGACGACTGGGTCGACCTCGCCGGAGGCTTCCTCCTCGGCCGCCGCACCTACGAGATCTTCGCCGCCTCCTGGCCCAACTCAACCGACTCCGACGATCGCGTTGCTGCGGCCCTCAATCAGCGGCCGAAGTACGTCGTCTCGAGGACCCTCGACAAGGTCGACTGGAACAACTCCACCCTGCTCAAAGGCGACGTTGTCGAAGAGGTTCGGAAGCTCAAGGCCCAGGACGGCGACGAGATCCAGGTGCACGGCAGCAGCGACCTTCTCCAGACCCTGCTCAAGCACGACCTCGTCGATACGCTGCGCATCTGGCAGTTCCCTGTGGTCATCGGCACAGGCAAGCGCCTCTTCGGCCAGGGCGCCATGCCCGGCGCCTTCAATCTCATCGAAACTCAGTTCTCCACCGCCGGCGCCGTCCTCCACGTCTACGAGCGCGCCGGCGACTTGCGCTACGGTATCGTTGAGGTCGGCCAGGAGACCGTTGTCTTCGACAACGCTGACGGAGCCGACCGGTGAGCGGGAGAACCATCGCGAAATAAGCTAAGGTGACCGTGATGACGGACGATCAAGATCACAGCCAGGCCGCACAAGCGTCGCGCGACGAGAGAACGGTTACGTCCAGGGACGCAAGACGGATCGAGGTGAGGCAGCCGTGGCTCATCGATGAGCTCGCGTACGCCGGTCAGGAGCACCTCGATCCGGGCTTCGTGGCGGGCTACGACCGCAAGCAGGGCTATCCCGACGCCGCCGAGGACTTGGCGGTCTTCGGGCGCCACGGGCTGGACTTCGGGTCGACGATCCTCGACTTCGGAGCCGGTACCGGCCAGTTCGCGCTAGCGGCGGCGCGGCAGTTTGCACGGGTCATCGCCGTCGACGTCTCGCCCATCATGGTTCAAGTCATGCTCGAGCGAGCCGCGGATGCCGGTCTCGTTAACGTCGATGCGATCCAGGCCGGCTTCCTGAGCTACGAGCACAGGGGTCCACCGCTCGATGGCGTCTTCACCCGCAACGCGTTGCATCACCTACCCGATTTCTGGAAGGGCATCGCCCTCGTTCGCATCGCTGCCTTGCTTCGCCCGGGCGGCATCCTCCGAGTCCACGACCTGATCTATGACTTCGCGCCATCGGAGGCTGACGCCGTCTTCGACCGGTGGTTCAACCGAGCGGTCGACGACCCCGCGTCCGGCTACACGGCTACCGACTTCGCCGAACACATCCGGACCGAGTTCAGTACGTTCCGTTGGTTGTTCGAGCCGATCCTGGCCGCCGCCGGCTTCGAGATCCTCTCGGCCGAGTTCAGCGGCTCGGTGTACGGCGTATACACCTGCCGGAAGCAGTGATCGACACAGCGGGCTCGGCCATCGCACCGGGCCGACGCGGCTGCGTCAACAGCAATTGGGCGAGCTAGGATCCCGAGTTGCGCTCTCTATGCATTGGCGAACGACATCAGCGCCGCCCATCACGAAGACGTGCGTGCCCCCGGCGGCGGCTCGAGCCTGGCTTATCGCCGACTCCATCCGTCGACTACAAATGTGAAGCGGAAGTCCAGCCGGACGACCGCCATGCCTCGCCGGCCGCTATGTCGCGGCGAGTCTGCTGTCGCTCGGCGAGCTCACCCGGGTGGCCAGAAAGTCCTCCCAGGTCCGGCGGCCCACAGCCCGGTCTGGGGCCAGGTTCGCGCCATCCCGGAACGCGCGGGCGGCCTTCCCTGAGAGCCGGAGCGGAACGATCAGCCGGTGCTTGCCAACGGCCCGCAGGTACCCATGTACCAGCTCGGTCATCTCGTATACCCGCGGCCCGGCGATGGCGGGCACCGAGCCGGCCGGCATTCCAAGCGCAAGCTCCACCAGCCGGGCCGCCACCTCCCCGGGGTCGACCGGCTGGAACCGGAACCCGGCGGGGACCGGTATCACTGGCATGTTGGCCATTCCCTGCGCTGTCTTCAACATCAGGTCATCCCCGGGCGTGCACCGTGGCCAGCACACCGCCGATGCCGCCGGGGGCTCTCTCATCCGGCACGGGGCTGTAGGCTATCGTGAAGTGGGTTTCCTCCACAAACCCGTGCCGGTTAATCTCCAAGAAAATGTCTTCCAATCACGTCGCTGGTCCACCGTGGAAGGGTGTGTCAACTAGCGGTCCGATGACGTGCCAAATCCCCGACCAACATTCCCGGCCGCGCTGCCCCATGGACTCTGGATGTTTGGTTCCGGGGATGGGATGGTACGCGTCGTTGTAGAGCTGTACGTATTCCGGTCCCCACCAAAGCAACAGCGGGAAGCGATTCGCGAGCAGGATACGGACCATTGTCCGAAGCGCTGGCGACCACTTCTCGGGGGGGCCGATTGGCGTCTTGGACCAGTCAAGGGCCCGCATCAGCGCCCCCATCTCCCCACCGCCGGCGAACACGTCGTCACCAGGCCGTGTGCGCTCGGACTGCTCCTTCATTTGCATCCTCCGTGCGTTGACCTACGGATTGCCTTCGCCGACAGTGGGCACAACACTCTTCTGAGTACACGCAAGATGCGAAGCATGCAAAGGTCGCTATGACGCATCCGGGGCGCCTTTCCTGTGGCTCCACGGCAATAGACCGAGCGCGCGGCGCTTCGCGTCCGGCAGGTACTTCGATCCTTCGCGCAGTGTCAGACCGCTGACGCGGTCCTGGTGTCTCCGCAGGAACTCATAAACGAGGGCTGGCCGCTTCTTGCTGACCTCGCGGAGCACCCAACCGGTCGCCTTGCGGATGAAGAACTCA
>JBQTJG010000209.1:0-8231 GCA_052387355.1 Armatimonadota bacterium | reverse complement strand
TTGGCGCCCCGTTTGCCATTCCTTACTCCCGCCGTCTCTTCGCGCTAATCCCTCGCCTGGGTTTGGACATCATTCACACGCAGCACCCCTTCCCGGTGGGCAGGCTCGGCGTCTACTTCGCCCGGCGGCTGGACGTGCCGGTGGTGTACACTTTTCACACCCAATACGAGCTATACGCTCACTACGTTCCCTTGAATCAGCGCCTCGTTCGCTCGCTCGCGCGCCGGCTCGTAGTAAGCCACGCCGAGCAGTGTGATGGGATCATCTGCCCCGCGCCGTCGGCGCGAGAGATCCTGACCGCCTATGGAGTGCGGCGACCGCTGCAGATGTTGCCGAACGCGATCGACCTCTGTGCGTTCGAACACGTCACGCCGGGGAACGTCCGCGCGCGCCACGGCATCGGGGCTGCAGAGCGGGTCGCTATCTACTGCGGTCGTCTGGCAAGGGAGAAGAACCTGACGTTCATGCTGCAAGCGCTCCGGGATGTGCTGATCCAGGTCCCCGGCATCCGGCTGCTGATGGTCGGCGAGGGGATGGAGGCCGAGGCGCTGATGGGACTTGCACGACGGCTTGGTCTGGGCGATCGAGTGCTGTTCACGGGCCGGGTCCCGTACGACGAGGTCCCGCGGTACTACGCGGCCGCCGATCTCTTCGTGATGACGTCGATGACCGAGGTACGCCCGCTCGCCCTGCTGGAGGCAATGGCGTCCGGGCTGCCGGTGGTCGCGGTCGCCGCGCCCGGGCTGACTGATACAGTGAGCTCCGAGGTCGACGGCCTGCTGACAGGCAACGACGCGGCCGAGTTCGCCGGCGCGGTGCGGAGAATGCTGACCGACGACGCCCTGCGCCGGCAGATGGGCGGGCAGGCGCGGCAATCCGCCACGGCCTACTCGATCGTCAACACGACGCGGCGGCTGCTGGAGATTTACGAGTCACTCTGCCAGGCCCGCTCATCGCAGCAGACCGCCTGGTCTACTTCCGCTTCGCCAGCCTCTCCCCCAGGACCTGACGCATCTGCTCCGCCGCGATCGAATGGCCCAGCGGGGTCCAATGTCCGCCCGGACGGCCCAACTGCGTCTCGTCATAGTAGAGGGCCTCAAGGGTAGCGTCCGAGGCTGCCAGCGCCGGCGTCAGTGAGACCATGAGTGCGCGCTCGGACGACAGAAGCGCTCTGAGCGCCCTCTCGTCCTTCGACGGTTCCCCCGTTTCTCTGTACCATTTCACGTTGTCGGCGCTGGGGAGGTAGAAGACGGCAAAGTCGCTTCCGGCGCCCCTGACCGCCGTCGCCAGGCGGTCAAGAAAGATCCTGGTTGCGCGCAGGTTCTGCTCGTTGGACCAGCCGTCCTTCGCGTCAGGGTAGAAGACGACGGCCCCCTCGCCCTCTTCGCCTGCCCGGGCACCTGCTCTCAGCATCCGAATCGCGGCACTCTTGAAGGCGTTGGCCAGGTGGGACCAAGAGATGACCCAACTGTACACAGGGGTTCGCGTGAAGAACTCTTTCTTTGCATAGGCCGCTCCGAGGCCCGGATTCACGGACACCGTTCCGTCTTCGGCCACCCGGTAGATCCGGCTCCGGCTGTTGTCCCTGAAGTCGTTGGGGAAGAAGCACAACACGGTGACATCGGGATGGAGCGTGTTTCCGACGGTCTCAAAGAATCTGGACGCATAGTCTGTTCCCTTGCCCGGATTGCCGGCGTTGATCACCGCCACGGCGGCGCCGTCTCTGGAGAGGCGCTCCCCGAGTTGATAGGCGAACGTCTCGTTGTCATTCACGCCGACGCCGTAGGTGAAGGAATCCCCCAACAGCAGCACCCGGAACCTGGCTTTCCCCGTATCGACAGCCCCCGTGTTCCTTCGGCCATTGGAGTCATGCGTGAAGGAGTACTGGTACACCCCCGGCAGGGTTATTCGCCCGTGGTGATTCGGAACGGGGATCGAACCGACGCGAGGATCGTAGGCGAGCTGCGTCGGGCCCGTGCGCTGCGGTTTCAGGAGCCTGAGGCCGATCTCCGCCACAGTGAACGCCAGGACGATGCCGAGGAGCAGTGCGACGACCCCGAACGCGATCTTCTTCATCGTCTTCACCGTGTGGCTCTCTTCCCTATGGATGCTTTCGAACAAGATAGTTGTTCAACACGAGGAGATCGATATCGCTCGACGTGAACGTGTTGACCGCGTTGTCCGGTGTCGTCACGATCGGCTCCCCGCGAAGGTTGAAGCTGGTGTTGAGAAGCACGGGCGTTCCGGTCGCCTTCCCGAAACCGCTCACCAGGTCGTAGTAGAGGGGATTCCAGTCCCGGCGAATGGTCTGCAATCGACCGGTTCCCATATGGCTGACCGCAGGAATCTCGGCCTGCCTGTCCCCGTGAACCGGACTGACCGACAGCATGAACCGCAGCGGGTACTGCGAGATCCCCTCGGTCAGGTCAAAGTACTCCGACGCGTTCTCCTCGGCGACCACCGGGGCGAAAGGACGAAATTGCTCTCGAAACTTGATCTTGGTATTGACAATCTCTTTCATCTCGGACCGTCGAGGATCGGCCAGAATGGAGCGATTCCCTAGGGCCCGCGGTCCCCACTCGAAGCGGCCTTGAAACAGCCCGACAACCTGGCCCTTCACGAGTGCCTCAACAGTACGGTCCGCCAGGGAGTCATCACGATCAAACTTCTCGAATGGCAGCCCGCGCGCGCGCAGAAGCGCCTCCACCGAGCCGTCGTGGAACGCTTCGCCGTAGTACGCGTGTTCCATGACAAAATGCCGGGGCTTGCCCAGCAGCACGTGCCAGGCGTAGAGCGCGGCCCCGAGTGCGCCGCCCGCATCACCGGCATTGGGCTGAATGTATACGCGCTCAAAGGGCCCTTCCCGCATGATGCGCCCGTTCGCGACGCTGTTGAGCGCCACCCCTCCGGCCATGACCAGATTTCGAAGGCCCGTCTGATGGTGCAGATGGCGCGTCGTCTTGAGTAGCACGTCTTCGACCACTCGCTGCACGCTGGCCGCGATGTCGGCATAGTATTGGTTCTGGTCGGCTTCCTGTTCCCGCCCGCCGACATCGTCGCCGGTCGCCCGGGTGAAGAAACTGGATTCAGGCCGCCGCGGCGGGCCAAAGAGATCGACAAACTTCTGGTGATACGTGTGGGTGGGGGAGTAGTGGAAGCTGAAATAATCCATGTTGAGACGAAAGCTCCCGTCGTCGAAACACCTGAAGATCTTGTCCATCTTGTCCAGATGAATCGGCCGTCCGTACGGGGCCATGCCCAGGACCTTGTACTCGCCGCTGTTGACTTTGAAGCCCAGCCATGCGGTGAACGCCGAATAGAGGAGCCCGATGGAATGCGGGAAGCGGATTTCCTCAGACAGCTCGATGCGATTCGCCGAGCCGTGCCAGTCGGCTGTTGCGCGCCCGAGGGCCGTCGTCGTCCACTCGCCGACACCGTCAACGGTCAGCACGGCGGCTTCCTCAAACGGGGAGCAGAACATCGCGCTGGCCGCGTGGCTCAGATGGTGGTCGACGAAGAGGATACGTTCAGCGGGCACTTTCAGTTTCTGCAGCATCACCGATTTGAGCCACAACTTCTCGCCCAGCCAGGCGATCATGGATTCCCGGAAGAGCCTCCAGGAGCGCGGAAAGTTGCTGAGAGAGGACATCAGGATACGTTCAAACTTGGGCAGGGGCTTCTCGTAGAAGACCACATAGTCGACGTCCGAGATCGTGATGCCGGCTTGGCGTAGACAGTAGTGAATGGCGTGCTCAGGGAAGCGGTGGTCGTACTTGATTCGTGTGAACCGCTCTTCCTGCGCCGCAGCCACCAGGTCGCCGTCGCGCAGGAGGGCGGCCGCAGAATCGTGATACAGTGCAGAGATTCCTAGGATGTGCACGATCATTCTCCGCCAGGCGGAATGGACTCAGAACTGACGACGGCCCGAGGCCAGGTCACGGCCCGTGGGTCTTCGTGCCGACCACGCCGATGTTTCAGGAGCATTGCGGAGCTGCAGAGGGTCTCTCGCCAGCCGCACGATGAGACTGAAGGGCAGCACCACAACGAAGTAAAAGACCGTAAGCAGCAGCCGAGCCTGAAAGTCGCCGATATAGACGCCGAGTTCCAGCCACCCCCGCCAAAGCTGCCGGAGAGTCCTCACCGTGGCATCCCACGCTTCCTGATCAGAACAGCGTGTAGATGAATGGCCCGATGCCGGCGGTACTTCCCAGGATGATCAGAGCGGAAAACACGAGCAGCAGGACCACCATGGGAATCATCCACCAGAGCTTGCGTTCCAACAGAAACTGAAACAGCTCGCCCAGCGTCCCCGCCAATCCTCTTAGGATGACCACACCGAATCCCTCCAGGGTGTGCTTATTATGGAGAAGCGTCAGTCTGGCTGAACAACATCGCTCGGTTCCGATGCACGATGGCTCTCCACCCAGAGCGCGACCGCGGCCAGTGAGCTTCCGTAGAGCAATGAGGCGAGCAGCCACGGCCATGAGCGGATGGCTCTCCGAAGGCTCTCTCCCAACAGGGGCCCAAGGATCAGCCCGCTGACGACCCAGAGGAGAAAGCCATAGAAGATGCCGACGGCCACCAACCCGCGCGTAGGAACGCGCTGCTGGCTTGCGGCGTAGAGGAGACCCATGATCGTCCCCAGGATGATGTGCGCGCTGAAACCCACCAGGGTGGGGGACAGTCCCCCACAACTTTCTGAGCAGATTGCTAAGACCCTCACACCAATGTGCCGAAGGATTGCTGACGGCTCAACTGCCGACATGGGTTCCACGACGTGGAGCACTCCAAGCATGCCAAGGGCTCCTGCCACGCCGGCAACGACCCCGGTTCGGGGGCTGAGCACGGAGTCTCGAAACGTATACGGCGCATCAGAAACCATGGTTACCATCCAACCCTAATGCATCTGTAGGAGCCTGCCAACTGGTCGAGAGATAGATCCATTCTCTGCCTATCGGGGAGTTCCCGCTTCGATCGGCGGTTCTGACCCCTCACTGTCGTCGCAGCAGCGTCTCCCCTTGCACCAGCACGACGCCCGCGATCACCAGAGCCGCACCGATCCACTGGACGGCGCCGAACGCCTCGCGCAAGAAGAGCGCACCGCCCAACGCGGCGACCACGGGTTCCAACGCCGCCACCACGCTGGCGCGGCCGGCTTCCACCCAGCGCAGGCCCGCCACGAACAGCAGGTACGCTGTCGCCGTCGGAAAGACGGTCACGTACACGAGCGCCGGCAGGCTGCCCGGCGGCAGACGCGGCAAGCCGCCCGACGCAATCACCAATATGAATGCCCCAAATCCCAGCGTGTAGACGACCGTGGTGAGCGGCGAGTGACGCCGCAGCGCCGTCTTGCCAAAAATGCTGTACAGCGCATACGTCAGACCGGCCCCCAGGCCGGCCAGCAGCCCGACAGGTGTGAGCCGCATCGCGGCTGGACTGATTCCACCGATGACCAGCAGGCACCCTGCGAACGCCAGCCCGACGGCTGCGGCTTTCATCGGCGTCATCGATTCGCCGAAGAAGATCCGCGCCAGCACCACCACCCAGGCTGGCGCGGTATAGAGCAGCACCGCCGCCGTCGCGACGGTCGTCAGTTCAATCGCGGTGAAGTACACAGTCATAAAGCCGGCGATGCTGACGGCGCCATACGCCGCGAACAACGGAAGATCCCGCCACGTGATCCTGAGGGCTCGCCGATCAACGATCAGGCAGTAGACAAAGAGGATCGTGAAGGCGCCGGTGGCCCGCCAGGTTGCGGCACCCAGCGGGGTCAGGCCTGCGGCGAAGATACTGCGGGCCGCGACGCCAAGCGTGCCCCAGAGACCCGCAGCGACGGCCACCTGAGCATAACCGCGCAGCGACAATCAAGGCTCTGTGACGGCGAAGAGTTCGTTCTGGCGCAGGAAACTCAATAAAAGGAGACGCAGGTACGGACTGTCGAGCTGGCTGCGATAGTCGCGCATCGCCGCCTGCTTCAGCGCGAGTTCCTCGGTCGTCAAATCGAACCGCAGCCACCGGTGGCCTTCTTGCAGCGACTTCGGCGGCAGCAGCGGCTGATCGGGTGCGTACCGCAACGGTCGAGGAAAGTCCCAGGCGTGCACCAGGTACGTGTAGAGACGAGGGCGTGTCAACTCTGCCCGTCCCTCCACTGATCGGATCGTCTGCCGGACGAGCAGGTTCAGCGCTTTGTGATCACCATGGCGGTCCGCCTCGTGATGCGTCAAGGCAATGGTGGGGCGAACACGTGTCATCATCGCCTCAAGATCACGCAGGAGGTCCGCCCCTGTATACGGCGCCCTCGGCCTGAACGACTGCCGGTACGGGGAGGACGACACTTTCGTATAGGGCGATACGAACGGCTTTCCGAGATCCCGGCGAACCGAGGCAAGCGCCATCAGGCCGCGGTCGGGATACCCGAGAAACACGATCCGCTCGGACGGAAGCCCCAGCCGCCCGAGCACGCGCTGGGCTTCGCGCTGCCGCGCCACGCCTTCGGCGATGTAATCGGCCGGCCGAGGCAAGAGCCGCTTCCCGCCGATCGTCGCCGCCAGCCGGTTTGCGTCGCCATTGGTGCCGAAGACCACCCACACCTCGGCGCCCACGCTCACCGCCCGCTGGATCAATCCGCCGGCGGCGAGCAGTTCGTCATCGGCGTGCGCCGCGACGACGAGAATCCGATCTTCGTGCGTGGGCTCCGGAAACACATCGAGCGCGCTGCCGACGACACGCGCGGCCGAGAAGAGTCCCAGGCTGAAATACGTCATCATTACGGTCAAACCGGTTAGGGCCATGAGGCGCGTCCTCGGCCGGGCGTCGCCGTTTCGGTGCCTGCGGCCTATCCCAACCACCTCCAACACCATTCGCACCTTACCCTGATAGCCCTGGATGAAGCCGTACTTCTCCTGCTTTCGAGGATGACACACACCGGTGAAGGGCACCCGGGCGACCTTCCACCTATGCTTCTTGGCCTGCTCAGTGAGCGCCCGCTCGAACCCAAATCGCGTCCCCGCCAAGTCAGCGTGGGAGAGTAGCGCCTCTTTCCGGACGACGCGGATGCCGGACAGCGACGGTAGAACGGTTTGCAGTAGATCTTGGGTGAGCACGCCCACCGCCATGTCGCAGTCTTCATATCGCACCGGGCGGATCAGGGCGTTGATCTCCGCGGGATTGAGGTTCGCGAGATCCGCGTCCAGGAAGAGCAGAATCGACCCGCTGGCTCGCCGGGCGCCCGCCATGACCGCCCCGCCCTTGCCCAGATTCCGCGGGAGTTGAACAATCAGGTCGGCGCCCGCCGCTGCGGCCGCTTGGGCCGTGCCATCAGTCGAGCCATCCGAGACCACCACGATCTCGGAGACTGCAACCACGCGCTGGACCGCCTTGATGACGGCCGCGACCGTACGCTCCTCGTTGTAGGCGGCGATGATGCACGAGATGGTCATGCGTGAATGCCCCCGACCTTCCGGCGCGCCAGAAAGTAGCGGCCGGTTCCTACCTGATGGGTCTCGACCTCGTCGCAGCCGAGCGCGTGCAACTGACTGACCAGCGAGCGCACGATCCACGGCAGGACTGGTCCTCCTGCCGAGTAGGACAGCGTCACCCATCCTCCGGGTCGCACGACGCGCACGAGCTCCCGCGGGACAGGGAACGCGTTCTGCACGGTGACCAAGTCGAATGTTGTCGAGGGAAATGGCAGCCGCGCCGCGTTGGCGGCGGCGAACCGGATCGGCCGGCTGGCCTCACGGGCGTTGCGGACCGCGCGGGCGAGCATCGCCGGCGAGAGATCAACGGCCATCCCGCGGCACCCCGGGAACCGGCGCATGACATTCCCGATGACCGCGCCGGTGCCCGTGCTCACGTCGAGCGCAGTCGCGGGCTTCTCGGGGAGGCGATCGAGTGCTGCCTCGAGCGGCGCAAAATAGCCGTCCTGGGGAATCACGTCGTGGTCATAGTGGGACGCCAGCGCGCCGTACCGGCGGCGCGCCAACGTTCGCTGCAACGAAGAACCCACGAAGCGTGTGGTGAAGGCTCCGGCGGCGAGGTAGATGGTGTCGGTGATGAACGATCCCAGCCAGATTGCCCGC
This sequence comes from Armatimonadota bacterium, assembly GCA_052387355.1. Lineage (GTDB taxonomy): Bacteria > Sysuimicrobiota > Sysuimicrobiia > Sysuimicrobiales > Humicultoraceae > JBQTJG01. The sequence goes on along the minus strand of JBQTJG010000209.1, from coordinate 150 downwards.
ATCAGGTACTCCGTTCAGAGGCGTACATACGCGTCCCCTTTGTGCGGAGGACGAAGCCGGCGTGTAGGCCAGCCCGGAGATGAGATCAATGATCTGCGGAACTCCGGCAGTCTCATACGTTCTTCCGAGACGAAGGTTCTCCTGCTGACA
>JBQTJG010000208.1:0-13399 GCA_052387355.1 Armatimonadota bacterium | reverse complement strand
ACCTTGAAATGGTCTGATCAAGAGGCCGCGCGCATCGTCCGGGAATCCTACGGCGCCGTCGTTCCAAGCGGCAGCACAGGCGTCGCCGACAGCTTATACACCGCAGAAGAACTGGCGCAGCTGCCGGTTCCGGTGCGGGAGATGGCGCTCGGGATGGGTAACCCCATTCGCTATGCCGACCCACGACCGGGCGAGACGGTCCTGGACCTGGGCAGCGGAGGCGGCATCGATACCCTGCTCGCCGCCCTGCGCGTGAGGCCGACAGGTCGGGCTGTGGGCATCGACTTCACCGAGTCGATGCTCGATCTCGCGCGAAGCCATGCCGCGATGATGGGACTGATCAACGCCGAGTTCGTCTATGGCACTTTGGAAGACATCCCGCTGCCGGACGCGAGCGTGAATGTGGCCATCACGAACGGCGTGATCAACCTGTCCACAAAAAAGGGCCGTGTGTTCGCCGAGTGCTTCCGCGTCCTGCGTCCCGGCGGCCGCCTCGTCTTCGCCGACTCGGTGATCGACGGCTGTCTCCCCAAAGAAGTTCTGGAGAACGAAGCGGCCTATGCGGGTTGACTCGCCGGCACGCTGGCGGAGCCGGCGCTCATCGCAAAGATGCAGACAGCAGGAGTCAGACAGATCGAGGCCCTCGGCGAGCAGGTCCCGCTCGACAAGGCGCGGCTCAGGCTCTACCCCCTGTTCACCGAGCAGTTCCTCGACTGGCTGTTCGAGCAGTTCGGCGGACAGTCCCCCATCTACACGGTGCACCTGCGAGGGATGAAACCCGTGAGCTAGGTTGGCCCCGAGGATCTTGATCATGCCGGTCCAGACCTTCCGGATCAACGTGCCCCAGGAGGACCTCGACGATTTGATGGAGCGCCTGCGACGTACGCGCTGGCCTGATCAGATCCCAGGAACGACCTGGGAGTACGGGACCGACATCGCATATTTGAAAGCACTCGTGGCCTACTGGATGAGCAGCTATGACTGGAGGAAGCAGGAGACGACGCTTAACAGTTTACACAACTTCAAGACCCGAGTCGACGGGATCGACCTCCACTTCATCCACGAACGGGGCAAAGGGTCGAACCCATTGCCTCTGGTCATCATCCACGGCTGGCCGAGTAGCTTCTACGAGATGCACAAGATCATTGGCCCGCTCTCCGATCCGTTCCGTTACGGCGGCAATCCTGCCGACGCTTTCGACGTCGTTGTCCCGTCGCTCCCCGGGTACGGTTTCTCGGGCCCGACACACCAGCGCGGAATAAATCTCGTCATGATCGCCGACCTCCTCGACAAGCTGATGACAGAGGAACTCTCCTACCGTAGGTACGGAGCGCAGGGAGGCGACTGGGGGGCAGGCATCAGTACTCGGCTCGGCTCTGCTCATCCGGAGAGCGTCGTTGGTATACACCTCAACGTCACCTGGTTCCCCGCCCGTCCCGAGGGAGAGCTGACCGAGGAAGAACGGCAGCTTGCAGTCTATCTCGAGAGCTTCCACGCGGAGGAAGGCGGCTACTGGCAAACTCAGAGCACGAAACCGCAGACGCTGGCCTATGGCTTAAACGATTCGCCGGCTGGCTTGGCAGCCTGGATCATCCAAATCTGGCGAAACTGGAGCGATTGCAGCGGCGATATCGAGAGCCGCTTCACAAAGGACGAGCTGCTGACGAACATCATGATCTTCTGGGCGACGCAGACCGTTAACTCCTCGATGCGACTCTACCATGAGAACTTCCATGCCCCATGGCGCCCAAGTGTCGAGGACCCGGTCAAAGTGCCCACAGGAGTCTCGAACTTTCCAAAGGAGCCTGGCCGCGATTTCAGACGCTCAGTGGAGAAGGCCTACAATGTCTTGCACTGGACGGACATGCCGAAGGGTGGGCATTTCCCAGCCATGGAAGAACCAGAGCTCCTCGTGGAGGACATCCGCTCCTTCTTTCGCAAGCTCCGATGAGGGCTCCAGAGTCTCGTCGCCCAGATGGCTGGAAGAAGCGTCCTGATTGAATCCTAGCTGGTGGACCCTCATCGAAGACCTTCGAACCTCGTTGAAGGAACAACCACTACCGATAGACATCGTACGGGAGATCCTTGGCGAGCCAGCTTAGGGAAGCCAGCGTCGATGGGCAGCGCGAAACGCCTTGCAACGTTCGCGTGGCAGCCAGCGCTCAGATCAGCGCGGAGAGACTACGTGAAATCCGAGCGCCCGCGCCGCGACGGCCATTCGCTCGTCGTACGTCACAATCCGAGCGAGATCAGTGCTGAGTTGTTGGGCGGTCGCAAGATGGATCGCGTCGAGCGACCTCAGATTGACGGGCAAGAGGATTCCAGCAGCCTCCAGAACTGCGTCGTTGACACGAGCCATGTCGATCCGCATCAGGACGTCCCGCCCCCGCTCGATCGCTTGCCGGCCAAGGGGGAGGAGGGCCCTCAGGACCTCTGTCCGGGCCAGCGCACTGGAGACGAGCGGTCGGTGGCGCTGGAGGTAGCGCAAGAGCGTGGTGGACTCCGCCTCGCGAACGACGAGCTTCACGAGAGCAGACGAGTCGACATATGTAGCCCGCTCAGCGCTCATTGCGACGAAGCCGAGCGAGCACACTCGACGGCGGTTCCTGGCCGGGAGCAAGAGGAAGCGGCCTAGGCAGGTCATTCAAACCGGCACGGGCGCTGATGATGTTGCCTGACGCTCGCAAACGAACTAGCGGGCCCTTGTCGGACACCGGGCCGAGCATGGCGACTGGGCGACCGCGATCAGTGATCTCAAACCTCTCGCCCGACTCGACACGGCGCAATAATGCGCTGGCCTGCTGCCGCAGTTCTCGTACGCCTACTCTCGTCATGTGCTATTTGTAACACATAATGCCGGTAGAGAGCAAGGCCCAGAGGGAAGGCCCCCTGCCTTGTCCATGCGTCCTGGTGGAGGTAAGAGCGGGTGAATGCTGCACGAGAAGCTGCTGCGCGTGGTCGAGCAGCGGATCAGTGACCGGCGGGTCCTGAAGCTGCTGCGGAAGTGGCTGACAGCGGGGGTGATGGTGGATGGACAAGTAATCCCGTCCACCGGCACAGCCCAAGGCAATCCTATTTCGCCGTTGCTTGCGAACGCGTTCCTCCACTGGCTGGACCGGCTATGGTGGAAACGCGGTCGTCATCTCGGCGTGTTGGTGCGGTACTGCGACGATCTGGTGGTGCTCTGTCGAACAAAGGCTCAGGCCGATGAAGCCCAACGGCAGTTGGACGGAATTCTGGAACGACTGGGGCTTCGTCTGAACCCCCGGAAGACCCGGATTGTGCAACTGACCCAAGGGCGAGAGGGATTCGACTTCCTGGGCTTCCATCACCGGATGCAGGTGTCGTGGCGGAAGCCAGGGCACTGGAGCTCGTACCGCTGGCCCTCCCAGAAAGCTATGCAGGCGATCCGAGATCGCATCAAGGAGATGCTGACGCCACAGTATCCAGGAGTGGCAGCGGAATCCCTGGTGGAGCGGCTCAACCCTGTACTCCGGGGGTGGGCGGTGTACTTCCGTCTGGAAAATTCCACGCACGCCTTCCTGCAGATAGAGCACTACGTGCACGAGCGCCTCGCCCTATTTACCAATAAGCAGCACCAGCGGGTGGGACGCGGTTGGACGCGGCACTATCCGGCGCCGCGGCTTCGCGATCTTGGAGTATTTCACCTGGGCGGAATCCGTGTAGGGTACGCGCTGCATGCGACCCGATGAGGGACATTGGAGAGCCGTGTGCGGGAGAACCGCATGCACGGATCGATGAGGGGCCGGCGGAAAAGTGTCAGAGTGCAGGAGGGAAGCACGGGGCTGCAAGCTGCCGACGGAGGCAGATAGGCCTGAACTGCTTCACTGGGCACCACGGCAACTCGGCACCGTCCTACTCTACTCACGATCGCCGAAACGGGTGATCACGATGGAGCGAAATCAGTGATCACGATCAGCGAAATACGCAGCCCATGGGTGATGAGGCTACCGCCGCTCCGAAGCGCGCAGCCTGCGAGCATCTCCGCGCCGAGCAAACGTCCTGCACCGAGCCCCACGGCGGTCAACAGTCCGCTGGTCCACCGGGCGTACTCGCCGACGATCCGCCACGGCATGTGAGCCGTGTACAAGAAGACATTGATGATCCCTAGCAGGACCCCGCCGGTGATCGCGGACCAGCCGCGCTCGAAGACCGTCGTGTACAAGTCCCGTGCGTGCGCGACAAACCCTGGTTCCGCTGGCGGCCGAGTCATGTCGATGCGCACGGGCCGCGATCCAGACTCGATCCACAGGACCACCAGGTACGCTCCCAGCAGTGCGGCGAGGGTGATCAGGGTTGCGCCACCGTTGCCCAACGCTGGGGGTAGCCAGACAATCGGGGCAAAGCGGATGGAGGTCGTCCACCACCAGTTCCAGGTATGGCTGGCGATGCCGAGCCCGGCCAGGATACCGTGAACGCCACCCACGAGGCCGCGTAGCCCTCGCCCATGCGATAGAGCGATCCTGATGTACAGCCTCCCGCGGCCACCATTCCGATTCCGAACAGGATGCCCCCAAGAAGAAGGTGGAGCCCGACAGGATTGACATGGGCTTCCGGAGCGACCGCGCCGAGCGCTGGATTGGGCAGGAGGTTGGCCATGATTAGCCCAAAGCCCACAGTCGCGATCGCCATCCCGATGATGACGCCCTTCATGTTCCGGCCCGACTTCACCATGAACAGATCACGAAAGGCCGCGGTGAAACAAAACCGACTTCGCTGCATGACGAATCCTACGGCGAGCCCGAGCCCGCCGAACACGCCGTAGGCCGGCTCGCCTCGGCTGAGCAGGAGCAGCATGAGCCCGGCGCTGACGATTAGCGCGAATCCCACACCGGTCTGATGACGGGTTTGGAGAGACATCAATCGCCCCGTTCCCTGCCCGCCTCCTGCTATTCGGGCGAGCGAAGGATTGGCGCGTAGCGTTGATACAGTGTGATGATGGGGCGAAAACGCTCCACTGCTAGAGTAGTTGCTTTCTCAAGAGGAAGAAGTTGGCCGACCCACCCTTCGGGCTGCACCCAGGCTCGGGCGTGTTGGGCAGAACAAAAGAACCAGATGAACGGGCAGCTCACCTGGAGCGAGGGTTTGTCCCCACAGTTTGCCAGCCCTCCGTAGCTAACGATCACATTCGCAGGACGAGCCTCGCGAACTGTTCCTTCCTCGACCACTATCCGAATCGGGGCCCCGCAATGGCCACACTGGGAGTGGACGATTCCGGTCTGCCTAATCATCTTCGGCACGGCTAATGCATCAAAAGCACAGTTCGCCCAGGGGCGGAGCGAATCGAACTCAACATGGTGGTTCGTTGGGATTGCCGAGAGTGGGTAGGCGGCTACGATCATTCCTGTTTCATCTCTCACGATGGCGCGCGCGCGTACGAGTTCTCCGAGAACTGGCTCGATTGCGTCGTCTAGCCCGGTCGACGTCCGAAGAGTCTGAGACGTGGGTACACGACCGTGAACCAGGTCGAAGAGAATCGCGGCCAGGACCCGTTGTCGCTCGAGCGTTTCCGGAACTTCTCTCACAAGGGCATCCCTTTCTTTGCCTTCCGACCAGTTTGGCGATCAATGATCGTGCATGACCGAATACGCTCGCAGTTGTCCTCAACCAAGTCCTTGGCAGTCTTGAGCAGCGTGCGGACACGAGGGTCCGTCGCTCGGTAGAACACCTGGCGACCTTCCTGCCGGGCGGTGACATATCCGCACCACCGGAGGCAGGCCAAATGCGTCGAGATGCGCCCTTGTGGTGCGCCCGTGAGCTTTACCAGTTCGCTGACATTTTTCTCTTCGTCGAGAACAGCATGAAGAATGCGAAGGCGGCGGGGATCGCCCAGTGCCCGGAAGAATTTCGCAAGCAAGACGCTCTCAGACAGATCGGGAAGCGCGAACGGTGGAGCCACGAGTAGGGGTTCAACCGGGCGATCCGTGTGTCGATAGGTGCGAGGCATTTACAGTCCTCCCTGAGAGAAGAGACGACCGATCACGACCTGATAGTAGATGAGATAGCCGCCGGCCGCCACCATCCCTCCTGCGCCAATCCAGCGGATGGTCGGCACAAGCTTGCGGAGGGAGCGCACCAGCAGCCCACTGCCGGCCCCCGTCGTGAGGGAGAGGGCCAAGAGCACGGCGCCCATGCCCAGTGCATACGCGAGGAACACGATGACTCCCGGCACGAAGCCCCCTGCGGCGAGCGCTTGCGCCGTCACCACCAGGAAGACTGGCAGCGTGCACCCCAGCGATGCGAGCCCATAGCTCGCGCCAAAAGCCACGAACGTGAAGGCGCCGGTTCGTCGGCCGAAACGGTCGGCCCACCGAGCAAAGGGGAGCGACGGGTTCACCGTAGGCCGAACAAGCATGACAAGCCCCGTGCCGGCCACCACTCCACCCACGGCCAGCCCGAGCCACGGGATGAACCGGGCAAGGGCAGTCCCGAGCCCAGAGATCATGACACCAGCAACGAGGAACACCGCCATCACACCTGCAGTCATGCTAATGCCGGCAAGACCCCCGCGCACCAACTGTCGAGGTACAGGCGCATTGTCGGCGTGCCCAAGGAGATAAGAGAGATATGCAGGGAGCAGCGCGAACCCGCATGGATTGAGGGTTGCGACCGCGCCTGCCGTCAAGGCCCAAGGAAGCAACTGAAACAGAGACTCCATCGCCTCGCCTACTTGGGCGTGACTCCGACCAATGCGAGCGCCTGCCGCCATGTGTCATAGCTGGCTGGGTAGACATCCGTAAAGTGGATCACGCCCGCGCGGTCCAGCACGTACTTGGTGTCGAGCGCGCGCAAGCGGTACTTGCTCACCATCTCATCGGTATCGAGCGCGTAGAACCAGGTCTGGGGCAAGCCGTGTTCCTGCTGATACGCGCGGAGAGCGGCAGGCGGCTCGCCGGGATCAACGAACGCCACCAGCACGCTGAAGCGGTCCGCCCCAACGTCGTGCTGAAGGCGGGTTAATGCGCGGAGTCCCTCAACGCACGGCGCGCAGTAGGTCGTCGTGAAGAACAAGAGGCCTGGCCGGTCAGCCACGAGAGACGACCGGCTGACGAGCTTGCCAAAGACATCGGTGAGGTGAAAGTCCGGAGCGAGATTCCCCACCGCCAGCCCGACGGCTGGTACTGCTGCATTTCCGGGGGAAGGAGAAGGCAGAACGGTCGGACGGACTGCTAGGAAGACGACAACTCCCACCAGCATGACACCTGCCAACGCCGGGGCAACAGCCCACATCTTCTGCCTTGTCATGCGGGAATTGCTGGAGTCGGGGTGACCGTTCTCCGCCCTTGTGGAGTGGCGAATCCCTTGGTTCTTCATGTCTCTTCGCCTCCTTGACGAAAAACAGCCATCCTTGGGCTGCGCTCCATACCGAGAGCCTCACTGCCTCGGCGGAGTAGCCCTCTTGGACTTCAACCCTCGAATCCACAGGACCAGGCCGACAAGAACGAGCACAAGACCAGACCCGACGAGCGCTGGGCTGCCGATCAGGACGCCGGTCACTGCGCCGATCCCTCCCGCCAAGAGAACCGGGAGAAGGGCGCAACAGACGAGGAGTCCCAACACGACTCCGAGCTCACCAAGCTTCATCGCGTCGCCTCGCCATCAGCCGGCACGGCGATTCGCACCGCCAGAGGTGGGCCTTTTGCTGACTGCTGCATTTGCATGAATCCTCAGTTGTGATAATATACGGTTTGGCGGATATATTCTAGCCCCTTGACCCAGCGAGAGGGTCGAGACCACGAGGATGCGGACCACGGCTGCTGCAGCCGGCAATTTGGGACTTCTTCCCGCAGCTATTGCCACGCTGACTGAGCGGCTGCGCCTCGCATATACGGTGAGCTTTCGATCCCGGTGGAAACGGCTGACGTGGCTCGTCTCTGCAGCGCTCTTCCTCGTGATCCTGCTCCTGACGGGAGCGATTGCGAGCCTGCCGGCACCGGCCCAGTTCCCCTTTCCCGCAGGCACCGTACGGTTCTCATGGGCGAAGGGATATCTCTGGTGGGTGGTGACGCCCCACGTGATGACCACCTTCGTGGCGTCCCAGCTGGCCAGGGGTCTGTTCCTCGCACTAGCGTACGGGGTTAGCATCACCCTCGCGGTAGTGCGCAGCAGAACGGCTTGCTGCCAACCACTGGCCCTAGGTGGCGCCGCGCTCGTCTTCGGTTCGCTTGGGATTTCGTTCTGCTGCGGCCCCCTGGTCGGGCTAATTGGCGCTCTCGGACTTGCCTCCGTAGCCACGAGGCTCTGGAGCATCTCTATCGGGTCCCTGATCGCGACACTTCTCTTCTTGACGATGACGGTGCGACTGGAAAAGGTTGCGCCGTTGACGGAGAAGGTCGAACGGAGGGTCTAAACCTGAAAAGACCGTACGCGACTCTCGGCATACGGCCAAGATTGCAACGCTTGACCTTGAACCTGGGTTTAGGGTTTAGTGTCTAGATACCAAATTCACCATTCGGAGGTCAGGCAATGCACCGGGCTTCGGAGACAATCACAGAGTTGGCGGACAAGATTGTGGGCGCGGTGCCGCGATTTGATGCAATCGGGCAGAAGATGGCCGTCGCCCTCTATCGGCTTTTGAGTGAGGGAGATCCCGTTCCCCTCAACCGGCTCGCTGACGTCGTCGCCCTCCCCGCCGACGCAGTCAGGGATACTTTAGCCAAGTGGCCGGTTTTCTTCGACGACAAGGGCGCTGTGATCGGATTCGGCGGCCTCACTGTCGTCGAGATGCCGCCTCACCGCTTCGTCGTTGACGGACGTAGCCTCTACACTTGGTGTGCATGGGATAGCCTGTTCATCCCCGGTGTCCTCGGGAAGCCAGCAAGAGTCGAGTCTGTCTGCCCGGTGACGAAAGAGCAGATATCATTGGAGGTCGGGCCAGACGGCGTCAGGCGGGTAGACCCTCCCACCGTCGTCGTTTCTTTCCTCACCCCAGACCGCACCTTTGACCGGAATGTCATCGTGAACTTCTGCCACTTCGTCCATTTCTTTCGCTCGGCTGAGGTTGCGGCGTCCTGGATCTTGCAGCACCCGGGAACCTTTCTCCTGTCTATAGACGAGGCGTTCGCCCTCGGGCAACTGACCAACGCTCGGAACTTCGGCGAAGCGCTCAGCATGCATGTCGATGCAATGAAGGGATGAAGGTAGGAGGAAGCATGCTCACCATTGGTCGCTTAGGTACGCTCGCTGGACTGGAGCCGAAAACCCTTCGCTACTACGATCGAGTCGGGCTCGTGCGGCCGTCCGGCCGTACTCCAGCGGGCTACCGCCTGTACGACGCGGAAGCGGCGAACCGGCTTCACTTCATCGCCCGCGCAAAGGGCCTCGGCATGATGCTCGCTGATATCCGCCGCATCCTGGCGGTCCGAGACGAAGGAGCAGCACCATGCCAACATGTCGTGGGAATCGTGGCCCGCAATTTGACCAAGGTCAAGGGGCAGATTGCGCAGTTGGGCCGTCTCCGGACAGACCTGCAGCGGCTGCGGCGCCTTCTCAAAGAAGAGATCAATTCCCACGCTCGGTCGGCGGACGACTGCCCCTGCTTCTCGCTTATCCAAGGCTTCCACAAGCCGAGGAGACCTATCACCCGGCGCCTCACTCGTAGTCGCCAAGGAGGCCACCATGGCTAGAGCGCCAGCGTCCGTCGAATCCTACGATCTCGTGATTCTTGGCTCCGGCTCGACGGCCTTCGCCGCCTCGATCCGGGCAGCGGAACTCGGCAAGACCGCCGCCATGACGGAAGCGCGCACGCTGGGCGGTACCTGTGTGAACCGCGGTTGCCTCCCGAGTAAGAACCTGATCGAAGCTGCTCGGATCTACTGGGAAGCGCACCATCCGCGCTATCCTGGCCTGTCTCCTCGTGGCATGGACTTGGACTTCGAGGAGCTCATCCGCCAAAAAGATGAGCTGATTCATGACTACCGGGACAAGAAGTACCAGTCCATTGTCCACGACTCGGATCGCATCAAGGTTCTCACCGGCCATGCGGCCTTCACCCGCGATGGTGCCGTCGAGGTGGACGGACGACGGCTCGTCGGTCGCCAGTACCTTATTGCCACGGGGTCTCGCCCCGCCACCCCACCCATCGAGGGGCTTGACACCGTACCCTATCTCACGTCCGACCTGCTGACCTCAGAGGAATCGCAGGAACTGTGGGAACTGCCCAAGTCCCTGATCATAGTCGGTGGAGGTTACATCGCGCTGGAGCTCGGACAGATGTTTCAGCGCTTCGGGACAGCTGTGACAGTTCTCGAACGCAGCGCACGAGTCCTACCAGGGTACGAACCGGAGGTCTCCCTTGCCGTCCGCGAGATCCTAGAGGACGAAGGCGTGAAGATCATCACAGAGGTCACGGTACGCCGTGTTTCACACGACGGCGCTTCGGTCACGGTCATCGGTGAGACGCGCGGCGGTGAGCGCCGGTTCACAGCGGAGCGACTCCTAATTGCCGCCGGCCGGGTCCCCAACACCGACGGGATCGGCCTGGAGCACGTCAGCGTCAAGACAGACGGGCGCGGTGCGATCGTCGTGAACGAGCTCCTGGCGACAACGGCTTCAAATATCTGGGCTGCCGGGGACGTGATCGGTGCGCACACCGAGAGTCAGATGGCGACCCCTGTCGGAGCGCACGATGGGGTGATTGCAGCCTCGAACGCCTTGAACGGCGAGAAACGATCTGTGGACCACACAGTGATCCCGCGGACCATCTTTATCGACCCACCGGTCGGGGTGGTGGGTCTCACTGACGAGGAGGCCAACCAGCGCGGTTTTCGGTGCAACTGCGGTACGGTCCCGATGCGGATCGTCCCGCGGGCCGGCGCAGTCCGGGATACACGGGGGCTCATCAAGATGGTGCTCGATTGGGATTCCAAGCGCGTCCTTGGTGTGTCGATGGTTGGGCGAGACGCTGGAGAGGTCATCCACGAGGCTGCTATGGCGTTGCGCTTCAAGGCCGCGGTCTACGACTTCATCGACATGGTGCACGTGTATCCGACAATGGCAGAGGCGCTAAAGATCGCTGCCTTATCCTTCTTCAAGGACGTAGAGCGGCTCTCATGCTGCGCAGAATAGCGAGCTCTTTGTGTAGGTACGAAGGTCCGAAGCAACGCGGGATGCCCGGGCACGATCAACAGATCTTCGGACCTTGGCTCCCCACGATCAATGCTCTTCGGACCTGTCTGGCGAAGGACCCCTTGCCGCTGGAGACGGTGAGGGAGCTGCTTGCCGACGCGGCCTAACCCTCCGTTAAGTGGACCCTGAGGGACTCGAACCCCCGACGCGCGGGCTAGAAGCCCCGGCATCAATCGCCGAAACCCCAGTTCTGACGTGGGTTTCAGCTTTCGGCTCCTTCTCGGAGAGGGTAGTAGGAGGGTGGCAGGTCGCTTCACCGCCTCGCGGGGTGCGCCGGGGGTCAGCTCGTGTGCCCTCTCTCAACCCTCGGAACTGTGCGAGGATCACTCCCTTGTCCGTCGCCAGTTGTGTACATAAAATGTATATAACCGGCGACACTGGAGGGGTCTCATGACCACGCTGGCTGAGAAGCGCCGACAGTTGTTTGAGCTTGCTGCGACCCAGGGCGGCTACTTCACAGCGGCTCAGGCACGCGCGCTGGGGTACAGCTCTAGGAGCCTGGTACACCACGGACGTGCTGGGCACTTCGAGCGCGTCAGCCGCGGGTTCTACCGATTGGCTGAGCTCCCGGCTCTTCCTCACGAGGATGTCATCGCGGCCTGGGTCAAGGCCCGCGGGGACAGGGCGGTGGTATCGCACGAGACGGCGCTCGCGCTTTACGAGCTGGCCCCGATCAGGCCGCGTAGGATCCACCTTACCGTTTCGCGCGCGCACCGCCCTCACAGCGACCGGCCGCAGCTACCGGCTGTGCAGATTCACACGGCCACGGCGGCCGTTCCGCCCTGATGAAGTGGTGCAGCGGTTCGGCGTGCGCGTGACCTCGCCCCGCACGATTATCGACGCCGCCGACAGCGGCACGGATCCCAGCTTCATCATCGAAGCAATCGGGCACGCACTAGAAGAAGGTTCGCTGGTCGCCGACGAACTCCGTCAGGCCGCGCAGGATCGATCCGAGCGTGTCCGCAAACTGATCGACCGGGCGATCGAGGAGGCGGGCCGGCATGCCGCAATTCGCTAGCCCGGCCGCACTCCGCGCCGCTGTCGACACGCGTCTCCGACGCTATGCGCGCGAGGTCGGCGCGCCCGTCATGGCTGTGCGCCGGCAGGCGGCACTTGAGCGCCTGATGGCGCGCTTGATGCGCGCGGCGCCAAGGCGGTGGGCCCTCAAAGGCGGCCTGGCTTTGGACACGCGGCTGGGCGACCGCGCGCGATCGTCGATGGATATGGATCTCGACCATGCGCAGGGCGCGACGGCCGCGCGGGAGGATCTGCTGCACGCCCTCGCCGAGGACCTGGGTGACTACTTCACATTCGCGGTCACCGGCACCGAGGAGGTACGTGAAAGCGACGTTCGGGCGCTCTGCTCGCTGTCGTGGTACTGACAGAACGGGGAAGCCATCGCTATCGCACATTACGAAGCCAGCCAAACGCTTCCGCTAGGGTCTCGTGTCACCTGCAAAGGCGATCGCTGGACCATACAGGGAAAGGAGGTTAAGGTGGCGTAATGCACGCTGGGTTTGCTCCTGAGGATTTCAACGGGAATTGGGACGCCCTCTCGGAACGCGGCTGGCCTTCGCATTTGATCAGCACTTCGACCAGTATGGATTCGAGTGTTTGGTTCCATTGATGGAGGGTGACTGATGTGATCATCGCTTCCGTGAAGGCGGTTCCGCTGGCGGGGTCGGTGGAGAAACCGATCTGGTTCGGCATTGGTCCTTTCCCTACGTTCTACGCGACCATCGTCGAGGTGCGGACCGATGACGGCCGTGTAGGAGTTGGAGAGTGCATCGTACGCAAGGCCCCGAGGGTGACCGCGACGATCGTTGAAGACCTGCTGGCGCCGGTGGTTCTCGGCCGCGATCCGCGCGAGGTCACGGCCTTGTGGGACGAGATGTTCGAACAGTTGCGGCGATGGGGGCACTCGCGCGGGTTCCTGCTCGAGGCCATCAGCGGGGTGGATATCGCCTTGTGGGATCTGCTCGCCCAGGCGAGCGGCGAGCCGCTGTACCGGACGCTGCGCGGCGCCGGCCGGACGCAGGTGCCGTGCTACGCGTCGTCCGTCTACTTCGCCGCGATCGAGCACATGGTCGAGGAAGCGCTGTCGCAGGTGCGGCACGGTCACAAGATGGTGAAGGTCAAGATCGGGCGCAATGCGGCCATGGGAGGCCGGCGCACCGATGTGGCTTCGGTGCGGGCCATCCGCGAGGCCGTGGGGCCGGACGTCGGCATCATGCTCGATGTGAACAGCGCC
>JBQTJG010000207.1:0-2002 GCA_052387355.1 Armatimonadota bacterium | reverse complement strand
TGCCGACCACATCTTCCGCCGGGCGCGGGCCGGCACCCTCGACGTGGTGGTCGCCATGTACCACGATCAGGCGCAAATTGCCACGAAGCTGTTGGGATTTGAGCGGGGAGTGTCTGTCGGCGTCGGGTATCCTTTTGTGCTCACTACGCCTTCCCACGGGACGGCCTTTGACATTGCGGGGAAGGGTGTCGCCGATCCCGGACCGATGATGCAGGCCCTGAGCCTGGCCGCGCGCCTGGCGGAGCGCAGGTAAGTGCTAGAGGATACCTTCTGACGACGCCATCCCGATGATCAGGCAACCCCAGAAGAGCTTGAACGCGCGCACGTAGTCGGAATCGGTCATGGCGATCGTCCGCGGACCGCGGCGCTCAACGCCTGGGAACAGCGTGGCCATGCGCGCGCAGGCAGTGCGCTTGAAGTCAACTTCGAAGGTGACGGGCAGCGCCGCCCGGTACGGCCGGATCTGGCCGTGGGCCACCGCGCGGACGGCCTCGGAGGCGCGCTCACGGATCATCGCCTGGGCACGCTGCGGGGTCAGGCTCAACCCGACGTACCGGTCGATCGCTTCTTTCACCGGCGCTGTCACGACGCCGGGCAAGCGCCTGGACGCCTCGGCGCAGACCGCGTCATCACCTGTGACGAGCGCCACGGGCACGTCAAACGCGCCGGCCAGCCCGGCGTTGATCACCGCTTCGTCCGAGGCCTCGCCGTTGACGCGCACCTCCTGGACGATACGGCCGATCAGCGTATGGTTGAGCACGCCGTCCCCGCCGCCCTCGCGCTGGTGATACCCTACGAAGAACGCCGCGTCGAAGCCACGATCGATGCCCTCGAGCTGGCCGAGCAGCTTGTTGCTTCCACTCATCAGTCGTGCTGCCGCATGGAGTTCCTCGATCAGCACATTGGTCATCGGGCCGTGGCCATCGCTGACGACGATATCGGTGGCGCCGGCGTCGAGCGCGCCCTCGATCGCCGCGTTCGCGTCCTGCGTCATCAGCCGCCGGAACCGGTCGTAGTCCCTCTCGCCCGGCTGGACGTGCTTGCCTGCCGCGACGCCGGTGATCCCCTCCATGTCGACCGAGAGATAGATGCGCATGTATTTGGAGGCTCCTGGTCGCGTCGGGTGCTACGCCGTATGCGCTCGTTCTGCGTTACGGAGGCGCTGCGACAGTGTCCGCATGATCTTCCCGGCAAGCGGCGGCGCTTCGTGCAGCAGCCCCCAGAACTCGCGAGCGCCCACCACAAGGAGTTTCATTGGTGTATCCGCGTCGACACTCGAGGAGCGGGGCCCGCCGTCGAGGAGACTCATCTCGCCGAAGAACTCGCCCGATCGCAGTTTCAACGCGCGTCCGTCTTCGGTCTTGACCGAAGCCTCGCCCTCGACGATGATGAACAGCTCGTGCCCGATTTCACCCGCGGTTGCCAGCCGCTTCCCAGTCTCGACCTCGACCTCGTCCGCGAGCCTGGCGACCTGCTCGAGCTGGCGCTGTGAGAGTCCCTGAAACAGAGGAACCCTGCGCAGCACGTCGACCTTGGTGGACCTGGATCTCCTGACCGGCACGAAATTCCCCCCCGCCCTGGACTCGTGCTGTGATTCACGCCGCCGGCCTTCGTTCCTGCAGCAATCAGGCGTCTGCCTGTCCGCCTTCGGCACATCCCACGCGTCTCCGTGGCAACCGCCTTTCTGGCCGGACGAGGCAGGACCAGACTCGCGCCCGTAGAAAGTCTCGAATCAGCCACCGCAGAAGCAGCGAACGCGACTATCATTCCCAGCTCACCCTGTACTCGGTTGTCACCAACAAGTTCCCAAAGGAGGGGAGTATGCACCCAAGAGGCAGGATTCTCGTAGCGCTTGTCATCGCAGCCACGCTCATGGTGTCAGTGCGGAGCCCGGTCGTGGCGCAAGCGACGCAGACGTACATCGTGCTCTACAAGGCCCAGACGGTGCCCGCCGGCGCCGCGACGGGTATCAGCCAGGCTGGCGGAGTGCTCGTCTACGCCC
>JBQTJG010000206.1:0-9215 GCA_052387355.1 Armatimonadota bacterium | reverse complement strand
ACCTCGAATCCGTCGAGGTCGGTCGTCACATTGAGCGCAAACCCGTGCATCGTCACCCGTCGTTTGATGTCCACGACCATCGCTCAGATCTTTGCCTCGCCGGTCCAGAACCCGGGATAACCGTGCTTGAGCGTCGCAACGATGCCGATCGCCTCCAGGGTCTCGATGACCGTGGTCTCCAGGGTGCGCATATATCGCCCGATGTCCTCACCCAATCCCCGGAGATCGATGATGGGATAGCCGACAAGCTGACCGGGCCCGTGATATGTGGCGCTGCCGCCACGCTCGATCTCAAACAGGTCGACGCCGCGGGCCGCCAGCGTCTCTGGCGGCATGAGCACGTGCGCGCGGTCACCGCTGCGGCCAATCGTCACGACCGGACGGTGCTCGAGCAGCATGAGCACATCCGGGATGGCGCCGTTCTGCCGGGCACGAAGCAGCTCGTGCTGCAGCCCCCAGACCTCCGCGTACGGGACCGGCCCGCCGTCGAGGTCGACCAGCCAGCCCGCGCGCGTCACGACGGGCGCACCGCCCCCTGCTGCACTGCGACCACATCGGCACCTTCCCCCATACCATCGCGGGTCGCCACGGCCTTGCCGTTCTTGAAGCACGCGAGCCGGTGGCCTGGAGCGATCGTCACGGCCACGCGGGACCCGCGCCCCAGCACCGACGTATGGGGCTGCCGGCTGTGGATCACCCGGCCTGAGGGTAACTCCACACGATAGATAATCTCGCCACCGGTGAACAGCCGGTCGAGCACCTTCCCTTGTCCGTCAGGCGATGCGGCGATCGCCACGTCGTCCGGCCGCACGAGCACTTCCACCTGACCGTCCACCTGGCCATCGAGAAGCGCGACAAGACGCTGCGGGACCAGACCCGCCTCGGTCTGCAGACCCTGGGCGTTAGGCGTCGCCTGCAGGAAGTCGGCGCGGCCGAAGAACCCTGCGATGAACCGCGTCTTCGGCGCATGAAAGATCGCTTCGGGGGTGTCCACTTGCTCCTTCTGGCCCTCGTGGATCACCGCGACGCGGTCGCCGAGCAGCAGCGCCTCTTCTTGATCATGCGTGACGAAGATCGCACTCGTCCCGGTATTCTTGAGGATTGTGCGGACCTCTTCACGCACCTGCTCGCGCAGATCAGCGTCGAGATTGCTGAACGGCTCGTCGAGAAGCACGGCGAACGGACGCGGGGCCAGCGCGCGCGCGAGGGCGACGCGCTGCTGCTGGCCGCCTGAGAGCTCGTGCGGATACCGCGAGATGAACTCCTCCATCCCGACCAGGTGAAGCACCTCGTCGGTACGGGGTCCGCGATCGATCAACAGCAGGCAGTGGAGCCCGAACGCCACGTTCTCACCCACCGTGAGGTGAGGGAACAGCGCGTAGTCCTGAAACACCATGCCGACCCCTCGAGCCTCCGGAGGCACCCAGACACCGCCTCCGGCGACCTGCCGCCCGGCGATCCAGATTTCACCGGCGTCGGGACGCTCGAACCCTGCGACCAGCCGCAGCACCGTGGTCTTCCCGCTGCCACTTGGGCCCAGCAGCGCGAGAATCTCGCCTTCCGGAACTTCCATGGAGAAGCCGCCGACCGCGGGCAAGGCGGCGCCATTGAATCGGCGCACCACGTTGCGCAGCACGACGACCGATGATCCCTGATGACGTTCCGTCATGCGACTGTCATGCGACTTCGAGTCCTCTCGCCGTTCCGTAGCGCAGCAACACACCCAGCGGCACCGTCGCGCACGCGATCAGCAGCAGGCTCGGCAGCGCCGCCTGCGTATAGATCCCGTCGGTGGCCGACAGCCACGTCCGCACGGGAAGCGTATCAAAGCCGGCAGGGCGCAACAAGAGATTCACCGGCAGGTCCTTGAGCACGTTCAGAAACACTAATGCCCATCCGGCTGCCAGGCTGGGACGCAGCAGCGGCAGGTCGATGCGCCTGAACACGCCGGCCGGCCGCTCCCCCAATCCGCGCGCAGCCTCGCCGAGCCGCTGCGGAAGCTGCGAGAGACCGGATTCCACCGCCCGCAGCCCTTGTGACGTGTAGCGGACCATGAACGCGCCGACCATCACCGGCAGTGTCCCGTACAGCCATGGGGCTATGGTGTTCGTCAGGAACACGACCCCCAACACGACGACGATCCCTGGAAGCGCGTAGCCCGACTGGCCCATCGCCCAAATCACCCACGCCGGCCAGCCAGGAGAGCGGGAGCGAAGATAGGCCGGCGGGACGGCGGCGGCCACGATCGTGGCGGACGCCAGCGCGCCCAGCAACAGGCTTTCACCGGCGGCCTTCCATGGGCTCACCGCGCTTGTGGCCCACAGTCTCTCTGCTTCGGTCGGATGCACAGCACCAGTGTACGCCCAGCTCGTGAGCAGGATGATCGGGAGGACCAGCGCCAGGAAAGCCACGGCCGTGGTCACCGCCAGGGCCGAGGAACGGCGCCGCTCCAGACGCAGTGGCACCGAAGGTTTCCACGATGCGTCGCTTTGATGGTAGCGGCCTCGCCCGCGAAGGCGCGCCTCCATCCAGAGAAAGACCAGTGTGAGCCCGATCGCCACCATCCCAAGCGCAGCGGCGGCGCTCCTGTCATAGAACGCGGTGAGCTGATAATACAGTTCGGTGGCCAGCGTGTCGTAGCGGAGTAGGACCATGGTGCCGAAATCGGCGAGCGCGTAAAGCGATGGGAAGAAGACCCCGGCGCCAATTGCGGGGCGGACGAGGGGCAGTGTCACGGTCCAAAACACGCGAAGCGCCGAGAGCCCGGACGTTCGGGCCGCCTCATCCAGGCTGCGGCTGATGCGGCGGAGCGCTGCGGAGGTCAACAAGAAACTGTACGGATAGGTGTAGAGCGCGATCACGAATGTCGAACCCGCCAGGCCGTACGGAGGCAGCGCAATCCCCACGAGCCGATCCAGCGGCCCTCCGGGGCTCAGCAGGTGCAGGTGGACGATGGCGCCAATGTACGGCGGGATCGCCAGCGGGAGCGCCAGAGCGACCCGCCAGATCCCTCTGCCGGGCAGATCGGTGCGCTCGACCAGGAGCGCAAGCCCCGCGCCCAGGACCAGCGAAAGCATGCTGGAGGCGACAGCCAGCGTCAGCGTGGACACGAGCAGCGTGAGCGTACGGGTGGACAATAGGACGGCGAGTGTGGCCTGGCCGCCGGCCAGTGCCCGACCGGCGAGAAAGACCATCGGCCCGGCGATGATGGCGGCCACCGCGGCCGAAGGCACAAGCAGCGCCCACGCCACCGGCTGGCGGCCAGCGCCTGACGTGGAATAGGAACTGGCTATCGCGGCGCCCGCACTGCTACCTGAACGCACCCTCGCGGATCAGCCTCAGCGTGCTGTCGCGCAGGTCGCCCAGTTGCTGATAGGTCACCCGCATGCGATGAAAGTGCGCCGGCGGCAGGACATCCGGATGGAGCGGCACGCCCTGAAGGATTGGATACTCGTAATTCGTCCTGGCGTAGAACTCTTGGGCCTGGCGATCTGCGGCCAGGAAGCTCACCAGACGGCGGGCCCCGGCGGGATTCGGTCCGCCCAATATGATGCCGATTCCGGTGGGTGAGTAGAGCACTCCAATGCCGTCAGGGCCCTGGTCAGGGTAGATGACCGCGATGTTCCCGGAACCCTCCGCCACTTGGAGATGGTAGTAATAGTTGTTGGCGATGCCGACTGCCGCTTCTCCCCGTGCGACCGCCTGGCGCACCTGTGTGCCGCCGGCGACCAGGATGGGTCGGTTGTCGCGCAGCCCGTGGAAGAACGCTTCAGTCGCTCCGTCGCCGCGGGCGATGCGGAGCGCCGAGAGCCACGCGACGATGTACTCGTTGGTGAATGCAGGCATGACGATGCGGCCCCGCCATCGCGGATGCGCGAGATCCAGCATCGAGTTGGGTGCGGGAAGTCCCCACTCGGCAAGCCGGTCGCGGTTCACCATGAGCACGTGTGCGCGGGCGGACAGTCCAATCCATGTGCCGTCGCGGGCGCGGAACTCGGCAGGCACCTGCCTGGCGGCGGCGCCGAGATACGGATCGAGCACCCCTCCGCGTCGCAGGACTTCAAGGACTGACACCTCGTTCGAGAGGATCGTGTCGGCCCTGGGTCTTCCACGCTCTTCCAGCACGAGGTTGGCCAGCTCGCCGATCGACCCGGATCGCACGGTCACCGCAGTGCCTGTCTCCTGGCGAAACCGCTCGACGAGAGGAAGGATCAGCGGCTCCCTCCGCCCGGAGTACAAGACGATCCCGGGGGATTGTGCCACGGCTGGCTGCAGCGCAATAACGGCCATCCCCGCTGCGATCGCGAGGACAACGGCCGCGATCGCGAGCACGACTGCGCGATGAAACACCACGCGGACCTCCTCCAGCGGCGGGACCCACGACGACCCTAGGCAATGAGACACCGCCGGCTTGCGATAGGTTCAGGATTAGGCTATCCTTATTCTTGAGTTGAGGCAACCCATTCGTGGTCTCTCACGCCATGGGGTCGACGGCGTGAGACGCCGAAGATACAGATGGGGCGGTCATTCCTGGCGGCGCGATTGCCAGCAAACAATAGGTGTTAGGTGCCAGATGCAGCGAACCGCGATGTCGCTCGAGGCACAATTTCGCAGACACCGCAGGAGGCTGACCCCGCAGCGGGCGCTCATCTGCCGGTTGCTGGACGCCAATATTGAACATCCCTCGGCAGAGGCGCTTCACCGTCGTGCGCGGGCGGCCATGCCGACGCTTTCGCTGCGCACCGTATACGCGATCCTGTATGAACTCGTTGCGATCGGCGCTGTACAGTCGCTGGACTTGGGGACCGGCAGCACGCGCTTCGATCCCAATCCCCGCCCGCACCACCACGCCGTCTGCACACGCTGCGGCCAGGTGCGGGATGTCCAGGTGCCCGTGGCGCCGATTGAGCTGCCGTCGGACCAGCGGAGAGGTTTCTGGGTCACGGGCGTCGACCTGATCTTTCGCGGTGTCTGCGGGGAGTGCCGGCGGTGACGGTTCACGACATCGCCAAGACCGAACGGATCGAGATGTACCTGAAGGCGGTCTTCACCGTCTCGCAGGCCACCCCACCGGTGACGATCTCCAAGGTCGCGGAGTACATGGGTGTCTCCGCGCCATCGTCCTATGAAATGCTCAAGCGCCTCGAAGCGCAGCGCCTGCTGCTCTCACGCGCGGATGAAGGCTACCGGCTCACCGCCAGCGGGATGCAGATCGCGACGCGTGTGGTGCGCCGGCTGCGGCTCGCCGAGCGGCTGCTCACGGACGTGCTGCGTCTCGACCTGCCCCGCGTCTACGCCGAAGCGTGCAAGATGGAACATGTCATCAGCCCTGAAGTCGAGGTACGTCTGAACGAAGTCCTGGATCACCCGATCACCTGCCCGCACGGGCATCTCATTCCGGGCAACGGGCCCGCGTCCGTCGCACCCCTGCCGACCCTAGACCAGCTCGCGGTATGGGATCGCGCGTCCATCGTCAGCATTCCTGAGGAAGATGACGCGATCGTTGCGCACCTGGTCGAGGTCGGCCTGCTCCCGGGCGCCACGGTGCTGGTCAGGGAGGTGGGGCCGCTGAACGGTCCGATCACCATTCAAATCGCCCAGCAGATCCGCGCCATCGGCCGCGATGTCGCCCGTCGACTGCGCGTCACCTTCGCAGGCCAACCGAGCATCGCCCGGACGTGAGAGACTCCTGAGAGCCGGCCGCGCCACACTAGCCTGGCGGTCCGGAGAGAGGGGACGGTGGGCGCAGCCGCAGCGCCGCAGGACCAGACCGTCCCCTCGGGGCTCCGGCAGGGAATCCCTTCGACCGCCCGAATCCCCCTTCTGCTTACGCTTGATGTTTTACGCAGTTTCCCTTGGGATACACTGACACGCAGATGCACGGAGGTGCGGTGATGCCGCGACTTATGGTGTACCTTGCGATTACAGGGCTGGCGCTGTCTCAGATCTTCACCGGCCCGGCGGGTGCAGGTCCCGTACCGGGGTTCCGGGGGCTAGCCCTCTCGACGCCCTTCCCCAATCAGACTGTGCGGCCGGGGGAGCCCATCAGCCTCAGCCTCACCATCCGCAACTATGGGCTCGCGCCGCAGGTGGTGACTCTGAGCGCTCCCGTGTTGAGCCCTGGGTGGACAGTGAGCTTCCTGGGCGCGGGCCGCCCGGTGACCGCCGTATCGGTGGGCACCGATCAGGAGGCCTCGCTCAGCGCCAGGCTTGAGCCGCCGCAGCGGGCCAGGGCGGGGACCTATAGGTTTCTGCTCGTTGCACGAGGCCAGGGTGCGCAGGCCAGCCTGCCGCTGGCGCTGACGTTCGGCCAGGTCCAGCCGGCACGGCTGACGCTCCAGGCCGAGCTGCCGGTCCTGAGGGGTCCTGGCAGCTCGAGCTTCAAATACCGGCTCACACTCAGGAATGAAGGCGATCAGGATCTGCTCGTCAATCTGGACGCGCAGTCGCCGAAGGGGTTCCAGGTGACGTTCACGCCGGCCTTCGGCAGCCAGCAGGTCACCAGTCTCCCGATGAAGGCCGGGGAATCGAAGGACCTCGACACCGAGGTCACCTTGCCGCAACAGGTGGCGGCGGGCACTTATGCGGTGACCGTGCGCGCGGCCAGCGGGTCCGCTCGCGCCGACCTCAAACTCACCCTTGAGGTCACCGGACGAGCTGATCTCTCAATTACGACACCTGAAGGACGGCTGTCCGGCCGGGCCTACGCCGGACAGGACACGACGATCACCGTCCTGGTAAAGAATCGCGGAAGCGCGCCCGCACGCAACGTCGAGGTGTCATCATTTGAGCCGACGGGCTGGAAGGTCACCTTCGAACCGCAGCGGATCGCGGAGATCGCGGCCAACGGTGAGGCGGAGGTCAAGGCGACCATCCGACCCGCCCAGAAGGCCATCGCAGGGGATTACGTGCTTACCATGCGGGCCAACTCAGGCGATTCGTCGACGTCCGCCGATTACCGGGTCACGGTGTTTACCTCGACCCTGTGGGGGGTCGTGGGGGTGCTGGTGGTCGCGGTCGCACTCGGCGTGCTCGGGCTGGTGGTGTCGCGGTACGGCCGTCGATGAGCATCGTCATCGAGACCGAGGGACTCACCAAACATTACGATCAGGTCGTCGCGGTCGAGGACCTGAACTTTCGCCTCGCGGCCGGCGAAGTCTTTGGCCTGCTCGGTCCCAACGGCTCAGGTAAGACGACGACGATCCTGATGCTGCTGGGGCTCACGGAGCCGACATCCGGTTCAGCCCGGGTTCTCGGGCTGGATCCCTTACGGAATCCGTTGCAGGTGAAGCGACGGGTCGGGTACCTGCCCGATTCGGTGGGATTCTATGACGAGCTGTCGGCTTGGGACAATCTACGGTACACGGCCCGGTTGAATGGCATCCCGCGCGCCGAGGCGGAGGCCAGGATTGACGAGGTCTTAGTCAGGATGGGCCTCAAGGATGCCTCGCCCCGCCCCGTGGGTACCTTCTCGCGTGGGATGCGGCAGCGCCTCGGGCTGTCTGAGATCCTCCTCAAGGGTCCCCAGGTGGCCATCCTGGACGAGCCAACCGTCGGATTGGACCCTCAGGCTGCCCAGGAGTTCCTGGAGATGATTCGAGGGTTGAGGGCCGAAGGAATCACGGTCCTGCTCTCGTCTCACCTGCTGCATCAGGTGCAGGCGGTCTGCGATCGCGTGGGATTGTTCCACAGCGGCCGGATGGTGCTCGAAGGCACGGTGGAATCCCTCAGCGAGCGCGTACTCGGAGGATCCTACCGGATCAAGGTCGAGACGCGCCCGGATGGCCTGGAGAGGGTGCTCCGCGGGATCACCGGCGTCGTCGGCGTCTCGACGGAACGGCCGGGGCTGTATCACCTCGAGTCGCAGCAGGACTGCCGGAGCGAGGTGGCGCGCCGCGTGGTCGCCGAGGGCGGAGCGCTCCTCGGCCTGGCGTTCGAGCGCTCGAGCCTCGACGACGTCTACGCACGGTACTTCCAGGAGGCCCGCGGTGAGGCGTGAAGGTTCACCCTGGACCGGGCTGTGGGCGGTGGTTCTCAAAGAGCTGGCCGATCACCTGTCCAGCGTCCGGATGCGCCTACTCGAAGGTCTGAT
Source organism: Armatimonadota bacterium (assembly GCA_052387355.1). Classification (GTDB taxonomy): domain Bacteria; phylum Sysuimicrobiota; class Sysuimicrobiia; order Sysuimicrobiales; family Humicultoraceae; genus JBQTJG01. The sequence goes on along the minus strand of JBQTJG010000206.1, from coordinate 1,123 downwards.
CCTCTTCACCGCGCTCGCCACAGTGTACTCGGCCACGCAGACGTTGCGCCAGACCGTGGGCGAGGATCCGTTCCTCTATCTCAAGATCTTCACCACCGCGCAGGATCCGCTGCCGTCGTTTGTGGCCTTCATGGGCTTTCTAATTCCGCTGACCGCGATCGCGCTCGCCTTCGACTCGATCAACGGAGAATACATGCGGCGCACGATGAGCCGGGTGCTGGCCCAGCCCATCTATCGCGATGCGCTGCTCATGGGGAAGTTTCTCGCGGGGATGGCCACGCTGGGGACGACCCTGCTGGCGCTGTGGCTGATCGTGACCGGCCTGGGTATTCTGCGCCTGGGCGTCGTGCCCGAGACCCGTGAGGTGGGCCGCGGGCTCGCCTTCCTCATCGCCACGCTCGCCTACGGAGGCGTCTGGCTCGCGTTAGCGCTGCTGTTCTCGGTGGTGTTCCGACAGCCGGCCTCCTCAGCGCTGGCCACGATCGCCGTCTGGCTGTTCTTCGCAGTATTCTGGGAGATCCTGGCAGGGATGGTCTTCAACATCGTGAGCAACTTCATCACGGGCGGGCCGGAGACGGAACTGGCGCTGGCGAACTTCCGCCTCTTCCTCTCGCGGATCTCACCCAACACGCTCTACTCGGAGACCGTGCTGGCGTTGCTCAACCCCGACGTGCGCGCGCTCGGACCGGTGCTCATCACGCAACTCGAAGGGGCCGTGCGCGGCACGCTGCTGCCGCTCTCGCAGAGCCTGCTGCTGGTGTGGCCGCAGTTCACCGGGCTGATCGCTGCGGTGATTCTGCTCTTCACCTGGGCGTACGTGCTGTTCCAGCGGCAGGAAGTGCGAGCGTAGCATTTGGCGCCCGCGCGCTATTTCCTCACCTGATCACCTGGTTAGAGTGCCTCATGAGAGCCGCTGAAACTCGTCGACTGTGAGGCGTGCCTCCTTCAAGATATGCGACAGCGTCGATCCCTTGATGGGCCGGTGGGCTGGCACGATAAGCTTCAGCGTTTCGTCGGACGTATGCTTCTGGAGTCGAACGTGACTGGCACGCTGCCGAACAAGAACCCAGCCGTCCCGCCGAAGTGCCCGAACCACTTGGTCGTAGTTCAGGCTCGGGACTTC
>JBQTJG010000205.1:0-3237 GCA_052387355.1 Armatimonadota bacterium | reverse complement strand
CCTGACCCCGCAGCGTGCCCAGGCGATGATCCGTGAGCGCGCCTCCGAGGCCGTCCGCGCGGTGGCCCACGGCCAGATCCGGCCGTACCGGGCGGCGCTGCCCGTCACCTTCGAAGTGGACTTCAAGCGCACCGCCTGCGCGCGGATGGCCACGCTCTTCCCGGGCGTTGAGCGCCGCGGGCCGCGGACGATCGCCATGACCGATGCCGACTACGTGCGTGCGTTCAAGCTCTTCTGGGGTTGCCTGATCATTGGGATGGCGTCGTCAGAAGGTATCCTCTAGCTCTTACCTGCGCTCCGCCAGGCGCGCGGCCATGCTCAGGGCCTGCATGATCGGTCCGGGATCGGCGAGACCCTTCCCCGCAATGTCAAAGGCCGTCCCGTGGGAAGGCGTAGTGAGCACAAAAGGATACCCGACGCCGACCGACACTCCCCGCTCGAACCCCAACAGCTTCGTGGCAATTTGCGCCTGATCGTGGTACATGGCGACCACCACGTCGAGGGTGCCGGCCCGCGCCCGGCGGAAGATGTGGTCGGCAGGGTGCGGGCCTGATGCCCTGATCCCCTCGGCCATCGCCGCCTCGATCGCCGGCCGAATCACGCGTATCTCTTCATCGCCCAGTAACCCACCTTCCCCGGCGTGCGGATTGAGCGCCGCGACGCCAATCCGCGGGGCTACGGTGCCCGAGCCCGTCACGACCCGATGCGCCAGGCGGATCGCTCCAAGCACTCGCTCGGCCGTCAGAAGCGCAGGCACCTCGCGCAGCGACACATGCGAGGTGGCGCGGGCGACCCACAGCAGGTCACCGTCTGCGGAATGGCCCGCGGATGAGTCCGCGGGGTGAGGGATGACGTTCATCTCATCGTGATCCTCCACCCCGGCCAGTGTCGCGCACAGATCGTACTCGTCACGCACCGGATAGCCAGCGCGGATAATCGCTTCTTTGTTGAGGGGGGCGAAGGCCACGGCATCAGCTCCGCCCGCAAGAGCCAGACGCACAGCATGCTCGAGCCATTGCGCCGCGGCCCTTCCCGCCGCAGGACTCATCTCCCCACGGCGCCACGAACGATCGGCAGGGGACAGGTCTAAGAATGCCACCCCGTCTGCAGTGAGAGCCTCGGGGCGGTCGGCAGGGACCGCGGGAAGTTCGACCCCCGCGATCCGCTGGGCCTCGTTCCACACCGCGGCGTCTCCGACCAGCAGCACGGCGAGGGGTCGTGCGCCATGTGGCACGCCGCCCGACCCCGCAACGCGACCGGCCAGTGCCTTTGCCAGCACCTCTGGTCCAATTCCCGCCGGATCGCCGATCGGCACTACGAGTCTCATCACACCCTCACCCCTGCAGGAATCGCGCTCGCGCCGTCCAAATCCCCCCGAAAGTATATGGTATACAATTCTACTTCGTGCCGCCCGTTTCTCACTGATCGGCCGGAGGCACGTGCGTGGACCGACAGGAGGTAACATGAGAGGTCTACTCTGGATTCTGGTGGTCGTCGGGTTGTTGACAGCGCCAATGGCCCGGGCCCAGGAGCGGCCCATCACGATCCGGTTCTTCGGCCATGCCTTCTTCCTCGTCACCACAACCGACGGCCTGCGCATCGCCATCGACCCCTACAGTAACATCGGGTACACCATGCCGACCGTGGAAGCGGACGTGGTGCTGGTGAGCCACGAGCACGGTGACCACAACAACGTCGGACTCATCAGAGGAACCCCGCGGGTGATCCGCGGGCTGGCCGCCGGCGCAGCAGACTGGAATCGAGTCTACGAACGCACCGGGGGCACGCTCATCTTCGTCGTGCCTGCCTTCCACGATAACGCGCAGGGCGCCGCCCGGGGCCTAGACGCCCTCTTCATCATCGAATCGGGTGGGATCCGCATCGCGCATCTCGGCGACCTGGGCCAGCCTGAACTGAGCGAAGGGCAGTTGCGGGCTCTGGGAGCCATCGACATCCTGATGATTCCCGTCGGCAATGGTCCATTCACCCTCACCATTCCGCAGGCCAACGGGTTGGTCGCCCAGGTCCGGCCGAAGGTGATCATCCCGATGCACTACAAGACGCCCGCGAGACCCGCCGCGTGGCCTGGCATCGATGAGCGGGCGTTCCTGGAGGGAAAGCCGAACGTCCGCCGGCTGGGGAGCCACACGCTGAGCATCTCCAAAGATCAGCTCCCTTCAACGACGCAGATCGTCGTCATGGATTACGAGTAGCGTTTGCCGGGAGATGACATGTCCCCTGACGGCCCGGTGATAGAAGCTCGCGACGTCTTCAAGGTCTTCATCGCACGGGAGAACCGCCGCCGCCGGCGGGCTTTCCTCGCCCTGCATGACATCAGCCTGACGATCGCGCCGGGCCGGTTCGTCAGCTTCGTCGGGCCGTCCGGGTGCGGCAAGTCCACGCTGCTGAACATGATGGCCGGGCTGATCAGGCCGACCGAAGGCGAGGTGCGGTACAAGGGCGCGATCGTTGCGGGCGTCAACACCGACGTCGGGTACATCACCCAGGACGACAATCTCCTTCCCTGGCGCACGCTCCAGGAGAACGTCGAGGTCGCCCTGGAGTTCCGCGGCGTGCCGGCCGGCCAGCGGGGGGAACGGGCCGCGAAGTACATCGCCATGGTGGGCCTGAGCGGGTTCGAGCACCATTATCCCCACGAACTGTCAGGGGGGATGCGGAAGCGCACCGCACTCGTGCGCACGCTCATCTACGAGCCTGCCGTCGTCCTGATGGACGAGCCGTTTGGGCCCCTGGACGCTCAGACGCGGGTGATCCTGCAAGACGAGCTGCTCAGGCTGTGGGAGGGGACAGGTAAGACAATCGTCTTTGTGACCCACGACCTGGTCGAGGCGATCGCGCTGTCCGATGAGATCGCGCTGTTCAGCCGCGCGCCGGGCACGATCAAGCAGGTCTACCAGGTCCCGCTGCCGCGGCCGCGGGACGTCTTCCACATCCACGCCAGTCCGAAGTTCCCGGAGTTCTATGACCGGCTGTGGCGCGACCTCAAGGAAGAGATCGTCGAGGTGGAGCTGGAGGCGATGTGACAATGGATGCGCTCGAAATCGCATCGGGGACGGTCGGCGCTCCGGCGAGCCGGGGCGACCGGCTGCTGCGCCATGTGGAAGCCGAGGAGCGAGTGCGGCAGCAGGGCCACCAGCGCAACACCCAGCTGGGGCTGCAGGCATTCGGGGTTGTGATGCTGCTCGCCTGGGAACTGGCGTCGGGTCCAATCCTCGA
>JBQTJG010000204.1:0-2759 GCA_052387355.1 Armatimonadota bacterium | reverse complement strand
ATGGTTCGCTATCGAGCCAGTAGGTTGAGGGGAGGCCGCCGTCGCGCCCGGCGCCCTGCGAGGAGCCCTGATCGCCATTCCAGTCGCCAACCCTGAGGCCCTGAATCACTTCAGTCGCAACATGCCAGATGATTCCGACGAACCCGATCTGAACCGCTGCTGGCCCGGCGGGACCACGTGGCTGTCAGAGCAGATCGCCAGGGTCATCGCCGAGTCCGTGCTGCCCGTCACGGACTATCTCGTGGACTACCATGTAGGTCCCTGGGGTTCGGCGATGGGCGTGGTGTCCTACGGAACGGACGGCGATCGGGACGTCGTGGCGAAATCTGAGGCGATGGCCAGGGCCTACGGTTACCCGTGCGTCCGGGCGCTGCTGCGCAGTACTGGTTTCCCTGGCCCACGCTCGCTCGGAGGATATGCGGCGGCCAAATTGGGGATTCCCAACATCGGACCGAGCATTGGCGGGTCCGGGTTCGGCGAGGAGACTGAGGAGGTATGGCTCGCGGAAAATGTCGCAGGGGTCCTCAACGTGATGGCGCACCTGGACATGCTCGACCGGCCCGATCCCCCTTCCAGGCGCGTGTTCAGCTTTCGGGGCCGGGGGCGCCGCGTGGTGCCGTCAGTGGGAGGGATCGTCTATCCTGAGCCCGGGGGAAAGCATCTCTTGCGAGAGGTCGGTACCGGAGAGCTCCTGGGGCGCGTGCTGAGCCCCTACTCCTTTCAGGAACTGGAAGGGCTGCGGTCTCCTGTGCATGGGATCCTGGTTGGCATCTGCCGCTTCTACCCCGTTCGCCCCGGCGAATGGGCGTTCTTTGTCGCCGATCTGGCGGAGGAGGGAAGCCACTGGAGTGACGTGTCGTGATGGTTTTCCCATCCTCCTGACCTGGGCCGCCGTGCTGTTCTATTGGCCGCTGCTGGGATACCGGCCATAGACCCAGACGGCTTCATCCTCAACGGTCCTGTGGAAACCGGACTGTGAAAGCAGCCTCTCCCATTCGCTCAATGTATAGACGAACAAGTCTGCGGGCACGGGCAAGTCTGTAACGTCCCAGGCAGCCGAACGACGCTCCCAGGGTAGGTTGGCGTGGTCGACGATGATAACCACATCGAGGTCGCTCCCGACCCCCCAGTCCCCACGGGCATAGGAACCGAAGTAGCCGATCCGCAGAACCTCCGGACGCTCTTCAGCCGTCCGCTCGGCCCATCCGCGCACGGCCAAGTTGACCTCTACGGGCTCAGGCCATCTGAGTACCGACGAACTCAAGGATCTCGCGAGCATATCGAATACCCTCCTCGCTGTGGAGCGATCCAAAGTGCTCGAATGGAGCGCCTTCGGGATGGCTGTTAGGGTACCGAGAGGGGATATAGAACCCATCCAGTACGCGAGCCTTGTCGGCCAAATGACCAGGAACTGTCACTTCAGGTGGAAGGTCTCGTAGCAGCCTAGCAATCACGTGCCCCCGGGCCTCTTGGCCTCGGAACAGATGCAATGCCTTGACAGCTTTTTCACCCGCTTGCTGGGCGGCGAAGCTCGCCCACTCATGACGGCCAGCCATGCGCGAGTCTTCGGCCTGTTCGAGATCCCTCGTCGCCTGGGCGAGCCAGTCACGCGCTCGGTTCGACATGACCGTCCCTCTGCGTCGTTCTCAAGTTGAGTTTAGCTTCTTTCTCTTCGCATCCTGCATTTGCGCATCCTGACCGCCAGACGCAGACTCAGTACCGGTACCAAAAGGCGTCCCAGGCCTTCCAGAAGTTCTCCGCTTTGACCCGAACGGTACGGGAGCCGATAATCTCCACGCCGGCGCGACCGCGAAACGCCTCCGCCCGGTCGGCCGTGGCGAGCTCGACCTGAAACGTCACCGGCGGCGCGAAGGTGAGGGGCTTCGGCCAGGTCGATCTGCTGCGCAGCGCCTTAGCCGATCTCGTTTCGATCAACGCGCGCGCATCCGCCGGCGGCAGGTGGCGCGCGGAGTAGCGGCCCAACCCCATCTTCACCGGCGCGGTCACAACAGTCGGGCCGAGCAGCGCCTGGACCTCGCGGCAGACGGCGTCATCTCCAGAGACAAAGATCCCGGGCGTGTTCCAGCAGCCCGCGATCGCCGCGATGATACCGGACTCACCGACCGGGGTGCCGTTGATCGTGGCGACGTACCAGGATTCTGATGAGACGGTGTGCGAGAGGACGCCATCGGGCGTCCCCGCCATGGCATGTGCAGCGACAAACAACACCGCGGCACATCCCTGCTCCAGCGGCTCGATGTGGCGTGTCCAGGGGTGGCCGAGCACGTAGTGCGCTCCGGGCTCGAGGCGCTCGGGAATCAGGCTCAGAAAACCGCGCGTGCCCTGATAGCCTCCACCGTGACCGTCGATGACGACGATCTCGGACGCGCCCGCTGTTTTGCATCCGCGCACTGCTGCGTTCACTTCCTCGGTATAGAGGCGGCGCCCTTCTTCGTACATGGGTGAGGTCCCACCGACATGCTCCCAGGTCGAGATGCCGGCAACGCCTTCCATGTCGGCCCAGATCATCACGCGCATGGGATGAGCACCTCGAACGAGACATCGAGAGACGACTAATCCTTGTAAAGAAAAGGGCGCAACTTGGTGGCCCCAGGGGGATTCGAACCCCCGTTTCGGCCTTGAGAGGGCCGCGTCCTGGTCCCCTAGACGATGGGGCCACCGTGCGGAACTGCGCCGAGGGACCACGGCGCGGTTCATTATACGGGATAGGATAAGAGGGTCGCAACCGCACGCTGATC
>JBQTJG010000203.1:0-2350 GCA_052387355.1 Armatimonadota bacterium | reverse complement strand
TCAAGGCGAAATGTCCGGCCATAAAGACGGGTAAAGGCAGTATCAACTTCAAGGTCACAGATTCGGTTCCGGTGGCAGCCCTGAAGATAGTCATCAAACATGCAATCGAACACCCGAAACACCCCTAACCCTTATGAGGCCTCCTCGCGTCAAGAGTGGTACTGGCTCGCTGACCTGTGTGCGCAGGAAGGGATTCCCTTCGTGCTCGGCCTGATCCCCATGACCTATGTCCATCCCGCGCACATGCGCGCCACCCGCGATCTCCTGCGGCGGTGGATGCCCCTCATGCCGAAGCGCGCTGAACTCCTCACCCACATCCAGAACGTTACCAGACAGTACAACTCTTGACGCGAGGAGGCCTCATAAGGGTTAGGGGTGTTTCGGGTGTTCGATTGCATGTTTGATGACTTTCTTCAGGGCTGCCACCGGAACCGAATCTGTGACCTTGAAGTTGATACTGCCTTTACCCGTCTTTATGGCCGGACATTTCGCCTTGAACTCCGCAATGTGGTGTGGACCGTTGGTGTATAGCGAAACGCCGTCCTTCCAATAGCCCAGGGCTACCCATCCGGACTTCGCTCTGTACGTCGGTACTTGGTACGACATCACAACTTCGGCATTTGGATAGAGACTCATGATCAGCGCGTGTGCTTATCGAAGAGTGGTTTTCGTTCCTCCGGCAATGCGTCTATGTAACGTTCAACATCCTTGTTCATTACATTCTCCTTTCCAGTAGCCCTAACGCCTTCGCCCCGCTGACGGCGCTCGCATTGCCTCCCCCTCCCACCACTTCAGCACGCGGAGTGCTCTCAGGGTATTCCAGCGGCTCGGCGTCCTGACGCGTTCCAGTTCAAAGTAGGTCTTGCCCTCGTAGGTGTTTTGCAGTGGCCAGCGGCCGTCTTCGCCGCGGCGGCTGCGGACGATGTCAATCGCTTCGGCAAGGCGTTTGTCCCGCGGCGCGTCGACGGCCTGGAAGTAATCGAGCGCCCGCAGGATGTCGTAGTGCCACCGCGGCGGAAAAGAGAGCCGAATGAATATAGGCTTGATGATGTCGCCGGTGCGATCGGAGCGAACGAGCCGGTGCACCAGCAGGAACTCACGGCCGCGGCGCTGTGCGGGGCGCACCGCACGCACATTGCGCCGACGGTGCATTTCGTACATCCAGAGTCCTTCGAGCACGTTGATGGTCGTGTTCATCGACGCATGGGTCGCGCCACAAGGACGCTGGCAGTTCCACCCGCCGTCAGCCATCTGCTGCTCCAGCAGGTGGTCGGCGATCGTGTCAAGACGCTCGTCGTCGTATTGAAAGTAGCACAGGATGGAAAGCACCATCCCGGTGATGCAGGTCTCGCTGCGACCTCTCCAGCCGTAGTTGATGCCGCCATCCCGCTGGAGCCCTTTGTCGAGGAGGGGCGCGCAGGCTCGCTGCGCGCTCCGGTTCGTGGCAGGCAAACCGAAGTCGCGGAGGAGCAGCATGGTGTAGGTCGTCGAAATCCACTTGGGCGAGTACAGCCCGCCATTCGATGACAGCCCGCCGGCCCATGTGCCTTCGGGATCCTGCCTGGCAAGCAGGCGTCGCCCCCAGCCCTCCCGCGCCACCTTCTGCCGCTCCGGCGCCACGGCGCGTTCCGCTGCGCCAGTGACAGCCAGCTGTACCTGCCATCGAATGGCGGGGTCCCCGTCGAGCAGCCATCGCAAAACGCTGTCAGCCTGCATCTGTGAGGTCATCTTTCGAACCCTCCACGCGGTTGCCAGCTCGCTAAGGTCCACGCTCAGCGGCGCGCGAAGCGCGTCCGTTGAAGCGTGGCGTTAGATGTCCCATAGGCGGCCATCCACCGCCGTCCGCGGATGCCAACGTTGGCATTCAGCCATTCGCTGGTCGGCTCTCCAATCAGCGCATCCACTTCTGCGTTGGTGACGACGCGCTTGGGAACTTAGCTGCCGGTACTGACGATATGCACATATCTCATGGTAGACGTAGTAGCGGCTCCCGATCGCGTCCGGAAACGCGGCCACTTCCGTCGGAAACACAAGGGTGAAATGCGCCGCGATTCGGGACGCCAGGGCATCGTATCGGGCGCGAATACCTTCGATCTATTGGCGATCGTCGTCGGATACGGTTGGATATGCGACGACAGCAAGCCTCCTCACTGTCTCAGCCAACCGGAGACCAAACGTCGGCGGGCGCGCAGGGCATGAATAGGAAGCCGACTCACCACCGGGTTGTTGTTCATCCGAGACAGCATAACCTTCATGCGGTAGTCACATCCGTGTGGCGAAACACCGCACGATTATGCTCGTTCGGATGATTTGCTCCTCATCACAATAGTGATCTGGCTTAAGAGTTGTT
>JBQTJG010000202.1:0-2075 GCA_052387355.1 Armatimonadota bacterium | reverse complement strand
TAATCGTCATCGGCGTTGCCGACGATCACGCTCACGCCGCTATCCCGTAGGTTGAGCGCCTGGGCGCTCCCCTGGTTCCCATAGCCTAGAATGGCGACGGTCTTTCCCCGTAAGGGCTCAAGCGTGGCGTCGCCGTCGCGGAAGATTCGAGTCATGTCTTCATCCCTTCTCTGCACCGCATGGATGTCCTGTGACGCGGTCAGGCTACAGGCACCTGGGCGGAGGAGGAGCCGGTGATCGCCGCGTAGTACGCTACGTGGCCTCTCACCTGCGTTTGTCGCCCACGATCGCGATTTCGCCCGGCGCCTCGCTCACACGACGATGAGACCGTTCCTGGTACGGCGTCTGCTCTCCTCAGTCGCCAGCGCTCTGGCGTTGACCATCCTCATCTTTCTGCTCATCCGTCTGGTGCCGGGCGATGCGGTCACCATGTGGATCGGGCAGGAAGGCTCGATGACGCCGGAGGTCCAGCAGACGCTCCGGAAGATGTTCGGCCTGAGCGACCCCCTCCCCGTTCAGTACCTCCGTTGGTTGGGAGACTTGCTGAAGGGCGACCTCGGATACTCGTTCCGGTCCCGCCTGCGGGTGGCGCCGCTCATGTGGCGATCCCTTCCGATCACCATCGAGTTAGCCACCATAGCGATGCTGCTGTCCGCAGCAGTCGCCGTGCCGCTCGGCATCCTTTCCGCGGTCAGGCGGAACACGCCGACGGATATGATGGCGCGCCTCCTGGGGTTGGTCGGGCTGTCGATGCCGAGTTTCTGGATCGCCGTCCTGTTTATTCTGGTCAGCGCGACGTACTTCAAATGGCTGCCCTCGCTCATTTACGTCAGCCCGCTGAAGGATCCTCTCGAGAATCTCAAGCAGATGGCGATGCCTTCAGTGGCGCTGGCGCTGCCCTTGATGGCGGTCGTGATGCGCATGACACGATCGGCCATACTCGAGGTCTTGAGTCAGGACTATGTCCGGACGGCGCGCGCCAAGGGCGTCCCGGAGCGGAGGACACTGTCGCGCCACGCGTTGAAGAACGCGCTGATCCCCATCGTGACCGTCATGGGAATCCAGTTGGGACGCCTGCTCGGCGGTGCGGTCATCGTCGAGCAGATCTTCGGCCTGCCCGGCGTCGGCACCCTGCTCATCTCGGCGATCACCGAGCGCGATTATCCCGTCGTGCAGGCGACGGTCCTGGTCATGGGGCTGCTGTTCATCCTCGTGCAACTCCTCGTGGATCTGTGCTATAGCTACATTGACCCTCGGGTTCGCTACGCATGAGTTCAGGCGACGTGGAAGCCTCAACCGGTCGTCGCGCCTCGTTTCCCGCCCCACGTCCCGCCACGCGGATGTCCAGCCTCGTGCGGCTGGCGCGTAGGAACCCGATAGGCGTCTTCGGGGTGCTGGTCGTCGCGGCGCTCGTGCTGGTCGCGTTTCTTGCGCAACAGCTCAGCCCCTACGACCCGAATGCGCAAGTCGGCGCGCGGCTCAGTCCGCCCGGTGAGCAGCATGTGCTCGGGCTCGATCAGCTTGGACGCGATGTCTTGAGCCGGCTCATCTTCGGCGCGCGCGTGTCTCTGGGCGTCAGCGTCATCTCCGTGGGCCTGTCCCTGCTGGCCGGCGTGAGCCTTGGGCTGCTCGCGGGCTACTACGGTGGACTGACGGACAACCTGATCATGCGGGCCATGGACCTGATGTTTACCCTTCCCTCTTTTGTGTTGGCGATCGCCGTGGCGGGCATCCTGGGCCCCAGCCTGACCAACGTGATTATTGCGGTGGCGATCGTCACCACGCCGACCATTGCGCGGGTGACACGCGGGCCCATCCTGGCGGTGCGCGAGGCGGAGTATGTGGCCAGCGCGCGCTCGGCCGGGGCGGGCGACCGGCGTATCATGTTTCGACATGTGCTGCCGAACGTCGTCGCCCCTATCATCGTTCAGACCACCGTCAGCATCGTCGACGCGATCCTGATCGAAGCCGGCCTGAGCTTCCTCGGCCTGGGCGTTCAACCGCCGGACACGTCATGGGGGAACATGCTGGGGACAGGACGAAACTTCCTGGAGCTTGCCAACGGTCTCTCCGTG
>JBQTJG010000201.1:0-6257 GCA_052387355.1 Armatimonadota bacterium | reverse complement strand
TCGCGGTGGCGTTTCAAACGGTCGCGCCTGAGGTAAATCGTCCTGTGAGGCATAGAACCTTTTAGGATGGATTCCCCAGAGCGGAGCTGGTGAAGCATACGTCCTGGTGATGACCCGTGCCCCAGTGCGAGGCGTGGCCCTGGAGGTCGCCACCGGGCGCCCCAATCTTGGCGGGCATACCCAACGGCTACCTGCACGTGATGTGGCCTGATGTCACCTCACGATGCGGCGCCTGGGGATCAAGCTAGGGGGACTGCTTCTTCCTCGACGTTCACTTCCGCGGCTTCGAGATTGATGAGATGTTCCGCGAGCTGGGTCAGCTTCCGGTCAGCCTCGGCTTCTTCATTTAGTGTCTGCTGCAGCATGCGATGCGCGACGTTGTCACCGAGGATCCCGGCGTACGTCCGAACCGAGCCGTATGCTGCCATCTCGTAGTGCTCGACCTTTTGGCCGGCCACGATGAGCCCCGCATCCAGGATCTCGGGGACCGCACCGTCGGTCATCAACTCCTTCCCCTCAGCGATAAGCCCCTCCATACCGATACACCGCTTCCCTTTGGGACTCTTCCCGAGCTTCTTCATGATCTGCTCGATGCGGTGTACATGGCCCTTCGTCTGCTTGAGGTGACCCTCAAAGGCTTGCCGAAGCTCCGGCGATGACGCGGCCTTGGCCATCTTGGGCAGAGCTTTGACAAGCTGGTTCTCTGCATTGTAGAGATCCCGCAGCTCACTCACATACAGGTCATGCAGAGATTCCGGTTCCATGAAGGTCTCCCTCTGAAGAGGCTGAAGGGTGGGCTCGTTTCAACTCATCGAGCCTTTACTCCCCTTGCGGGGATCGACCTCGGGTGTGTCACGTCCTTCCTCCTTATCAGGCATCCTATCCCGATCAGGCACCTTATCGGGAATCTGCTCGGGGAGTTTGTCACCGGGCATCCGGCCGATTCCAGGCTCAGGCTTCCTTCTGGAATCTCCCTGATCACGCTGTCTACTCTCGATGTCGTCTGCCATATCCAGCCTCCTCATATCCCGCCTCCTCATATCCAGCCTTCATAGGGGTCAGCCGGCGGACCCTGGCTGTCCTCGGCACGCCCCCTCCTGAAGACCAGGTGGTCAAAGAGCCCAATGATGCCGAGGAGCAGCACGGCGATAACTCCAAAGCTGATCAGGATGGCACCGAGCGTGCCAAAGAGGCCCCCAGAAACCGCGAAATAGAGCAGGGGAGAGACGAAGAACCCGGACAGGAATCCGATGGGGACGAGAAGGACCGTTGTGCGAATCGGGTATCCCATGATTGCAACCCCCCGCGGAGCCTTTTTTACCCCGCGCGCGCCGCCCTCAAACCAGGCGGGGCGTTGATTGTCACGCCCCTCATCTTGTCTTACAATGGCTCTTGCACGCGGGCGCTCGGGTACGTAAGTACGGGCCGTCTAGGGGGGAAGGAGCACATTCGTTGGAAGCACGCGTAAAGTCTCGGATGGAGGCTGGAGTGCCCATCCTCGATGTGGCAGGCGAACTCGATCTCTACACGTCTCCGAAGCTGAAGGCCGCCATCGATAGTCTGCTGGCAGAGGGCCACACGCGTCTGGTGATCAACCTGCTGGAGACCACGTACCTGGACAGCACGGCGCTCTCCATCCTCAGCTCAGCCTTGCAGGACGTCCGGCGTGTCGGGGGAAACCTGGGGCTGATCTACAACCAACCGCAGATCGGCAGGATGTTCGCGATTACGGGCTTGAATGAAATTTTCCCGATCTTTCCCGCAGAGGTCGAGGCGCTTGACGCCGCGCGCACCTGGGTGTCAGCGCCCCCAAAGACCCTGAAAGACTGAGCCGGATCAGGGGCCCAGCATGGCTCCCAGGCGACGCAAGGCCTCCCGCTGAATGCGCGAGACATGCATCTGCGAAATGCCGAGGTGCCTGGCGATCTCTACCTGCGAACGTTCTTCGTAGTAGCGCATGCGGATGATGGTCCGCTCTCTGTCGGGCAGGCTGGCGAGCGCCTCCTCAATCGTTTGCCGGTCATCGGTGCGGCGTAACTCAGGATCCTCCGCACCTATGTAGTCGCCGAGGGACGCGCCGTCCTCGTGCCCGTCCCCACCAACCTCAGCCTCCAACGATGCCGGGTTGTACGCGCGGCCCACCTCAAGCGCCTCCAGGATATCTTCGAACGGGACGCCAGAGTCCTCTGCGATCTCCCCAATTGTCGGAGAACGACCCAGACTCGCAGAAAGCCGATCGACGGCCCTCATCAAGGAGTTGTTCAGCTCCCTGAGGCGACGCGGAACATGGATGGCCCACGTCTTGTCCCGAAAGTATCGCTTGATCTCCCCGACAATGGTCGCCGTCGCGTACGTGCTGAATGCAACTCCCCGAGCCGCATCGTAGCGATCGATGGCCTGGAGCAGGCCGACATGCGCGACCTGAATGAGGTCTTCCACAGGCTCGCCGCGGTAGGCGAATTTGCCGGCGAGGTACTTGGCAAGGCCCGTATGGGCCAGCACGAGTCGCTCGCGCACCTCGAGATCCTTCGTGCGCGCGTACTCTCTAAACAGTTCCCGAGAGGACTCCAGGCTGAGGGCCTCCCGCTTCGCGGACGCGGCCATCAAAGAGTTACCAAAGAGTTACCGTGTCATCAAGGGTTACGTGTGAGGTACTTGGACATCCTGGTCACGGTGAGCGCCTCGCCTGGCGCAGTTTGCACCTCATCCATCAAGCAGCGCATCAGAAGTAGTCCAAGTTCCCCGTTCTGACCAGGATCTTTCGCAGGTCCAGAATCATGCGCCACACGTATCTCGAGCCGGTCGGACCCGATAGAGAAACGGACAAGAACCTGCCGGCCCTCGGGCGTCATCGCAGTGGTGCAGGCCTCGCCAACGGCAATCTTGATGTCTTCGATATCGTCGAACGAAAAGGCCATACGTCCCGCCACTCCCGCCGCCGCAAGCCGGACTACGGCAATATACTCGGCACGAGCCGGGATTGTCACGTCAACGTACTCTACCCCGACGTCAAGAACCTGCCACGCCACATGTTCTTCCATCCCGATTCCTCGCTTCCCGAGCATGCGGTGACAACTCCCCTCAGCACTTCTCTATATCCTCAAGTCTTCCCTGTCAGGACCGTGGCAAAACAGGGTTAGGTCGGGAGACAGGTGGGAAGAATCTCAGTATGCCGGTCTCTGTAAGGAGGCAGCAAATGTCAATACGATTTTTTGCTCTTGCCGTGGGTTTGGTTCTTGCCCTGGCGACCGTACCTGCGGTCGATGTCCAGGCGCAGGCTATTCAGGTCATCGTTGACGGCCAGCCGATCGCCTTCGATCAGCCTCCCATCGTCATTGGGGGCCGCGTCCTGGTTCCGCTGCGAGGCGTGTTTGAACGCCTTGGCGCGTTCGTGCAGTGGGATCCTCGAACGAACGTTGTCTCCGCAGCACGGGGCGATACTCAGGTGCAGCTCACTATCGGGAGCCGCCAGGCGTTCGTGAACGGCCGGGTGGTCTCTCTCGACGTTCCGGCTATGATCACGCGCGGGCGCACGCTGGTCCCGTTGCGGTTCGTCAGCGAAGCGATGGGGGCGCGCGTGGATTGGGATCCGGCGAATAGCGCAGTCTTCGTCACCTCCACCCAGGCAGCGCCGCCCGGGCCGCCGCCTCCGGGTATTCCTCCGGTGCAGACGACGCCTGCCCCGCCTCCCCCTGCGACGTCATCGGTCGTCGAAGGTATGGCGATCAGGGTGGATGCCCAGGCCTCTCCGCAGCGGATTCTCGTCGAGCGCGGGAACGCGATCCACACGTTCGTCGTGACCCGGGATACGGCGATCACGAGGACCGAGGTCTCCACCGGTCAGGGCGGGGCGATCAGTCTCGACGATGTTCGGCCGGGCGATGCCGTCCGGGTTACCGCTGATGCGGCCGGGCGGGCGATCTTGATCCGCGTCTCGGTACGGGATCTCACAGGGAGAATCGACGCGATCACCGGCCGCGCGATCGTGCTCTCTGACGGTCAGTCGTTCACCTTCGCCGATGGGATACGTTTCCTCCTCAATGGACGTGACGCGACGCGCGAGCAGCTGCGCGCCGGAATGGTCGTCACACTTCAACTGAACCCGCAGACGGGTCAGGTCCTCGAGGTGTCGGCCCGGGCACCCCAGGTTCAGCCGCCTGCGCCACCACCGCCCGTGGAGACGCTCCGGATTGCCTCGTTCACGCACAACGCGCAGGGTCCGCTGCGCGCCGGATCCACCGTGGTTGCCACCTTGAGAGGCACCGCGGGCGGCGTCGCGACCTTCGATATCTTCGGAGTTGTTGCCGGAGTCCCCATGCGTGAGACGTCGCCCGGAGTCTACCAGGGGACCTATACGGTCCGTCCGCAGGATAACGTGGCTGAGGCAGTGGTCCTTGCGCACCTGCGGGTCGGCAATCAGGAGGCCCCGCTTGTGCAGGCCGGGACCCCTGTGACGATTGACGGACTCCGGCCGCAGATCGTCCAACGGAATCCAGCGCCGGGCCAGGCCGTAGGCAACGCGCGGCCCAACATCCAGATCCTCTTCACCGATCCGGGAGGTTCGGGGATCAACCCGGCCACGAGCCGACTCATCGTCAACGAGCGGAATGTGACGACAGAAGCGACGTTCACCGAGGCGTCTGTCGTTTACAATCCACCAGAGCCCCTGACAGGGCAAGTCAGTGTCAGGGTGATCCTCTCGGATCGGGCCGGCAATGTTCTGGACGATCGGTACACGTTCAGTATCGCCATCCCCTCAGCTTCGCTGATCCGGTCGGTGACCGTGAACCCGACAACACTCCGCGCCGGAGACGTGCTGACCGTTGCCGTCGTAGGGGAACCCGGAGGCAGGGCCTCGTTTGCGATCGAGGGGGTCGAAGATGCCATCCCTCTGGTGGAAGCCGGCAACCAGCCGGGTCTCTACTTCGGGTCCTACAGGGTCCGGCGGCGAAACGCGGCTCACAATGCGCGTGTGATTGTGGAGTTGACGAAAGGAGGGGCGACCAGCCGTGCAGAGGCGACGGCTCGCCTGACGATCGTGTCGGCGGACCGCCTGGAGCCGCCTGTCATCACCTCACCGGCCTCAGGAGCGCGGCTCGATGGGCCGATCACGGTTCGCGGCACGGCCACGCCCGGATATCGGGTGGAGGTCCAGGTGGACTACCAGGGATCGGTTCTCCTGTTCAGCCTGAGGGGGACGTACGGGACGGTCACAACGACGGCGGATGCCGCCGGCAACTGGGCGGTGACCATCAACCAGACCATGCGGGTCCCGAATGCCGAGCTCACCATTACGGCGGTGGCGATTGATCCGCTGAACCGGCGCTCGGAGCCGGCCGTGATGAAGGCTGTGGTGGCTGGGGGCTAAGATGAGGAGATTCCGGTTATCTGACGTTCCGAGTCGCTATGGGAATGAGCAAGACACATCCCCGGGGATCGGGCTATCCCCGGGGATCGCTCATGTCAAACGGGCCTTGGCGCGCTACAGGCGCGACCTGGGGCTGATGATCGGGAACCTTGCCCCGGTTCTGTCGGATCCCGACGATCTCGCCATTCTCGAGTACCTCGCCGCCAGCAACGACCCGAAGGGGCTCATCAGCGACCGGAAGCTCCGGATCAAGACCCTCGAGGCGACGCTGGCCCTCCTGCAGGAAGACATCACCGAGACGGGCGCCGTCAAGGGCGACGCGGGTCAGTGACCCCTCGCCCCCTCAGCTCCATTGGGCGAGTGCGCGGGCGTCTTCAACAGAGTCGACGAGGGTTGATGCCACATCGATCCCTGTGATCTCCAGTATCCGGCGGGGCGTCCCGCCCGTCGGGGCCACGATCACAAGGCGCTGCCGCATGGTCATCAAGCGCTCTCCAACGCTAAACAGTATGCGAATGCCTTGACTATCCAGGTAGGTCGTCTGCGCGAAGGACACGATGACCCCCCCACGATCATCGGCGGCCGCCCGGCTCAGGATCGCCTCAAACTCGTGCGCGTTCGTCAAATCGATCTCGCCCACACAGTCGACGACCGGCACCGTATCAATATGCCTGATCTCGAACTGTCCCCTCGCAGTCATGGAACGCCGCCGCTCCTTTGGACCGGATGTGAGACGCTGAGGCGAATAGTCGTGCCTTCTGTCGTCGTGGCAATGTGCACACGATCCACCAGACTGCGCATGATCTTCAATCCGCGCCCGCCTCCATCGACGCGATGCCGGCGCCATCGGCCAGAGTCCTGCACTTCGACCACGACCTCGTTCGCCTCC
>JBQTJG010000200.1:0-3955 GCA_052387355.1 Armatimonadota bacterium | reverse complement strand
CAAGGCGCTCGACGGATTCCGGCTTCGGCTGACGCTGACCGATGGCTCGATGATGGCCCATGAAACGACCTCGCAATCAGGACGTGAGGTGCAGGAACTCAACACCGGGGTAAAGGCGGAAATCGCTGTCGAAGGCGACCAGCCGGCATCCGCTCGCCGCGGCGAAGGCGGCGAGATACGCGTCCGTCCAGTGTCCACCACGGAGATCGAGATCGCCGCTCCAGCGCCCGAGCAGCTCGTCCAGGCCCGGCGGCTCACCGAGCAGGGTGATGCGCGGCACGGCCAGCCACGTCGCGAGCGCGCGCCACGCGCCTGCGCCATCGAGCGCCGCCTCGCCGAGGATCCGTGGGTTTGTGAGATGGCGCAGCAGTGCGAGGGCTGTTACTCGGCAGAAGGTGAGCGCGTCGGCGGCTTCCTCATCCCAGTAGCGGCGCGCGCGGGGGTAGTGGACGTGATCCGGCGCACTCAACGGCACCCAGACGCTAGCGTCTGGCAGATCGGGCATGCTGGGCCTCGTCTTCCTCCTCTTCGAGGCGCCGTAATTCCGCGCGAGGAATGGCCGGGATGGGCACCCCTCGCGGGGGAATGATCACAGGCGGGGGCTCGCGGCGTCCCGGGACGGCTTCGCTGGTCGCACCAGGCTGTCGAAGTCCCTGCTCGACGAGGTGCCGGATGAGGTCGCGCATCGTTACGCCGCTCAAGGCCGCACGGGCCTTGAGTGAGCGGTAGAGGGCGTCTGGAAGGTCAATAGTGGTCCGCATAGACGCATTTTTACACCTTTATGTGTTCCTGTCAATGTTGTGTCTAGTCTGGATGGGGTAGAGATGGTCGCAAAGCTCGCGGGGCACCGCGGCCTTGGCGCCGAGCTTTCGAGCGAGCCAGGCCCCCGTGTTCTCCCCCCGACCCCCAGCGCGCGGATGAGGATGAGGGTCCGGTTGATGAGCGCAGCACTGCAAGTAAGATGATGGCGGACTAGGAAACGTTTGCGAGACCCCAGCCGGGTACACGAGTGGCTGGCGAGTGCGTGTTACAATCGGGTCACACAGCACCGGGAGGCGTACGATGGCCATCAGCCTTAGGCTGGCGGCACCGCCGAGCAACCGAGAGATACTCGACCTGTCGGAGCGCAATCCCGGCTTCCAGTTCGAGCGGAGCGCGGTTGGGGAACTCGTCGTGACGCCCGGAAGTAGCGAAACCGGACGGCGCGAGGCGGCGCTGGTGGTGCAGTTGGGCCGCTGGGCTGAGGTCCACGGCCAGGGAGTGGTGTTCGGCTCCTCGGCCGGTTTCCACTTGCCGGACGGCTCGCTGTTGTCACCGGACGCTGCGTGGATGCCCAGGGAGCGCTGGATGGCCTTGACTCCCCAGCAGCGCGACAGCTTCGCACCTCTGTGCCCAGACGCGGTCTTCGAGATCGCCTCGAAAACTGACAAACCGCGGGCGCTGCGGGCCAAGATGCGTACGTACGTTACCAACGGCGCACGGCTGGCCGTGCTAGTCGACCCACAGCACAAGACGGTCGAGGTCCACCGGCCGGATCACGACGCGCATGTTCTTGAATCCCCGCGGTTGATTTCGCTCGATCCTGTTCTCCCCGGGTTTGACCTCGATCTCACGCCGATCTTCGAGTAGGCTGAGCGGCCTGTGAAGCGCAAATCCACACTGAGCACTGTCCCGCGCACAAAACGCCGGCGCTCACCGGCTGCGAGGTCAACCAATCGCATTGGTCGATCGACCAAAGCCATTGGTGAAAAAGGATGGGGGGAACTCTTCGCGTCCGACACACTGGTTGCCCTACTCAAGGTTTTCCTCCTGAACCCCGAAAACGCGTACTACCAGCGCGAACTGGCCGCCGCCGCGGGCACCGGACTCTTTGCAGTCCAACACGAGCTTGCTCGGCTGGAGCGGTTAGGCTTAGTCGTCAAGACCCCGAGGGGCAACCGCGTGTACTACAGGACCGCTCGCGGCCACCCAGCTTTTGAAGACCTGAAACGCGTCGTGGTCAAGACCTTCGGCCTGGGCGACGGGCTAAAGGACGCGCTCACTTCGTTGAAGGCCCGGGTTCACGTTGCATTCGTCTACGGATCGTACGCAACGGGGCAAGAGGCATTGGAAAGCGACATCGACCTCCTCCTGATAGGGAGCCTGACCTCGCGAGAAGCCGCTTCACTCCTCGGGCCGATCGGGCGAGAGGTAGGCCGGGAATTCAACGCCGTAGTCTACTCCCCCGACGAGTTCGCTAGGAAGTGTCGAGAGGGACAGCATTTCATCGCAGAGGTCCTCAAGGGCCCCAAGACATTCCTGATCGGAAACCAGGATGAGCTTGCGCGACTTGCTGGCTCAAGGACACCTCCGTCCGCATAAGACCTCGGCAACGGAGGTAGCCGAACTCCTGCTGGTGGTGGACCGGGATCTGGCCGACGCCAGCATCACGCAGCTATCCGCCGACCGGCGCTTTGCGACTGCGTACAACGCGGCATTGGCACTGGCGACGATCGCCCTTCATGTGGCGGGCTACCGCACTGCTGGAGCGGGTCATCACTGGGCCACCTTTCAAGTGCTCCCCGAAATCATGGGAACGCAGGCCCAGCCGAGGGCCGACTACTTGAATGCCTGTCGGTCCAAGAGGAACGTTACGGACTACGACCGTGCAGGGGAGATCTCGGAGACTGAGGTCACCGAGATCCTGGACGAGGCGCGGGTGTTTCGTGCCAACCTCATCGCGTGGCTTCGGACACATCGCCCGGGCCTATTGCCCTGAAGTGCGTGATCTGTAAGGTCGGGGAAACACCGCCGGCGAAGACCACGGTCACTCTCGAACGTGGGGGCGATCACCCCCTCCGACAACAGATATCGGGAGGGATTCGGCAAGTAGTGCAGGGGGCGTGGAGAGAAACAGTGGACCTCAATCGATACCTCGGATGCCTCGTCGGACTCGCCGGTCGGCGACGCCCTCGGCACCACCGTTGAGTTCGAACGACCGGGTTCCTTTCCGCCCGTGCAGGACATGGTCGGCGGCGGCCCGTTCGACCTGCTGCCCGGACAGTGGACCGATGATACGTCCATGGCCCTGTGCCTGGCCGAGAGTCTCCTCGAATGCGACGGCTTCGATCCGCGCGACCAACTCCAGCGGTACGTCCGCTGGTACCGCACTGGCTACCTCAGCAGCACAGGCCGGTGCTTTGATATCGGCAACACCGTCCGGCGGGCCCTGGAGACCTTCGAGCGCTCCGGCGAGCCGTACGCCGGCCCGGCCGATTCCCAGTCTGCGGGCAACGGCTCGCTCATGCGCCTGGCGCCGGTGCCGATGTTCTACGCGGCCGACCTCGATGCCGCTGTCAGGAGGTCTCTCGAGAGTTCGCGGACGACCCATCAGGCACCGGAGTGTCTGGACGCCTGCCGGCTGCTTGGTGGCCTCATCGCGCTGGCGCTGAGCGGCACGTCGAAGGAGGATTGCTCGGCACCGAGCCTCCGGCGCTGGCCGCCATCTGGCGCGACCAGCCGCTGTCCCCGCGCATTGCGGAGATCGCCGCCGGGAGTTTCCGGCGAAGGTTCCCGTTTGCGATCCGCGCGTCAGGCTATGTGGTCCACACGCTCGAGGCGGCCTTGTGGGCACTCCACTACGCCCACTCGTTTCGCGAAGGAGCGTTGCTCGCGGTGAATCTGGGAGAAGACGCCGACACGACGGGAGCGGTCTATGGCCAACTGGCCGGCGCGCTGTTCGGCTTTTTGGGAATCCCCAACTCCTGGATGGAGCGGCTGGCTATGCGGCAAACCATCCTCTTATATGCGAAGAGGCTATGCGATAGGGCATCTGGCGGGAATCTGGGATAATCACCACCCAGTGATCCGCGCAACCCAGATCTGTTTCCGAGAAGAAACATCGGCTTGTATCAGCGGATTTACATACCGAACGCAACTCGGTCCAGACCGAGTTGTGTTTGCCCCCTGAAAAGAG
>JBQTJG010000199.1:0-6068 GCA_052387355.1 Armatimonadota bacterium | reverse complement strand
TCCGCGGCCGCATCGTCTCACTTCGGATCGACGAGATCCGGTTGCCCAGCGGGCGAATCGAGCGCCGGGAGATCGTGGAACATCCTGGCGCCGCGGCGATCGTCCCGGTCACTGACGACGGTGAAGTGGTGCTCGTCCGGCAGTATCGCAAGGCGGTCGAAAGCGCGATGCTTGAGATCCCGGCCGGCACGCTCGAGCCCGGGGAGACGCCGTTGCAGTGCGCCCACCGTGAGCTGGCTGAGGAGACCGGTCTGGAAGCCGCCTCGATGACGCTGCTGCTGACATTCATTCCTTCTCCGGGACTCTTGACCGAGCAGATCACGATCTTTCTTGCCCACGGGCTGCGACCCATCCCCAGCGCGGTCCAGGCCGAGGAAGAAGACCTCCGTGCGGTCCGCGTCCCGCTCGATCGCATCGCGGCCATGATCGATGCCGGCGAGATCCGCGACTCGAAGTCCCTGATCGGACTCCTCCTGGCGGTCCGGCGATAGGGTGGGTGACGCCCGCCCTGGCAGGCGGAGTCCCGCGGTGTCGACCGCGGTCATGGCCACGGCCCGCGAGAGTTATTTGACCTACGCGCTCGCGGAACGCGGACTGGCGCGGCACACCGTGGATGCGTACGCCCGTGATCTGAGCGACTTCATTGAGTTTGCCTCACGCCACGGCGCATCCAATGTCACAGCGATCCGACGCGCCACCATCACGCTCTACCTCCTGGCGCTGCGCCGGAGGGGCCTCGCGCCAAACTCGGTCGCCCGTCGCCTCGCGGCGATCCGCGGATGGATGAGGTTTCTGCTGAGAGAAGGCTGCATCACCGATGATCCGGCGCTCGATGTCGCCCCTGCGCGGCGGCCGCGACGCCTGCCCGACGTTCTGACCGTGGACGAGGTTGATCGGC
Organism: Armatimonadota bacterium; assembly: GCA_052387355.1. Taxonomy (GTDB): domain Bacteria; phylum Sysuimicrobiota; class Sysuimicrobiia; order Sysuimicrobiales; family Humicultoraceae; genus JBQTJG01. The sequence goes on along the minus strand of JBQTJG010000199.1, from coordinate 5,170 downwards.
TCCTGGCCCAACCACGAGGCGATGGGCCCCAGGTGCTTCGAGATCGCGCGATGCTGGAACTGCTGTACGCGGCGGGGCTTCGGGTCAGCGAGCTGGTGTCGCTCGACGTGGGGGACGTGCACTTGGGGATGGAGTACGTGCGCTGTCTTGGGAAAGGTTCGAAGGAGCGCATCGTGCCGATCGGCACCCATGCGGTGCGGGCGCTCCAGCGCTACCTGGCTCACGCGCGCCCGGTGCTCGCCGGCCGGCGTCCGAGCGCCGCGCTGTTTCTGAACAGACGGGGGGGCAGGCTCACGCGGCAGAGCGTCTGGATGCTGCTCCGCGCCTGCGCGGCTCGCGCGGGTCTTCGCAAGCCCATTGGGCCGCATGTGTTGCGCCACTCGTTTGCGACCCACCTGCTCGACGGTGGCGCCGATCTGCGCGCCGTGCAGGAGATGCTCGGGCATGCCAGCGTGGTGACCACGCAGATCTACACGCACCTCACGCGGTCGCGGCTACGGGAGGTGTACCGTGGTGCGCACCCGCGTGATCGGATGCAGATCCGGCCCGGGAAGAGCGCCTAGCGCCGTGCGCGTGGTGGTGCTCGTCCTCGACGGCTGCGGCATCGGCGCCCTGCCCGATGCTGACGCCTACGGCGATGCGGGCAGCAACACCCTGGTCAACACGGCCCGGGCGGTCGGCGGCCTGCGCCTCCCGGTGATGGAGCGGCTCGGCCTGGGCGTGCTGGCCGAGGTCGCCGGCGTGCGCGCCGTCACCAACCACGAAGCCGCCGCCGGCGTCATGCACGCACGTTCCGCAGGCAAGGACACGACCAGCGGCCATTGGGAGATCGCCGGCCTTGTGGTGCCGCGACCGTTTCCCACGTACCCGTACGGATTTCCCGAGGAGATCATCCGCGCGTTCGAGCATGAGATCAGCCGGCCGATCCTCGGCAACATGGCGGCGTCGGGCACGGAGATCATCAAGCAGCTGGGACCGGAGCACGTGAAGAGCGGCGCGCCGATCGTCTACACCTCCGCGGACAGCGTGTTTCAACTCGCGGCGCACGAAGAGGTCGTGCCGGTCGAGATGCTCTACCGATGGTGCCTGGCGGCCCGACGCCTCCTGCAGGGCGAGCACGCGGTGAGCCGGGTGATTGCGCGGCCGTTTGCCGGTACGCCCGGCGCGTTCATCCGGACCGATCGCCGCCGGGACTTTTCGCTGCCGCCGATCGGTCCCACGGTGCTCGATGCGCTGACCGGCGCGGGCGTGCCCGTGGTCGGCATTGGCAAGATCGGCGATCTGTTCGCCGGCCGTGGATTGGCGCGCGCAGCGCACACCCACGACGACATGGATGGCATCAGGCAGACCATCGAGGCCGTACGAACGCTAGATCGCGGCGTGGTCTTCACCAACCTGGTGGAGCTGGACACGGTATACGGTCACCGCAACGATCCCCACGGGTACGCCCGGCATCTGGAGGAAATCGACGCGCGGCTCCCTGAAATCATGGAGGCGACGGCGGTGGGCGACCTGGCCATTATCACCGCCGACCACGGGTGCGATCCGACGACGCCCAGCACCGACCATTCGCGCGAGGCCGTGCCGGTCCTCGCCTGGCGCCGCGGCCTGGCGCCTGGCCGGCGACTCGGGGTGCGGGCCAGTTTCGCCGATGCGGCAGCGACAGTCAGCGACGCGCTGGGTGTGGCGTGGTACGCGCCGGGCGCAAGCTTCTGGCCCGCGCTACAGTAGAGGTATCGAAGACACGGAGGGCGCCACAAGGCGCACGACGCCCCGTGAGGAGGATGGCATGACTTGGGCAGCGCGCGCGCGTGAAGCGGCAGCGGCGATCCGGCGCCGGGCCGATCGTCCTCCCGAGGTGGCCATCATCCTTGGGTCGGGTCTGGGCGCATTGGCGGAGAGCGCGCACGCCGATGGCGTCATTCCCTATGCGGAGATTCCGCATTTCCCGCGGACGGGCGTCGAGGGACACTCCGGCCGCTTCGTCATCGGCACGCTCGAAGGTCGCGCGGTCGCCGTCATGCAGGGTCGGGCGCACTTTTATGAAGGGTACACGATGGCCGACGTGGTGTTTCCCGTCAGAGTACTGCACGCGCTGGGCGCACGGATGCTGATCGTGACCAACGCGGCCGGCGGGCTGAACCGCGACTTCCGGGCTGGAGATCTTATGGTCATCGCCGACCACATCAACTTCATGGGAACCAATCCACTTGTAGGCCCGAACGAAGAGGATCTGGGCCCGCGCTTCCCGGATATGTCTGCGCCGTACGACGTGGGCATGATCGCGCTGGCCGAGGAGGCGGCGGGCAGCCTGAGCATTCCCCTTCGAAAGGGCGTGTACATCGGGGTCTCGGGCCCGTCGTACGAGACGCCGGCTGAGCTGCGCATGATGGCCCGATGGGGCGCCGATGCCGTCGGGATGTCCACCGTCCACGAGGTGATCAGCGCCAGGCACGCCGGAATGCGGGTGTTGGGCATTTCGGCGATCACCGACATGGCCACCGGTGAGGGAAGCGAGAAGGTCACTCACGAGGATGTGATCGCCACGGCGAGACGGATCGAACCCGAGTTCGTGCGGCTCATCCGGCGCATCGTCGCGATGCTGCCGCGCTGAGGCGTCCGCGGCGACGAGACGTTCACAGACGATGCGGCCAGACGATCTGATCGAGAGAAAGCGCGACGGCGCCGAATTGAGCGCCGACGAGATCGCCTGGCTCGTGGGCGGCTTCGTCGGCGGCACTGTGCCGGACTACCAGATGGCCGCGTTCCTCATGGCCACGTACTTCCGCGGCATGACCCCGGCGGAGACCGCCGCGCTGACGATGGCAATGGTGCGGTCGGGCCAGACCCTGGATCTCGGCGCCCTGGCGGGGCGCGCGGTGGACAAGCACAGCAGCGGCGGGGTCGGCGACAAGACCTCGCTCGTCCTGGTGCCGCTGGTCGCCTCGGCCGGCGTGCCGGTGCCCAAACTCTCGGGCCGTGGCCTCGGGCACACCGGCGGCACCCTGGACAAACTGGAGGCTATCCCCTGGTTTCGCACCGGGCTTTCCCAGGCCGATTTCGTCGCGCAGGTCGACCGCGTCGGCTGCGCGATCGCCAGTCAAAGTCCCACCCTTGTCCCGGCTGACGCAAAGCTCTACGCCCTGCGAGACGTGACGGCGACGGTCGACAGCGTGCCGTTGATTGCCTCGAGCATCATGTCTAAGAAGCTCGCCTCGGGCGCCGGCGCAATCCTGCTGGACGTGAAGTGCGGCCGCGGAGCGTTCATGAAGACGGAAGCGGACGCCCGGACGCTTGCCGAGGCGATGGTGGAGATCGGCCGGAGCGCGGGCAGGCGGGTTGTCGCCGTCATCACCGCCATGGATCATCCGCTGGGCCGTGCCGTCGGCAACGCGCTCGAGGTGGTTGAAGCCATCGCGACGCTTCGGGGACAGGGGCCGTCGGATCTCGAGTCCTTGTGCCTGACACTTGGTGGATGGATGCTCGTGCTCGGCGGCCGGGCGGTCACGCCGGAGGAAGGCCGCGCAGAACTGGCGCGGCGTCTTGACAACAGGAGCGGGTTGGTGAAGCTTGCGGAGATGATCCGCGCGCAAGGGGGCGACGCCAGTATCATTGAACATCTCGATCGCCTGCCACAGGCGCCGTACCGGCTCACGGTGCCCGCGCCTCGAAATGGGACAATCGCCGAGATCGATGCCACGGCCGTTGGGCACGCTGCCATGCTGTTGGGCGCCGGACGGGCGAAGATGGGCGATGCGATCGATCCGGCAGTCGGGGTGGTGATCGACCGTCCGGTGGGCGCCACGGCGCGCGCCGGCGAGTCGCTGGCGACCGTGCACGCGGCGACCGAGGAAGCGGGAGGGGCCGCCGTCCATAGGGTGGCTGCGGCGATCACCATTGGTGACGCGTCGCCGCCGGTGAAACCGTTGATCCGCGATGTGATCAGGTAGCGACGGTGAGCACGATGCGGAAGAGTAAGACGCAGGGGAGGGGCGGATGATCCGTCGTGTGGGCGTCGTCGGATGCGGCCTGATGGGCTCGGGTATTGCGGAGGTCGCGGCCCGGGCGGGCTATGAGGTGATCGTACGCGAAGTGACCGCGGACCTGCTGCAGCGTGGTCTCGAACGCCTCGACGCCTCGATGCGGCGCGCGGTCGCACGCGGGAAGCTCGACGAGGCGGCCAGGGCCGAAGCGCGCAACCGCCTTCGCGGTACGACAGTGCTTGGCGACCTGTCCGAGGCCGACCTGGTGATCGAAGCCGTCATCGAGCAGATGGACGAGAAGAAGGCGGTCCTGCGCGAACTCGACCGCGTCGTGGGCCCTGCGGTCGTGCTCGCGAGCAACACGTCGTCGCTGTCGATCACTGAGATGGCTGCGGCGACGGGCCGCCCCGACCGGGTCATCGGCATGCACTTCTTCAACCCGGTGCCTGTGATGCCGCTCGTCGAGATCGTGCGGGGCCTCACCACGTCCGAGGACACCGTGACAGGTATGCGCGGCTTCGCGCAGTCGCTGAGCAAGACGGTCGTCGTGGCCAAGGACACCCCCGGCTTCATCGTGAACCGCCTGCTGATCCCGTATCTGTTGGACGCCATCCGCGCCTTGGAACTGGGCGTCGCCTCGAGGGAGGATGTTGACACGGCCGTCACGCTGGGCCTAGGTCATCCGATGGGACCGCTCACGCTGCTCGACTTCGTCGGCCTGGATACGACCTATTACATCGCCGAGGCGATGTTCCAGGAATTCAAGGATGCGCGCTACGCCCCGCCGCCGCTGCTCAAGCAGATGGTGCTGGCGGGATGGTGGGGGCGGAAGCGCGGCCGCGGGTTCTATGAGTCTGAAACGTAGCAGCGTGATTGGTCTTCTTCTCGCGGTCTGGCTGGCCTCTCTGGCGGTCGTACAGGCCGCACGGGTCTTGCCGCAGATTCCCAACCCCAAAGTCGCCGCCGATGCCCCAGAGATCGGCCGCTACGGCCGGACGCTCGTCGACGCCCAGGTCAGCGAGCCGCGTACCTTCAATCCGGTCATCGTGACCGATGTCTCGACGGGCCGGGTACTCGGTCCGCTCTTCGATGGCCTGGTCGAGGCGAACTACATTACGGGTGAGATCGAGCCCTCACTTGCCGAGTCTTGGACCCTGAGCCAGGACAGGCGCACCTGGACGTTCACC
>JBQTJG010000198.1:0-17137 GCA_052387355.1 Armatimonadota bacterium | reverse complement strand
TGGCGCAGGCCGCAGACGCGATCGGCGATCTTCAAGTACGCAACCGGGGGACCATAGGCGGTAGCCTGGCGCACGCCGACCCTGCAGCCGACTACCCTGCGGCGTTCCTGGCGCTGGAAGGCTCGGTGTCGGTTCAGGGCGGCCGCGAGAACCGGACGATCCTGGCCGGAGAGTTCTTCACGGGGCTGTTTGCGACCGCGCTGAAGCCTGAAGAGATCTTGACCGAGGTCCGGATCCCCATCCCGGCGGCCGGCACCAGGGGGGCCTACCTGAAAATGAAACATCCCGCCAGCGGCTTTGCGATCGTCGGCGCCGCGGCGCTCGTGCGGATCGGACGCGACGGCAAGGCGCAGGATGTGCGCCTCGCGTTCACGGGTGCGGCCGCTCACGCATTCCGCGCGAGCGCGGTAGAAGCGGCGCTACGTGGCAAGACGCTCGATGAGGCCGCGGTGCGTGAGGCGATGGCGCACGCCACCGACGGTGTGGAGATGCTGGAAGATCTGGTCGCCGACGCAGCGTACCGAACGCAGCTCGTGCGCGTGTACGGCCGGCGGGCGCTGCTCACGGCGGCGGGGTAATCGCACCGGGGAAGCCCTCCGAAGCCTCCTAGGAGTTGAGGCAGGAATCCTCACTACTCTCCGCGAAGGAAATGTATACCTAGAAAATTGACAGGTGATTCACCTACCAATGCATCGACGGCCAATCATCCATCCCAAAGGAGAGCGCGGACGGCGCACCCGGCAGCGCTTGCTCGATGCGGCTGAGGCTGCGTTCGGCAGCCGGGGCTACTTCGAGACATCCATCATCGACGTTACTCGCCGGGCCCGGGTGGCCCAGGGGACGTTCTACGTCTACTTCCCCGGCAAGCGGGCCATCTTTGCCGAACTGATCCGCCAGCGCAGCCACGACCTTCGTAGGGCCGTCCAGGAGGCGGTACATGGCATCCCGGACCGGCGTGAGGTGGAGCGCGTCGGTTTCCGGTCGTTTTTCCGCTTCATCAAGCAGCACCGCAGCATGTACCGGATCGTGCGGCAGGCCGAGTTCGTCGACCCCGCCTTGTTCCGCTGGTACTATCGCCGGCTCGCTCGAGGGTACATGCGGGGGTTGCGCCAGGCGATGCGCCAGGGCCAGATCCGCCGACTCGATCCCGAGATCCTCGCGTACTGCCTGATGGGCATCGGCGACTTCCTCGGCATGCGCTGGGTCCTGTGGGAGCGGAACGGGATGCAGCCCGCGGTCGTGGACACGATGATGCAGTTCATGTTGAAGGGGATCGACGGCCGATGAGTCTTGTTGTGGGCATCGCCGGCATCAGCACCTACTTCCCCGCGGGCTACCAGACCAGCCGTGAGATTGCCGAGGCGACCGGGATCGCGCAGGACGTGATCGAGCAACGCTTCGGCCTTCGTGGCAAGCACATCGCCGCTCCCGATGAGCACGTCACGTCGATGGCGGTCCGGGCCGCCCGGCCGTTGCTCGACGCGATTGATCCGTCGGAGATCGGCGCCATCATCTACTTCGGCAGCGCGCACAAGGACTACTACCTATGGACCTGCGCGCCAGGGATCCAGCACCAGCTTGGGCTGTCCCAGGCCTTCACGATGGAGATGATGGCGACCAGCGGATGCGGGCCGGTCGCACTCAAGGTCGCCAAAGACATGCTGGTGGCCGATGACGCGCTGCGGGCGCTGCTCCTGGTCGGCGCGTCGCGCGAGTCGTACGTCATCAACTACCAGAACGAGCGGTCGCGATTTGCGTTCAATTTCGCCGATGGCGCCGTGGCGGTGGTGCTGCGGCGCGGGCATGAGGCTCATCGCGTGCTCGCGTCGGCGATTATGACCGACGGTTCATTTGCCAACGACGTGTACATTCCGGCCGGAGGGTCGGTCCACCCGCCGTCTGGACAGACCCTGGAGCGGCAGATGCACTTCCTCGACGTCCCCGATCCGCGGGGGATGAAGGCCCGTCTCGATCCCATTTCGATCGACCGCTTCGTGGAGGTCGTGCGCCGGGCCGTGGAACGCAGCGGCTACACCATCACCGATATCGACTTCCTGGCGCTGCTGCATACGAAACGTTCGATGTTCGAGACGCTCCTGGGCGCCTTGGGTCTGGAAGAACGCCAGGCGTTCTACCTGGAGGAGTTCGGCCACATGTCCGCGATCGATCCCTTCGTCGCGTTGTCGGAAGCCGATCGCCGGGGTCGGTTGCATCCGAACGATCTCGTCGTCGCGCTGAGTGGAGGCACGGGGTACTCCTGGGCCGCGACGGCCATCCTGTGGTGACGATGGACGCAATGACGTGGGGTATCTGGCACTGGCTGGAACGCCGTGCCGACATCAACCCGAACAAGGCCGCGATGATCGATGAGGGCCGCGTGCTGACCCACCGGGCGATTCGTGATCGCGTGGCGGCGCTGGCCGGCGGCCTATACCGGCGCGGCGTCAGGCGCGGCGATCGCGTGGCCGTGCTGTCGAAGAACCGCGTCGAGTACATCGAGACCATCTTCGCCGCGGCCCGCCTGGGCGCCATCGTGGTCCCCCTGAACTGGCGCCTGACCCAGGGCGAACTCGCGTTCCAGGTGGGGGACAGTGAGCCGTCGGCGCTCCTGGTCGATCCAGAACTGCGGCCGCTGGCCGAAGGATTGCGGGCAGAGCCCGTGGCGCAGAGCCTGCGGGCGTTCATTGCCTTCGACGCCGAGTCTCCGGGCGCGTATCCCTGGGCTGAGTCCTACGACGCCTTGTTGAGTGATCCACCGATGCCGGCTGAAGGTGACTTCAACGATCCGCTCCTGATCCTCTACACGTCGGGCACGACGGGCCGGCCCAAGGGCGCGGTGCTGACGCAGGCCTCGCAGTTCTGGAACACCGTCAACATCGCCACCGCGGTCGGCCTGACCGCGACGGACGTGACCCTCAACGTGCTTCCGATGTTTCACGCCGGCGGCATCGGGCTCTTTGTGCTGCCCACGCTACACATGGGTGGCACTGCAGTGCTCCAGCGACAGTTCGAGGCGGATCAGACGGTCCGGTTGATCCGGCAGCACGGCGTGACGGCGATGTTTGGGGTGCCGTCCATCTACCTCGCGCTCCTGCAGTCGGACGCCTTTGTGGGGGACGTCCTCAACCGCGTGCGGTTCAGTTGCGGCGGCGCGCCCTGCCCGCTGACGATCATCGAGGCATTCCGCGACCGGGGCCTGCTGCTCCAGCAGGGATACGGCCTGACCGAGACTGCGCCAACCTGTCTGATCATCCCGGCGGCCGATGCGTTTCGCAAAGCGGGCTCAGCGGGCAAGGCCGCGATGCACGTCGAGGTGAGGGTCGTCGATGACGACGGCCGTGACGTGCCACCGGACGGTATCGGTGAAGTGTGGACCCGCGGCCCCAACCTCTTCTCCGGCTACTGGCGCCGGCCCGAGGCGACCGCCGAGGTCATGCGCGACGGCTGGTTTCGCACGGGCGACCTGGCCCGCATCGACGACGAAGGATTCGTCTTCATCGTCGACCGGAAGAAGGACATGATCATCTCCGGCGGCGAGAACATCTACCCGGCCGAGGTCGAGGATGTTCTCTACCGCCATCCAGCTGTGGCCGATGCGGCGGTTATCGGCGTCCCGCACGAGCGGTGGGGCGAGGTGCCGAAGGCGATCGTCGTGTCCAGGCCGGGCGCGTCGCTGACCGCAGACGAGCTGCTGAGGTTCTGCGAAGGGAAGCTGGCCCGGTACAAAATCCCGAAATCGGTGGCCTTCACCGACGTGCTCCCGCGCAATGCGGCCGGGAAGGTGCTCAAGCGCACGCTCCGGGAGCAGACGAGGTCGCATGACTGATCATGGAGTTTCTCAACCGGCAGGGAGGTGCGAGGAACGTGTCGGAGGGCGCCCTGAGTTCAACCAACAAGGAGGGAACGAGATGAGCGGCAGATTGGTGAGTGTCATGGTGCTGGTGGCATTGGTCGCCCTGGTGGGGTTGGGCGGGTTTCAGCCGGCGCGGGCGCAGCGTGAGCCGATCCGGATCGGTGCGATCATACCGCTGACCGGTCCGTCGGGCGTCAGCGGGCAGGCGATGCAAAAAGGCTACCAACTCGCGCTGGAAGAAATCAACCGGGGCCAGGGGCTCCTGGGCCGGAGGGTCGAGTTGATCGTGGAAGATGACCGCGGGGATCCTCCGACCGGCTCCGCCGCGTTCTTGAAGCTTTCGACCCGCGACCGGATCGACGTGTTGATCGGGGGGCTGCAGTCCAGCGTGTCGATTGCCGTAGCCAGCCAAGTTCGGCAGCGCCCGATCCTCATGGCCTGGACCGGCGCGGCGTCAACGATCGTCGAGCGGCTGCTGGCCGATGCCGACTGGTTCTTCCACTATCACCCCTGGGAGTATCACAACACGGATTCGACGTTTGGCTTCGTCCGCAGCACCGGCGCCAAGACGATCGCCCTCGCTCATGAGGACGGACCATTCGGCAGCGGGTCCGCGGATCAGTCTGCGGCTTTCGCGAAGAACCACGGTCTGAGCCTCATCTTTCAGGAAGGGTTCAAGAGCGGATCACCTGACCTGACCCCGCTGCTCACGAAGTCCCGATCCGCAGGCGCCGATGTGTTTCTGTTCGTGAGCTTCGATCAGGATGTGGTCCCGATGGCCACCCAGGCCCGCCAGGTGGGGTTTGCGCCGAAGCTGATCCTCGCCGCCCCGCCGTCGTGGCCCGTGGGGTTCGAGAAGCTGGCTGCGAGCAACCACATCGCGGGTATGGCGCTGTGGACCGCGGAGAACAGCCATGCCGCATCACGCCGGTTCGTCCAACGCTGGCGGGAGCGGTTCAATGAGGAACCGTCGTCCTATTGGGGACCGCTGGCGTACACCAACCTGATCACGGTGGCCGACGCGATCCGCAGGGCGGGCGGCACGGACATCAACGCCCTCGTCCGCGAGATGAAGACCACAGAGTACGAGGGCCCGATCGGGCTGCCGCTGACGTTCAAACGATCGATCTATGGGAAGAATCAGGGCTTCACGAAGCTCGTCGCCTTCCAGTGGCAGAACGGGAGGCAGGTCGTGGTGTGGCCCACCGAGATCGCCGGCGGTCGTCTGGCCTATCCCGGGGCCTACGGGCGCTGATGAGAGGGCAGGCGCTGACGAGACGGCAGGGGGCTTGACAGGGGGACGGGCATCGACACGTTCGTCCAGATGGTGATCTTCGGCGTCCTGAGGTCGGGGCTGTACTCCCTCACCTCGGTGGGCCTCGCGCTGTCGGTGGGCGTCATCGGGATCGTCAACTTTGCCCACGGCGAGTTCCTCATGCTGGGCGCCTATTTGGGCTACTGGCTGTTCGCGTCGTACGGCATCGATCCGCTTGTGGCGATCCCGATCGGCGCCGCCGGCCTGTTCGTGGTCGGCGGTGGATTCTACCGCCTCGGGGTTCAGCGGGTCCTGCGGGCGCCGGAACTCAATCAGATGCTGCTCACCTTCGGCATCTCGATCTTCCTGCAGAATCTGGCGATCATCCTGTGGACCGGCGACCCACGCACAGCGGCGGTCTCGTATAAGGCAGAAGCGGTCGCGCTCGGGCCGTTCATCGTGGGGTTTCCTCAATTGGTGGTCTTCGCGCTGGCGATGGCGCTGACGCTCGGCCTGTACGCGGTCTTGGGCCGCACGCGCGTCGGCAAGGCGATGCGTGCCGTCGCCCAGAGTCGCGTAGGCGCCGGCCTGATCGGCATTGAGGTCGACCGGATCTATCTCATCACGTTCGGTCTGTCCGCGGCGCTCGCCGGGACGGCGGGCATGATGGTCACGCTGCAGCTTTCGACCTCACCCTTCATCGGACTCTTGTACACGTTGAAGGCGTTCGCCATCATCGTGATCGCCGGGCTCGGCAACATCAACGGAGTCATCTACGCCAGCCTGGTGTTGGGCCTGTCGGAAGCGTTCGTCGAGTTCTACGTCCCGCAGGGCGGCGGCTGGGCGGAAGGCGTGTTCTTCCTGCTGATTCTCCTCGTCCTGCTCGTGCGGCCCCGGGGACTTTTTCGGTGACCGCGCGGGGGGCGATCCGCGGTCTGATCGGGGCCGCCGTGCTGGCAGGCGCCGTGGCGCTGCCGTTCTGGGCGAATCGCGCCCAACCCTACTACCTGCAACTGGCGATCAATATCCTGATGTTCGCGGTGCTGTCGCTCTCGTGGGACATCCTGGCGCGGACTGGCCAGCTCTCCCTGGCCCATGCCGCCTTCTACGGATTGGGGGCATACACCTCGGCGCTGCTCACCACGGCCGCCCGGGTGCCCATTCCTCTGGGAATGTTGGCAGGCGGACTCCTGGCGGTACTGGCCGCGGTGGCCCTGGGCGTGCTGACGCTGCGCCTGCGAGGGATCTACTTCGCCATCGGCACGCTGGCATTCAGTGAGACCCTACGGGTCATCACCAAGCAGCTCCGCTTCACCGGCGGGGCCTCAGGGGTGGTCGCGCCCCCGCTGCTCGGCGGGAGCCTCCCGGGCCAGTACCTGGCGATCCTGGGTGTGCTGGCGCTCACGGTGCTGATCTCGTCCCTGATCAACCGATCCCGCTGGCATTTCGCGTTCACGGCGATCCGTACGAATGAGGAGGTCGCCGGCGCGATGGGGGTCGATGTCGTCCGTTTCAAGGTGCTGGCGTTCGCGATCAGCGCCTTCTTCGCCGGCCTGACCGGGGCGTTCTACGCGCATGTGTTCCTGTTCATCAATCCCTTTGAAGTCTTCAGCCTGGCCGTGTCCGTCGGCGCCCTGGTGGCGCCCATTTTCGGCGGGCTCTACAGCACCGTCGGGCCGCTGCTGGGCGCAGCGGCGCTGCGGGCCGGGGAGGAAGTCCTGCGCGCCACAGTGCGCAGTGGGTATCTGATCATTTATGGACTGATCCTGGCGGCTGTCATCCTCTATATGCCGCGAGGGCTGGTCGGCCTCTGGACCGCCCTGCGGACGCGGCGCTCCAGACCCCCGTCATCGGAGGACACCGGTGAGCCTGCTCGCGCTTGAGTCGGTGACCAGGACCTTCGGCGGGCTCATCGCAGTCAGCGAGTTGTCGCTTGAGGTGCAGGAAGGGGAGATCCTTGCGCTCATCGGTCCCAACGGCGCGGGGAAGTCCACGGTCTTCAACCTCATCTCCGGCCTACTGCCCCCCGACCGCGGCCGGATTCTTTTTGACGGCGCCGATGTCACCACGACGAAGCCGCACCACCGGGCGCACCTGGGCATCGGTCGGACCTTCCAGTTAACTCAGCCCTTCCATGACATGACCGTGTTCGAGAACGTGATGGTGGGGGAACTCTTCGGGCATACGGTTCCGAAGTCGCTCGAGGCGGCGCGCCAGGATGCAGCCCTGGTGTGCCGCCTGGTGGATCTCGACCGTCTGGCGACCCGCGACGTGACCGAACTCGGTATTGCCGATCTGAAGCGTCTCGAGATCGCCCGGGCCCTGGCGACACATCCGAGGCTGCTGCTGCTCGACGAGGTGATGGCGGGTCTGACCCCGACCGAAGCGCGCACCGCTGTCGCCATGATCCGGCGGGTGCGGGACAACGGCGTCACGGTCCTGCTCATCGATCACGTGATGAGCAGCGTGCGCGACCTGGCCGAGCGCGTCGCCGTGCTGAACTTCGGCAAGAAGATCGCCGAGGGACTCTTCGGTGACGTCGCCCGGGACCCCGCGGTCATCGAAGCGTACCTGGGTGAAGAGGAGGTGGCCGGCGATCGCCCCTGACCGGCCGATTCTCGAGGTTGAGCGCATGAGCGCCGGGTATGGCCGCGTCCGCGTCTTGTGGGACATCGCGTTCCACGTCAACCAGGGCGAGATGGTGTGCCTGGTCGGCGCCAACGGCGCGGGCAAGACCACGTTGCTGCGCGCCATCTCCGGCCTGGTCCGGCCCACGGGCCTCGTGGCCTTCGGAGGCCGCAGAATCGCGGACTGGCCGGCGCCGGCCATCGCACGGATCGGCATCGCCCACGTGCCCGAGGGCCGTCATCTCTTTCCGATGATGTCGGTGGCCGAGCATTTGGAGTTGGGAGCGGCGTTCGTGCCCGGCGCATGGGAGCACCGGGCCGAGACGATGGCCCATGTGTTCGACCTCTTTCCGCGGCTGCGCGAGCGCGCGCAGCAGAGCGCAGGTACGATGAGCGGCGGCGAGCAGCAGATGCTGGCGATCGCCCGGGCGCTGATGGCCCGGCCGAAGATGCTCCTGGTCGATGAACCGTCGATGGGGCTGGCGCCCGTGCTGGTGCAGTCCGTCTTCGCGGCGCTGCGCGAGGTCAGCCGCCAGGGAGTGACCATCCTGCTGGTCGAGCAGAACGTCCGCCAGACGTTGTTGATGGCGCACCGGGGCTATGTCCTTGAGAACGGCCGGATCGTCCTCGAGGGCGCAGGCCGGGATCTGCTCAGCAACGAACACGTGAAGGCCGCCTATCTGGGGCTCTAGTGTCAGGCTCCGGACATCGAGGAGAGCGTCATGGCGCAGAGCACGTTGCAGGGGAAGGTGGCGGTTGTCACTGGCGGCGCCTCCGGGATCGGCCGGGCGATCGGCCTGGCGCTGGCGCGCGAAGGGGCCTCGATCTGCATCGCAGATATGAACGCCGAGGCGGGCCAGCACGTCGCCGACGAGATTATCGGCGGGGGAGGCAGCGCGCTATCCGTTCCTGTGGATGTCTCGAAGGTCGATTCGGTACAGGCGATGATCGGTCAGGTCGCCGAAGCCATCGGCCGGCTGGACATCCTGGTCAACAATGCGGGGCTGCAGTACATCGCGCCGGTCATCGAGTACCCCGACGCCCAATGGGATCGATTGATCGCCGTCATGCTGACCGGCACGTTCCTGTGCACGAAGTACGCGCTGCCGCACATGGTCCGGCAGAAGTGGGGGCGCGTCGTCAATATCTCGTCCGCACATGGCCTGATCGCATCCCCGTTCAAGTCCGCCTACGTGTCTGCCAAGCACGGCATCATCGGGTTCACGAAAGTCACCGCCTGCGAGGTCGCGGAGCACGGCATCACCGTCAATGCGGTCTGCCCCGGGTACGTGCGGACGCCGCTCGTGGAAGGGCAGATCGTCGACCAGGCGCGCGTCCACGGCATTCCCGCCTCTGAGGTCGTCGAGCGCATCATGCTGCAGCCTGTGGCCATCAAGCGCCTCATCGAACCGGATGAGATCGCGGCCATGGTCGCCTATCTCTGCACGGATGCTGCCAGCATGATCACGGGCGTCGCCATGACGATAGACGGCGGGTGGACCGCGAGGTAATCTACCACAGGGGTGTGCTGATGCCAGAACGTTCGACGAGTGCCGGGAAGCACGCAGGAGAGCAGCCCGATCTCGAGGCCCGGTGGCGCGAGGAAGCGCACCGCAACGTTCTCCGCATGACGAACCTCACCACCATGCTGATGCGTCCCGCGGCCCCGGCCGTCGGGGTGACTCCGCGCGAGGAGATCTATCGCAAGCGCACGGCGCGTCTCTACCGCTACGCGTCGTCCCGGAGGCACCGTACTCCGCTGCTGTTCGTGCCCAACCTCGGGATCAGCCGCCCGCAGATCTTCGATCTGCTCCCGGGCGGCAGCTTTGTCGAGTACATGACACGCGAGGGCTTCGATTTCTACCTGCTCGACTGGGGTGTGTTCGGTCCCGAGGACAACGATCTCACCGTGGAGTACTGCGTCACCCGGATCCTCCCCAGGATGGCCAAGAAGGTCCTGGAGACGTCAGGCGCTGAGACACTTTCGGTGCTGGGATACTGCATGGGCGCACCGTTGTCGGCGTGCTTCCTCGCCTTGTATCCCGAGGTCCCCGCGGCGAACTTTGTCAACATGGCTGGCCCCATCGACTTTTCCGAAGCCGGTCTCTTTGGCGTCTGGCTCCAGAAGAAGCACTTTGACGTGGACCGCGTCGTCGATACCCTGGGACAGATGCCCGCAGAGATGATCAAAGCAGGATTCAAACTGCTCAAGCCCACGATGGATCTGTCCACCGGGCTCAACGTCTGGTGGAATCTCTGGAATCCCGACTACGTGAAGGGATACCAGGCGTTGAGCCAGTGGGCCGACGAGTATGTGCCCATGCCGGGTGAGTTCTTCCGCGAGTGGGTCAAGGCGTTCTATCAGGAAAACCGGTTGATTCAGGGCACGCTCCAGTTCGGCGGACAGACCGTCCGGCTCAACGCTATTCGCTGTCCGGTGCTCGCAGTGGGAGCCAAAGAGGACTACATCGTTCCGCCCGCATCGGTGCGGGCCCTCATCGGCGCCGCGGGGAGCCAGGAACGGGAGTACGTGGAACTCCCCGGCGGGCATATCTCGCTGATCGCGGGCCGGAGCGCTCCGGTCCACTGCTGGCCGAGAGTCTCGGGCTGGCTGGCCCCCCGATCGTAGGAGTCGCCCCGTCCTGCAGTCGCATTCACGATGTGACATGAGGTGATGTGATGGCGGAACAGACAGGCGCCCAGGCGCTGTTCGACCTCTGGAAGAAGCAGATGGAAGAGGGCGCCCAAACGTGGGCGCGCATGATGGGGCAGACTCAGGCTGCAGACCCTGCGCAGTTCTGGCAACCTGTCATGGACCAGGGAATGGCCGCCTGGGCGCGGCTCCTGGCCCAGGGACCGGTCAGCCCGGACCTGATGGCGCAGTGGAAGCAGTTCCTGGATCAGTGGATCGCCGCCTGGGGCAAGGCGCTTGAGCAGGCGATGGGCACAGAGATGTTTGCCCAGGCGCTCGGCCGGCACCTCGAGCAGTGGCTCGCCCTCCAGGCGCCTGCCAAGAAAGCCGCGGCCGAATTCAGCGAGGCCACGCTGGCCGCCCTGGGCATGCCTTCTCGGGCGGAAGTGGCGGGGGTTGCACGACGCATCGCAGATCTTGAGGATCACATCGAGAGCGTAGAAGACCAGTTGGGCACCCTGATTGGACGCATCAATGAGCTCATCGGCGCCGCAGATGGCCGCAGAGGCACCGCACCAGTTGCCCGCAGAGGCTCCGCCGCGCCGCGTCCCGCGAGGAGGAAGCGCCAGTCATGAGTGGTCGATCGATCAACGAGCTTGCGGTTGGAGATACTGACGAAATCACCCGCGCCGTGGAGGCCAGCGAGATCGTGACCTTCCTCGCTCTGGTGGGGGATCGTAATCCGGTCCACTCGGACTCTGCCTTCATGAGCGGGACCAACTTTCAGGAGCCCATTGTCCCCGGGATGTGGACAGCGTCGCTCATCTCTGCGGTGATCGGGACCCGTCTGCCGGGATCTGGAAGCATCTACGCCTCTCAGGATTTGCGCTTTCTGCGACCCGTGAAGGTCGGCGATACGATCACCGCGCGGGTCGAGGTGGTGGAGCGTCTGCCCGAGCGCAACCGCATCCGACTCAAGACCACCTGCACGAATCGGCGGGGCGAAGTGGTCCTGTCTGGAGAGGCGTGGGTTCTTCCTCCGAAGCGCCCGACGGCCGCTGCGGGCGCCGCGGCCGGGACCGCCGCGCCGGCCTGACCTACATGAACAGGCCGCCGTTGATCGCGAGTTCCGCCCCCGTGATGTAGTCGCCGTCGGCGGTGACGAGATAGACCACGGCCCGGGCGACCTCTTCGGGCCGGCCGAAGCGTTTGAGTGGAATCTGGTCCAGGAGCCGCAGCTTCACCCGTTCGGGAATCGACTCCAACAACCCGGTGTCGATGAACCCGGGTGCGACCGCATTGACGGTGATACCCTTGCCGGCCAGTTCCTTGGCCAGGGATTTCGTGAGCGCGGCCACGCCTGCTTTGGAGGCGGCGTAGTTGGCCTGGCCGAAGTTCCCGATCTGGCCTATCACCGAGGTGATGTTCACCACCCGACCATAGTTCTGACCCACCATCTGGTCGATGAAGACCTTCGTGCAGTTGTAGACCCCGTCCAGGTTGATCGCCAGCACTCTCCTCCAGGCGGAATGATCCATCTTCACGAACGTCTTATCGGAGGTGATGCCGGCGTTGTTGACCAGGATGTCCAGGTGCCCGAACTCCTTGAGCACGCCCTCGGCCATCCTGAAGGTGTCGGGATAATCGCCGACGTCCGCCCGCGCGAGCATCGCCCGGCGACCCAGGGCCCGGATGCGTCCGACCAGGTCCCCGGCGGCGGTCTCGTCGGACACGTAATTGATCGCCACGTCCGCCCCCTCTTCGGCCAGGGCGAGAGCGATGGCCCGCCCGATTCCCCGAGAACCCCCTGACACCAGCGCCGTGCGCCCGTCGAGCTTCATCGTCCGCCGCCTCCTCGCCACGCCGATAGATCGAAGTATAAGGCTCACGGCGTGTAGTGAAAATGACGCGGGGTGTTACACTGAGAGTGACGGGAGCCGCTTCAATGGCGTACGTGATCAAGCGGTACGGTAACCGCAAGCTCTACGATATCCAGGCCAGCCGCTACGTGACGCTGGATGATCTCGAGCACATGATCCGCGCGGGCGAGGAGATTGCGGTCGTCGACGCGGCGACCGGTGAGGATCTCACGGCGATCGTCCTGACGCAGATCATTCTCGAGCACGAGCGTGGAGGTCACGCCGCGCTGCCCGCCGCCTTCCTCCACCAGCTCATCAAGCACGGAGACGCCTGGCAGCAGTTCATGGCCAAAGGCCTCTACGCGACGCTCGAGGGCGTCATCGAGAGTCAACACGAGGCGGAGCGCATCTTTCGGGTCTGGGCGGCCGGCGCGGGCTTGAGGCCGTCTGTCGAGGATCAGGCTGCGCCGGACAGAGGGAAGCGACGACGGAAACCCCCGGCCGGGAAGACCCGGAGGGGCGTCAGGACCCGAAAGAAGCGGTAAAGACAGAAGGGGCTGGGGCAGCGGCCCCAGCCCTTCACGACGCAGCCGGCTTACCGCTCGACCGGCATGTAGAGGCTCTTCACCTCAGCGGCCAGGTTGCCAAAGGTCTGCTGGGTCTTCTCGGATGACTGTTCGACCATGGCCTGAAGCTTCTCCGCGGAGCGTGCGACGGCTCTGGCGTTCCGCTCGGCTGTGGCGAAGGCCTTCTTGTTCTCCTCGACCCCTTCAAGCAGGGTCTTCTGGTACCACGCCGCCGGATCCCGCTGCCACTCCTGTAGCTCGCTTGCGCGGCTGAGCCAGTAGTCCCGCCCAGCCTTGGCGGCCTCCACGGTCGAGGCCTGGAGCTCGGTGTACAGCCGAAGCCCTTCTGTCGCAGTGCTGGCGGCCAGGGTGACCGTCTCCTGAAGGATCTTCTGGTTGGCGTCGGCCCACAGCGCCATCGCCTCGACAGCCTTGCCGGTGAGCGTGCTAAGCAGGGTCTGTCCTTCCTGTGTCGTTTCCATTGGTGTGCGCCTCCTTGGTCAGTGGCCTCACGATGACGCGATGCGTCATTCCGACCACTCCCATTATAACGCAGCGCGTCATCCTGTTGTCAAGACCCCACATCCGGAAGGGGTCGGTGACGGTCGGGCTAAACGCCTCCTCAGACTGAACCGTCCAACGAGGGAATTCGTATGACGGACATGAGGGCGAGATGGCCGGCGGCGCGCTTGACTATTGGTCCGGGCCACATATACTTACATGAGCAAATTATTAGATAGGGGAAGCAATGCGAGCCTCCGCCCACGTGTGCGCCCGGGAGGTGCTCGAGACCATCCCGCCTACCATGTGGGCGATCCGCGCCCACATGCGCTCGCATCATGCGTTGAACCTGTCGGTCCCGCAGTTTCGCACGCTCATGTTCCTGCACCGCCATGAGGGCACGTCTCTGTCGGACGCGGCGGAGCACCTCGAGCTGGCCCTGCCCTCGGTCTCCAAGCTGATCGACGGGTTGGTCGTGCGAGGCGTGGTGGCGCGCAGCCATCACACCGGTGATCGCCGCCGCGTTACCCTCGCCCTGACGCCTGCCGGCCGGCAGATTCTGCAGCTTGCACGCGAAGCGGCTCACGCCTACCTCGCCGGGATGCTGGCGCCGCTCCCCCCGCCGGAACGCGCCGCGCTGGCTCGAGGGATGCGGGCGCTGCGCATCGCGCTCAAGCCGGATCAGGCGCAACGGGCCAAAGCAGGCTGATGCGACAAGGACGCAGACGACGACTGCGCGGAGAGCATCAATGTCTTCTGGTGGAGGATCGGGCATGAGACGGATCGTCGTGGCGGTGTGCATACTCGCTGTCCTGGCCGGCGCCGTGTGGCTGTCGCGTTCGCGGACGGCGGCCCAGCCGGCGGCCGAAGGCCCGCGCACCGCCCGGGTTACGCGCGGTAACCTGATCTCCAGCGTCTCGTCCACCGGGACGTTGCGGCCCTACGCGCAGGTCGAGGTCCGGTCGCGCGCGACCGGGACCGTGGTCGAGCTGACGGTGCAGGAGGGCGACCGGGTGAGCCAGGGGCAATTGCTGGCGGTCATCGATGATCGCGACGCCGGCGCCGGCCTCGAGACGAGCCAGGCACAACTGGCGGCGGCCATCGCACGGCTCGAACAGGCCCGCAGCCAGCTCGTCTCCACCCGGGCGCAGAACGCCGTCCGTGTGACGCAGGCCGAGGGTGCCCTGGCGACGGCGCAGGCGCGCCTGCGTCAGGTGCTCGCCGGGTCGCGCACCGAGCAGGTCGATCAGGCCCGCGAGCAGCAGCGGCAGGCTGAGCTGGCGCTCGAGCTGGCCCGTCAAAACCTGGCGCGCACACGCGATCTCTTTGCCAGCGGCCTGGTGGCGCGGTCGCAGCTCGACCAGGCGCAGAATCAGGTCGACGTGGCCCAGGCTCAGGTGCGCTCGGCCCAGGCGCGGGTGCGAGAGCTGGAAGCCGGGAGCCGGCCCGAGGAGATCGCCATCATCCGGGCGCAGGTCCGCGAGGCCGAGGCGGCGCTCGCTCAAGCCCGAGCCGCACGCCTCCAGGAGGGCGTCCTGGCCGCCGACGTGTCCGCCGCCCAGGCGCAGGTTAGGAACGTCCGCGCGCAGGTGACCCAGGCCCGCGACCGCCTCGGCGAGACACGCATCGCCACGCCGATCGCAGGTATCGTGGCGACGATGTCGGTGCAGGTCGGCCAGAGCGTTATCGGTGGCCTGACCGGCGGCGGCACCCTCGTGATGACCATCGCCGACGTGCGGGTCCTCCAGGCCTCGGTGAGCGTTGACGAATCAGACGTCGCGCAGATCAAGAACAGGATGCGGGTGCGGGTCACCGCCGATGCGCTACCGGGACGGCCGTTCACCGGCAAGGTCGTCAGGATCGCGCCTCAGTCCACTGTAGTCCAGAACGTGACCCAATATGCGGTGGTCGTCGACATCGAGAACCCGGACCAGGCGTTGCGGCTCGGCATGACCGTGGATGCGGAGTTCGTCATCACCGAGCGACAGAACGTGCTCCTGGTCCCCGCCGAAGCGATCCGCGGGAGGGACGCGAAGGTTCTCATCCTCGTTGAGGGCGAGACCCTGACGCCGGTCGTGGTTGAGACGGGCGCCACCGATGGGCGGCAGGTGGAGATCGTCAAGGGAGTCGAGGCCGGACAGACCGTCTACCTCGGGCCCGGGCGGCAGCCACCAGGCACCGCGACGCGCCAGCAGCCGGTGAATCCGTTCATGCCGCAGTTTCCGCCGCGGCGCACGGCGCCAGGGCGCACGGGGCCGGGACGATAGCGCGGCCATGGCGCTCATCTCGCTCCGCGGCGTCGAGAAAGTCTACCGGATGGAGGGCGTGGAGGTCCGCGCCCTGCAAGGGGTCTCGCTCGAGGTCAACCCCGGCGAGTTCGTGGCCATCATGGGCCCAAGCGGGTCGGGGAAGTCTACCTGCATGAATATTATCGGCTGTCTCGACCGGCCGAGTGGCGGCACGTACACTCTCGACGGCACCGATGTGGCCACCCTCGACGAGGTCGCCCTGGCAAGGCTGCGCAACCACAGGCTCGGATTCGTCTTCCAGTCGTTCAATCTATTGCCGCGCACCCCGGCCATCGAGAACGTCGAGCTGCCGATGATCTACGGCGGCGTGCCGGACCGCCGCGCGAAGGCGCTGTCCGCGCTCGAGGCGGTGGGCCTGCGGGATCGAGCCGGGCACCTGCCCACGCAGCTTTCGGGAGGCGAGCAGCAGCGGGTCGCCATCGCCCGGGCGCTGGTGATGGCCCCACCGATCATCCTGGCGGATGAGCCCACCGGCAACCTCGATTCAGCCACCGCCGACGAGATCATGCGCCTCCTGGAGCGGCTCTCCCGCCAGGGCATCACGATCGTATTGGTGACGCACGAGGCTGACATCGCGGCGCACGCGCGCCGGTTCGTCCAGTTCAGGGACGGCCGCATCGTGCGGGACGAGGCCATGCGTACGGGCGTCGTGACACCCGGAAGGGCGGTCCGATGAACCTGGCGGCGAGTTCCCGGATCGCCCTCCGCGCGATCGCCGGCAACCCCCTGCGGTCGCTCCTCACGATGTTGGGTGTGATCATCGGCGTTGGTGCGGTCATTGCGATGATCGCGATCGGGCAGGGCGCCCGTCAGGCTACGACCCAGCAGCTTCAGGCGCTGGGGAGCAACCTCCTGACGGTCTTCGCCAGCGTCGCTCAGACCGGAGGTGTGGCGCGCGCCGATAGCGTCCAATCGCTCACGTTCGAGGATGCCGAGGCGATTCGCAGCGAGGTTCCCAACGTCACCGGAGTCAGCGCCGAAATCACGCGACAGGTTCAGGTGGTATTCCGGAACGAGAACACCAATACGCGGGTGACCGGTGTCACCGCGGACTATCCCGACGTTCGCAACTTCCATCCCGCTCGGGGCGAGTTCTTCACCCAGGAAGATATGCGCACCCGCGCGCGGGTCGCGCTGCTCGGAAATACCGTCGCGACCAGGCTGTTCGGCGAGAACGATCCGATCGGCGAGCGCATCAAGATCCGCGGGGCCACGTTCACCGTCGCCGGGGTGATGGAAGTCAAGGGCGCCACGTCGTTCCTGGACCGCGACGACGTGATCCTCGTGCCGCTCACGACCGCGCAGCGCCGGCTTTTTGGCGTCCGCTACGTCGGCACGATCCAGGTGCAGGTCGCATCTGAGAAGGCCATGCCGGGCGCGCAAGAAGCGGTGGCCGAACTATTGCGCAAGCGGCATCGCCTTGGCCCCAACCGCGAGGACGATTTCACGATCCGCAGCCAGGCGGACATCGTGCAGGCGTTTACCAGTGTGTCACAGACGATGACCACACTGCTCGGTGGGATCGCCGCAGTGTC
>JBQTJG010000197.1:0-2713 GCA_052387355.1 Armatimonadota bacterium | reverse complement strand
GAGCGTCTGCGAGACAAGGACCAGACCGTGCTCACCCGTTATCCGCTGGAATGGACACTGAGAGGGCTTCACTAGAGATCCGCCCAAGGGGGTGACTGCAGGGGAGAGGAGATCCTGACCAAATCACTCCACGGTTTGCGCGACGCGAGGTCGTGGTGAAACCGTACGACACGCACGATCATATCTTGTGTTGAGGAGGAAAACGTATGAGGATGCGCGTTCGACCGCTGCTGGCCAGCGCGCTCATCGCGATGCTGGCGCTGGGGCTTTATCTCCCCTCGGTGTCGGCCCAGCAAAGCAGGGACACAGTCGTCATCGGCATGGCGCAGGAGCCCGACGGCTTGATCGATTCCTTCTTCCAGATGGCCGCGGGCCGGGCGGTCACGAACTCGCTCTTCACCGAGATGGTGCCCTACAACGAGAAGTGGCAGCTTTATCCCGGAACGGTCGAGAAGGTACCTTCTCTGAAGGACGGCGACTGGCAGTTGCTCCCGGGCGGCAAGATGAAGGTCACGTACAAGTTCAAGAAAGGCTTCACCTGGCACGACGGCAAGCCCCACACTGCACTGGATGCATCGTGGACGCACTTGATGCTGCGCAACCCGCGTAGCCCTACGGTCAGCCGCTTCATTCTCCGCAAGATCGACAACATGATCGTGCCGGACCCCAAAGACCCCTATACCCTGGTGGTCCAATGGAGCGAGCGCTATCCATTCGCCAATGTTGGGCACTCGGTCTACCCCAGGCACGTCCTGGAGAAGGAGTACTTGCGTGATCCAATCGGGTTGAAGGCCCACCGGCAGGCGCGGGCGCCAGTCGGCAACGGCCCTTACAGGTTCGTCGACTGGACGCCCGGAAGCCACATTACCCTGGAGGCCTACGACAAATACCCTGGCGGCGCCGCCAAGATCAAGAAGCAGGTCTGGCGGTTCATCCTCGACAGCACCGTGCTCCAGGCCAACGTGCTCTCCAACCAGCTCGACGCCACCGAAACCAACAACCTCTCGATCGACCAGATGGTCGAGATCGAGCGCCGCAATCAACAGCAGGCTACCCTGTACACGCCCGCACTGGTCTGGGAACACATCGACCTGAACCTCGACAACGAGTGGCTGAAGGACAGGCGGGTCCGGCAGGCGATCGCGCACGCAATAAACCGCGATGAGATCAGCACCAAGCTCTTCTACGGCAAGCAGCCGGTGGCCCATGCGTGGCTTCCCGATCGGCATGAGGGCTACAACGCCAACGTCAAGAAGTACAACTACGATCCCGCCCGGGCGCGCGCACTGCTACAGGAAGCCGGCTTCACGCCGGGCCCCGATGGGGTCCTGCGAGACTCGAAGGGCCAGCGGTTCGAGATGAGCATCATGACGACCGCCGGCAACGCGGTCCGCGAGCAGATCGAACAGATCGTCAAGGATCAGCTTCGGACGGTGGGCATCGACATCCGCATCGATAACCGGCCGGCGAGCGTGCTCTTCGGGCAGATCACCGCGCGGCGCCAATACCCCCACATGGTGATGTACGCATGGCTGATGGCCCCGACGTCTCTGGGGAACACGCTCTGGCACTCCAGTCAGATTCCTTCAGCGGCCAACAACTGGGAAGGGCAGAACGGTCCTGGATGGCGGAACGCCGAGAACGACAAGCTGCTGGACCAGATCACGACGGAGATTGACACCGCCAAGCGGATCGCCATGCTGAAGAAGCAGCAGGAGATCTGGGCCGAGGAGCTCCCGTCGATCCCCCTCTACTTCCGCCTGAGCCTTAACACGGCGAGTAAGAAGCTGACCAACGTGAAGCCCACGGGCCTCTCGGGCACCTACATCAACTGGAACTCCCAGGAGTGGGCGTGGGGCCAATAGCGTAAGCACACCGCGATGTCCCGGGTGGGCGGGGGACCCGCCCCCCCGAGCGGAGGTGGGGGATTGCAGCGATTCCTGGCGCGGCGGCTGGTGCACGGGGTGATCATCCTGGTGGGACTCTCCATCCTGATGTTCACCCTGCTCGTCTTCACTCCCGGGGACCCCGTTGAGCTGATGGCGCAAAGCAGTCCCGACATCCGGCCCGAGGACGTCGCGCAGCTCCGGAAGTACTATGGCCTGGACGACCCGGTGTACGTCCGGTACTTCAAGTGGATGCGGTCGGTCGTGAAGGGCGACCTCGGCTTCTCGCGGACCTATGGCCAGCCGGTCACGAAAATCATTCTCGAGCGACTCCGGAACACGATGTCGCTGCTGGCCACCGCGGTCATCGTCGCGTTCGTCATCGGGGCGGCCGCCGGCATCTACTCGGCCCTCCATCAGTATTCCGCGGCGGATTACACGGTCACCGTGGTGGCCTTCGCCGGCCACTCCCTGCCGGTATTCTGGCAGGGCATCGTGTTCATCTTGTTGTTTGCCGTCTGGCTGCCGTGGTTTCCCGCCGGCGGCATGATGACCCCGGGCGTCGCGGCGGGCTGGCCGGCGCTCTGGGACCGGCTGTGGCACCTTGTGCTGCCGGTGTCGGTCCTGGCCACCAGCGGCGTGGCCGCCTGGGCCAGGTACACGCGCAGCAGCATGCTCGAGGTCGTCCGGCAGGACTACGTCCGCACCGCGCGCGCCAAGGGCAATCCGGAGAGGATCGTCATCAACCGCCACGCGCTGCGTAACGCCATGATCCCGATCATCACCCTGGTGGCGTTGTCGATCCCGGGCGTCCTGAACGGCGCGGT
>JBQTJG010000196.1:0-5464 GCA_052387355.1 Armatimonadota bacterium | reverse complement strand
GCGAAATTCACCCGAGACGACCGGTTCGACGCGTGCGCCTGCGACCGCGCACAGCATGCGTGCAAACTCCTCGACGGTCACCGATCGGTCGCCCCCGACGTTGAAGGCCCCGTCGTCCATCTCATCGGCGCCGAGCGCCAGCAGGTTCGCCTCGACGACGTCGTCGATGGCCACGTAGTCGCGCACCTGCCGGCCGTCCTCAAAGAGGATCGGCGGCTCCGCTCGCAGCAGCCGGGTGGCGAAGATGCGCAGCACGCCCGAGTACGCGTTCCTGGGGCTCTGCCGCGGGCCCTGGACGATGCTGTATCGCAGGATCACGGTGGGAATGCCGTGAAGCCGTCCCAACGCCAGACCGTACAACTCTTGCGCGTGCTTGGAGACCGCGTACTGATTGTGCGGCGAGACGACGCGCTCGTCGGTCCATGCCGGTTCCATGTCCCCCCCGCAGATTGGACACGGAATCTCCCAGCATCCGGCCTGCAATCGCGCCAGCGCGCGGGGAGACGGGTATTGGACCCCGTCGGCGGGGCACCGGTAGGCGCCTTCGCCATAGACTGCCTGCGAGCTTCCAATGACCACCTTGCGCAGCGGCGCCTTCTGCGCCACGGCCACCTCATAGAGAAGCGCCGTACCGACATCGTTCGTGTGGGCGAAATGACTGAAGTCGAGCAGGTAATCCTGATAAGCGGCCAGGTGCACGACGGCGTCGACGCCGCGGAGCGCCCGCTCCCAATCCTGGGGGCGCCGGACATCGCCGAGCACGAACTCCGCCTCATCCGGCACGTACGAGGGACGAACCCGCTCGGGATGGACTGGAGGTTCCAGGGCGTCGAGAATACGCACGTCGTGCCCTCGCCGCAAGAGAGCATCCACCGTGTGCGACCCGATGAACCCAGCGCCGCCCGTCACAAGCACACGCATCAGGCCGCCCTCATTGCTGCACGTTGAAGATGACCTTCGCGCCGTCCCGTTCCAGGCCGACCGGGACTTCGCGGAAGCTCGCCAGCGCCGTCCGGACCGCATCGTGCGCCTCCGGAGGAACGAACAGCAGCAGGAAGCCTCCGCCACCGGCCCCGGTGATCTTGCCGCCCAAGGCGCCGGCCTGCCTCGCCGTCTGATACATGGCGTCGATCTCTCCGTTGGTGATGCTTCCCGCGAGGCTCCGCTTCAGCCGCCAGGCGTCGTGCAGCAATCGTCCGAACCCCTCGAAGTCGCCGCTCTCCAGCGCGTTGCGACCCTGTTCCACCTGCGCCCGCATCTCGCGGAGGGCGCCGAACGACTTCTCGATGCCGTCCACCTGGTCTCGCAGAATGGCGTCGGCGGATCGCGTGTGACCCGTGTAGAAGAGCATGAGGCGCTGGCCGAATCGTGCGTGCAGATCAGGCGCCAGGTTCACGCGCTCGATCGTGATCGATCGATCAGGGCGGAACGTGATCTCCCGAACGCCTCCGAAGGCGGCGATCGCTTGGTCCTGCCGCCCGATCGGCTTCTTCAGGATTTCAATCTCGATGCGCGAGGCCTCCTCGGCGAGATGCGCCGCGGTCTGGGTTTCGCCGCGGTAGGCGTAGAGGGCCAGGAGCAGCGCCACGGTGATGCTGCTCGATGATCCGAGTCCCGATCCCTCCGATGGCACATCGGCGAGAGTGGTAATCTCGACCCCGCGCTCGACCCCGCTGACCCTCATGGCCTCCCGCACGAGCCCATGCTCGAGCTCATCAACGTGCGCCACGATTTCCTTGCGAGAGTAGTTGACATAGATGAGGTCATCGAAGCGCTCCTTGACGATAACGTAGACGCGCTTGTCGATGGCTGTGGTGAGGACACTGCCGACCTCATGAGTGTAAAACACCGGCAGGTCCGTGCCACCACCGAAGAAGCTGACTCGGAGGGGAGCCTGGACGACGATCACGCCGCCGGCCTCCTTGGCCGCACGGTCGACCCGGCCCCCGTGGGCGTCATGACGGCTAGGCCTCTCAATTCTTCGAGGCCGCCGGGCACCCCTCCCCGGCGTGAGATGGATCGGCGGCGCCGGCCGTGTGGGCGCGCCGCGGCGCATCCCGTCGATCGTCCCCTCATGTGGTCATCTCGAGGGACCTGCGCCGCAACGCATCAAAGACCCCCTCATAGAACGAGCGCCACAAGAGGTGGCTGTAGACCTCGCCGGCGACGATCGTCAGCCCAGCGCGCTCGGAGAGCCAGAGCACGGGCAGGAGCGCCGCGGTGATGATCCCGCTGCGGTAGACGACCCACTTGAGCGGCAGGAGTACAGGCAGAATCTCCAGGAACAGACCCAGACGCCAGTCGCGCTCGTGCTTTGTCCAGAAGTAGACGGCGCCCTCACCCGCCTGCCGGAGCTTCTCCCGCGCCTCCTGGAGTGTCTGGATGTGATAGTGGTACGCCAGGGCCGTCGGCTCATAGCGGAGCGTGACGCCGTCGCGGACCATGCGGAAAGCCAGTTCGATGTCTTCCCAGCCATACCCGTGGAAGCCCTCATCGAACCCACCCAGCCGGCGAAACGCTTCGGCGTGAATCGAGAAATTGCGGGTCACCACGTGATAGGGAGACAGGCCTTCGCGCCGCCGGATGGTCGCGTCCGGGATGACATTGCGCGCCCGCATGAACATGGTGGTCAGACTGTCGCGGTGGTCCTTCCACCGCCCCTGGACGCCGATGTTCTGCCGCCCGGCATGGTGCGCCAGGTGGGCCGAGATCAGGCCGGGCGTCGCCCAGATATCGGCATCGAGGAAGAGCAGTGTGCGGCCGCGCGCTTCGGCAGCGCCGAGATTGCGGGCTGCGGCCCGGCCGCGGTTGGGCGTCCTGAGCAGGCGGACGGCGCGGGGACCGCGCTGCCGGTCGAGGCCGTGGACCGATCCGTCGGTCGACCCATCGTCTACGACGATGACTTCGTACCGCTCCGGGGACGCGTCCTGGTCACGCAGGGCGTCCAGGGCCCGCTGCACGACCCAGCCGCCGTTGTAGGTCGGGACGATCACGCTGAGATCCGGCCCGTCGCTCACTCCGAGACCCTCGTGCCTCCAAAGGTGAACAGCGCCACCAGTCCGTACCCAACATGCCACGACATGACCGAGCCGTCAAAGAACTGCTGGATCAGCACGGCCACCGTGGCGGCAAAGAGCGCCACCCAGAGGCCGTCTGTCTGGGGGTCACCTCGGACGCGCTGCATACGGCGCCACAGTCCGGTGAGACCGGCCGCCGCAAAGATGAGAAACGCCGCCAGTCCGAGCACACCGGTCTCCGCGGCAAAATTCAGCAAGAGATTGTGGGCCGAGGGCTGGTCCACAAATCCCGCGGGCCGGTACAGGGGCCAGGCGCGGATGAAGGTGCCGAATCCGGTGCCAAGGAGCGGATGATCGCGAACCATCCTGGGCACCGCCCGCCAGAGCGCCAGCCGATCGACATTCGCCTCGAGACTGGGAATGGTCTCCAGCCGCTGGACGAGCGGACCGCGGTGAGCCCCGATCGCCAGCGTGGCTGCGCCGATGGCCAGCGCGCATAGGAGGACGAGCGCCAGCCGGCGCCGGGGCGCCATTGCAACCATGACCGCCGAGCCAATGGCCGCTCCAATCCACGCGCCACGTGACCACGTGAGTTCCAGCGTGGCGACCATGACCGGCAGGCCGGCGATAACCGCGATGCGAGTCCACCGGGCCTCGGTAACTGTCCATAGGCCCAGCATCAGCGTGATCGCCAGGGCCATCGTCATGCCCAGAGCGTTCTGAAGCAGCGCCGGTGTCGACGCGCCGATCGGCAGCGACGGCTGTGACCGCACGATGCCCCAGGCGGCCGCACACACCCCGCCGGTGATCCACGCCGCCACGATGGGCCGGATGGCGTTCGGGCGCGTCGTGAGTACGCGCGCCACCGGATACATGGTGACGAGCAGCATCACCGCGAACAGTCCGACCACGCCCAACGATTGGCCCTTCCATTGAGACACCAACGCAGACGCCAGGGCGACGACCAGCAGGGCCGCCACCGGGCGGTCGAGCGTCGTTGGAACCCACCGCAGCCGGCCCCTCGCCAGTTCAACGATGATCATGATCAGCAGCACGGTCATCGGGTAGCCGGAGTAGCCGGATGAATAGGCCAGGATGGTAAGCAGGACGACCACATAGTAGAGCAGATCCAGCGTCAAGGACCTCAACGGACGTCCCGGCGGACCGCGAGGTCTCCGGCCGCCCCCATCCCGAGCAGGCCGTACAACCCGAAGGCGATCGAGGAACCCAGCAACGTACCGTCGACGAGCTGATGCCCCAGCAGGGCCGCAAGCGCAGCCAGCGCGGTGGCGCTCGTTCTTCGCGCCTGGCTGTCAGGAGGACTCCGCGTATGCCAGCGCCACATCGCGAAGATGCCGCTTCCAAGAAAGATGACGAACGCGAGCAGTCCGGGCAGGCCGAGCTCCACAGCGAAATTCAGGAAGATGTTATGCGCATGCGCGGGCGGTCCATACCCCGGCGGCGGATCCTGGTACCGCGTATAGATCCGTTCAAACGTCGCAAAGCCGGTCCCGAACCAGAGGTGGTCGGCGGCGATCCTCACCGCCGCACGCCAGATGACGAGCCGGCTGATAGGATCCGCGGTGTCGAGCGTCTTGCGTAATCGCTCGGCATGCCTCGGCCACTGAGGGGCCAGAATCGGGATCAAGGCGAAGATAAGGAGCCCGACCACGAGGAACCGCGGCGCCAGCCGCCGCGGAGAGTGGACGATCGTCAGGACCAGCACTCCTATGATCGCCGCGAGCCAGGCGCCCCGTGACCAGGTGAGGACGAGGGCGACCGCAACAGGGAGCACGGCCGCCAGACAGAGCACGCGCCGCCACCGGGGACCATCGAGCGAAGCACCCAGCAAGATGACCGCCGCCATCGCGAGGACCGTGCCGAAGGCGTTGGGGCCCAGATGAGGCACCTGCGCGCGATGGAAAGGCGTCATCTCAATGAGCGCGACAGCAGCCACAGCGACGGCGGCGGCGGTGAAGGCCAAGGTCCACAGCAATCGTCGCGGAAACTCCTGACGACGCATGCACGTCAGCACCATGGCTCGCAGGACCACAGCCGCTCCGACCGCAAATTCCATGGTGGTGAACAAGGCTCGGGCGCTCCACTCCGACCGGAGACCCGATACCAGCCCGATCGCGACCAGGCCGCCGAGACCCGGGTCGAGGGTCGTGTGCTGCCAGAGTGGCTCTCCGGCCATCAATTCTCCGACCGCCAGGATCAGGAGCAGCAGCACCCCTACGAACGAGTGGCCCATGGCGTACTCAAACGCCGCCAGCAACAACGTCCACTCGCGCCAGCGCGACACCCCCACCTAGCGTCCCTCAGGGATCGCGCGGAAGCGGTCGAGCGATGCCAGGTAGTGCCGGTTCAGCACGCCGCGCATGACGAGGTTGGCGAGGGCGTAGAGTCCCCGCGTGTGCAGCCACCCGGCAAGGCGGGGGGCATTC
>JBQTJG010000195.1:0-3704 GCA_052387355.1 Armatimonadota bacterium | reverse complement strand
TGCCGTAGAACGCGCTCTCGATGGCCTCGCGGAAGACTCTGAAGAGGTCGCCCGAGTTGGGGATCACGACGCTGAGATCTCGGGCGAAGGCCAGATCGGCGGCGCCGACCTTGCGCGCGACATCTTCAGGGCCGGCGCCCCCCCGGCGGAAGAAGGGATCGCCCGCCGCCCGGCGGGTCGAGGGAAAAACGACCACCTGCTTGCTGAACTCGAGCTGGTTATCGTCGTTGGTGACGAACAGCGCAAAGTCTACGGCCGCGGGCGCGTTGCGGCTCGCGCGCGGGACGGTAATCGCCATCGTCGCCAGGTGGAGCGTGTTGCCTTTGCCCCTCGGATAGGCAGCCACAAACGTGTGCGCGTAGACATCCGGATTGTCGCGCTTGACCCGCAGCAGGAACTGCGGGCCGGTGATGAGCATCCCGAGCTGCCCGGCGCTGTAGCGTTCGGTCGCGCCCAGATAGCCGCGGCGCAGGGTGTCCTCAGGGAAATAGTCTTCCTTGAAGAGGGCCACATACCGCGCCAAGTAACGCACGTGCCCCGGCGAGTTGAACACCGCCCGCTTTCGGTCGAGGCTGAGGATCGGCAGACCGTTCTCCTGGAACCGGTGGAGCATCCGCAGGCCGTCGACGTTCGGCATGAAGCCATAGACCTTGGTGCGATCCTTGATCGTCCGGGCCTGCTGGATCATCTCCTCTTCGGTCTGAGGAGGCTCGCCTGGTTTCAGCCCGGCCCGCCGGTAGATCTCGGTGTTATACGCGATGACATTGGGGACCACGTACCAGGGGACGCCGTACGTGCGGCCCCTGACCTGCGTCGATCGCCACAGCCCATCGAAGTAACGGGCGCGCGCTGCCGCCGGGACCGCGGCGTCCATATCGACCAGGGCATTGCGATCCGCCAGCCGCACCGTCATCTCGGTGTTGAGATTCACGACGTCGGGGGGCACGCCCCCGGCCAGCGACGCGAGCAGCTTCTGCTCGATCGCACCGAACTGCACATCGACCCACCGGATCGTGACCCCGGGATTCGCCCGCTCGTAGGCGGCAATCATACCGTTCACGTAATCGTTGAAGAACGGTTGGAGCGAGATCGTCCAGAACTCGATGGTGACGGACGGCGCGCCCTGGCTCGTGGCAGGCACGAACGCGACGAGCAACGCCGTGACGAAGAAGAGAGCGACAACGCGTCGTCGGGCCATCCGCTCGCAGGTTCGGGCGGTCATCAGGGAACTCCTGCGCCTAGAGCGGTACGGCATCCAGCACGTGGAAGGTGTGGAGCCTGCCGTCGGCGGCGGGCTGCCACTCCACCTCGATGGGCTGGGCGAAGTCCGGCGCGAGCCGGCCATGCTGCACCCAGTAGCGTCCGGCGGCATCTCCGGCCAGCGACGGTCCGATCTTGATGAATAGCCGCATGGGGCGATCGACAAGGCGGACCTCGTCCAGAACCGGCAGGGCGCCAAGCGCGTCGAGAACGGCTCCCTTCAGGTCCGCTGGTGGTTCGGGGCGGATGTTGATGAGCCCGACGTTCCGCCGCAGCGGGCCGACGATCTTCACGTTGGCCAGGTCGGCCGCGAACCCGGCGTCGCGCAGGACGCGCAGCAAGACCTCGTTCGCTTCCGCGACGGCGCGGCCGTGGTACTCGGGGTTGACGAGCGGCTTGAGGAGGTGCTTGAGCTTGCAGCCCTCGCGGCCCGAGTGCTCGCCGATCCGCGGGATCCGCAACCCAAGCTCATCCGCGATGGCGCGAACCTGCGGCTTCTCCAGTTCGAGCAGCGGCGCGTAGTAGCCGTTGCTGACCTTCACGCCCATCTTGCCCCAGGTGTCGCTGCGGTTCGACCCGGTCAGCACCAGCCGGCCGCGGGCGGCGGCCTTCACCATGCAGAGCTTGATCTCGCGGGTGCACCGGTTGCAGGCCGGCCCGCCCCGCTGGACCACGTGCTGCATCCCCTGGCCCAGCAGACAGCGTTGCTGCAGCCCGAGCTGCTCAGCCATCTCGAGCACGATGGCGTTGCCGCGCCGGTAGGCGTACTGGCCCATGTTCACCGTGACCAAGAGCACGTTCGCCGCCCCCAGCGCATCGCGCGCCAAGGCAGCGACGGTCGATGAGTCAAGTCCGCCGCTGAACGCCACGACCACCGGGGCATCCGCGGTTACAGTCCGGATCTCATCGAGCAGCGTCTCGACTTGGACAGAACCATGTATCGCAACAGCCATCATGTCTCATTATATACGGACGAGGCCAGGGCCGCGGCGCTTCAGAGAGGAGGAACTCTCCGGGCGCATTCGAACCACATACACTGGACTGCATACGATCCTTCTCGAACCGGAGGTGTTGAATGAGCATGCAACCTGCCCCTGCCGATCAGTCGAACCGGCTGCTCGCCGCGCTAGCATACCCGATCTGCATCATCGCCCTCGTCATTATCCTGACAGACAAGAAGAAAGACGCGTTCTTGCGGCACCATGGATGGACGGCCCTGTTTTGGGGCATCGCGTGGTTCATCATCTACGTGGCTCTTTCGATTCTCGGCAACATACCCTTCCTCGGATGGATTCTGGTCATCCTCGGGAGCCCGATCCTCTGGTTGGTCTGGCTGGCCCTTTCCATCTATTATGCGATGCAGGCATACAACGGGAAGGAAGTCATGATTCCGGTCGTGAGCGACTGGGCCAGGAAGTACGCGACGCAGAGCAGCTAACGACGCCGGCGCCCGCCGGCTACGGCACCGGTTGACACCGGGTTTTGCCTCTGATAGGTTACTAGTATACTTGTGGTATTTCAACCTGGGAGGCCCAAGCATGAGCAGGATCATGGCCTCGCCGTCCTTGACCCCGCCGATGGTGGCCCTGGTCGAGTCGATGCGTGGCGCCATCAGCCGGGACGCGCAGCACGAACGGCCGGCTGACCGCGCTGCTGCTGTCCTCCGGTCCTTTCTCGGCGACCCCGGACTACTCGGCCTCACGCATCGCGAAGCCGACCTCGATCGCTACCGGCAGCACGTCCTCCATGTCGAAGATGACGGAAGCTTTTCGGTGGTCGCGCTGGTGTGGCTTCGCGGCCAGGCCACGCCGGTGCATGACCACGTCTCGTGGTGCGTGGTAGGCGTCTACGAAGGTCAGGAGAACGAGATCCGGTACCGGCTGATCCAGGAGGGCGGATCATCGTTCCTCGTGGAGGAGGGCCAGACGGTCAATCCACACGGTCAGGTGTCCGCCCTGACACCGCCGGGAGATATCCATCGCGTGGAGAATCGAGGACCGGGCCTGGCGATTTCCTTGCACATCTATGGGGCGGACATCGGGAAGCTCGGATCGAGCATCCGCCGTTGTTACGATGAAGAGATCAGGGCCGCCGACAGCGATCGCCGCTCATGAGAGGGGACGACGCATGGAGCGTGCACTGCTGCGCGGGGCGCAGGTGTTTGATGGTACAGGCCGCGCCCCGCAACAGGGCCTGACTGTCGTCATTGAGGATGAACGCATCGCCGACGTGGTCGCCGACGGTGACACCGGAAGCCCGGGGTCAGCCCGCGTCATCGACTTGACCGGCTGCACGCTGCTGCCCGGCCTGATCGACATGCACGTTCACCTGGGATTTGGCGGCCGCACCGCGCGCGAGACCGAAGCGTCGATGGCGCTCAAGGCCGCGCGCAACGTTCGGGCGGCGCAGGCCACGGGCATCACGACGTTACGAGACGTAGGCAC
>JBQTJG010000194.1:0-2282 GCA_052387355.1 Armatimonadota bacterium | reverse complement strand
GCGCCCAATTCTCGCACGCGGCGTTCCGCCTCGCGATCGACCGTGTTTTCGTCCGCCGCCAGCGGGTCGTAGCCGGCATCGCGAATCACGCCGCGGAGCGCTTCGGGCGTCGCCACGCCGGGGACGTACTCAACCGTCGCCTGCTCGGTGGCCAAGTTGACCCAGGCCTGGAGCACGCCGTCGGTGGCGCGCAGCGCATGTTCGACCTTGTCGACGCACGAGGCGCACGACATACCCGAAACAGGGATGGTGATGCGTTCTTTCGGCACCCCATACCCGGCGCCGTGTACCGCGGCCACGAGGTCCTGAACATTGACTCTGCCGGGATCGAAGGATACCGACGCCCGCTCTGAAGCGAAGTTTACCTGGGCCTCACTGACGCCGGGCGTCTTCTGCAGGCCCCCCTCCACTCTGGCCACGCAGGATGCGCAGGACATGCCTTCGACGGGCAGGTCGATTCGCTTAACGTCGCCTCGCGTGATCTCGGTCGTGCCGGCCATAAGCATGCTCCTGTCAGACATTCAAACCCCGCCTCTGCATCATAGGTTGCTGGACATCTCGAAGACTTCCAGCAACTCGGCGATTATCCGCTCCCGCTCACCGGGATCGTCCGAGCGGATGGCCGTTGCGGCGCAGTGCTCAAGATGGTCTTCGAGTAGCATTGCGCTGATTCGGTCAAGGGCGCGCTGGACGGCCAGGATCTGGCGCATCAGGGGGTCCCCAAAGCTGCTTGACACTCGAAGCAGTAGCGCCAAGAGTGACGAGACCGACGCTCTTTCCTGGAACGATAAGCAAGTTGGCGGGGGTCGCTTCTGCTAGACGCGCTAGAGCTAAGACCGCTAGGATAGTGACAACCAGCAATACTATCGGAGAAGCAAGCAGCCGCGTTCTCATTTTCGGTCGCCTCCGCGGAGCGCCGACGCTCCGACTGATTTGACCCACCCCGAAATCCCGGCGACTGTCCTTTGGAACTTGGTTTGCCCCCGAAGTCTCTGGGACCTCCTATCTCCCCGCCCCGAGATTATCGAGCGGACTCGCCCTCCTGAACTTAGCGGTCGCGTCGGTATGGTCATACAGTCGAGTTAGCGCGACTCGCCTGCCGCCTGCTGAACCGGGCGTTTTGCCGAGGTGACCAGGGCAATTATCCACCCGACCAAGACGAGCACTGCGCCGATGACGGCCAAGGGCGCGGGAAGTGCTGTGCCAAGCGCACCATCCAGTGAGACCTTCCCCGGCCCCACGATGCCCACGGCGATGACCACCACGAGGTCAACCAACGCAAGTTCGATGCCCCCCTCAGTCGCCCAGATTTTCGGCCAGTGAACCTTCGCGATAGCCGTCAGCATCGACGCGGCGATGCCCAGCGACCCCAGAGGACTAAAGAATCCAAGAGCAAAGAGAAGGCCACCGCCGAACTCGCAGATTCCGACTGTCAGCGTCCAGAATCGGGCTGGGCGAAAGCCTATGGAGGCGAGCCATCCCGAAGTGCCCGGGAGACCGTGCCCACCAAACCAACCGAAGAGCTTCTGGGCACCGTGACCGGCCAGCAGTAGCCCCACGGCAAGCCGCAGAATAAGCAACGCGAAATCCATGCGGGACACCCCTTGTAACGAGTTTGAGTCCTTCTTTCAGTGTAAACGGCGATTCGGTCACTTCACTTCATCTTCCTGCCCGCAGGTTATCAAGCGGGCTCGCTCTCCGGAACTTCGCGCTCACATCTGGCTTCGTCAGGTGCGCATACCGGAGCGCCATCGCCAGGCTTTCATGCCGTAGCACCTGGCGCACCAATTCCAGGTCGCCGGTCTGCTTCAGGATAGACGTAGCCGCGTAATGGCGCAGGGCGTGAGGGCCAATTTTGCGGGGGAGCCCGGCTTTGAGTGAGAGCCTGTGCAGAATGTGCAGAGCATGATTCCGCGTCAGCGAACGCCCCTGGCGGTCGCAGAACAGGTAGTCTTCGGGTTTGGCGTCACGGCGCTTCCCTAGCCAGGACCGCAGATGCTGAGCGGTCTCCGCGCCAAAGAAGCCTACGCCATCCTTCTGCCCCTTCCCCGCTCGGAC
Organism: Armatimonadota bacterium; assembly: GCA_052387355.1. Taxonomy (GTDB): domain Bacteria; phylum Sysuimicrobiota; class Sysuimicrobiia; order Sysuimicrobiales; family Humicultoraceae; genus JBQTJG01. The sequence continues at coordinate 224 of JBQTJG010000194.1, read as the reverse complement.
GGAGAGAGTCCGGGCTGCGAAAATCACGTCCCCGACACGCAGGCGGAGCGCTTCACTGATTCGGAGGCCCGAATCAGCCAAGAGTGCAACGAGCGCGCGGTTCCGCCGGCCCTCGAACGTCTCAGGATTCGCGGCCAGCAGCAAGCGTTGGACGTGTTCATCCTCGGGCACGCGAGGGAGCGTCTTTGGAACCCTCATGCTAACGCCCTGGAGCGGGTTCTCTC
>JBQTJG010000193.1:0-1966 GCA_052387355.1 Armatimonadota bacterium | reverse complement strand
CGAAATTTTCATCGTCGGCTTCGCCGATGCCGGCACCGTTGCACGTAGGCCGAAGCGGCCATGCGGCGACCGGCATCGACGGCGGTGAAACTAGTTGCGACCTGTGTCGCGTTTCGAAACGTTCGATGAAACTTTCGCGACGCACGTTCTCAAAGAAAAAACCGCGTCGCTCGAGCACGCCGCAAGCTACGCAGGCGGTGTGACGGTTCAATGAAGAAACGTTGAAGCGTGCCGGCGCGCGGCGCGCGGACGTCGCGCGCCTGTAGGACGAAACGCAGACGAAGAAATGCGCCCGCCGTGCGCACGGCGGTGTGCAGCTGGTCGCAGCGGCGCGCCGCTCAGGCGCAGGCTGAGGTGCGCGAGTGCCTGGCGAGGAACGCCTGCGCCTGCTCGCGGCCCATGTACTTGGCCAGCACGCGCGGATCGGTCCGCTTAGTCCTCGACGAGGGCAAGAGCGTCGGTGCGGTCGCGCGCGAGCTCGATTTGACCGCGTCGGCGTTGGGCCAGTGGGTACAACACGCGCGGGCTGATCGCACCAAGGGCAAGACCGGGCTGACGACCGCCGAGCGCGAGGAGCTAGTGCGGCTGCGTAAGGCCCTCCGCATCGCCGAAGAAGAGCGGGACATCCTAAAAAAAGCAACGGCGTTCTTCGCGAAGCAGAGCCGATGAGGTTTGCCTTCATCGCGGCGAAGAAGGCCGAGCACCGGGTCACCATCCTCTGCCGCTGCATGCGCGTCACCCGTAGTGGGTTTTACGCGTGGTGTCGACGCGGGCTCTCCGCTCGGGCGCAGCGTGATCTCGTCTTGCGCACGAAGCTGCGCGCGTTCCATGCGGCGAGCGGTCAGGTCTACGGTCGTCCGCGCTTGTGGAAGGACTTGCACGAGGACGGCGAGGCCGTCAGCGAAAAGCGGGTCAGGCGCCTGATGCGGGAGGAGCAGATCCAGGGCAAGGTGCCGAAGCGCTTCAAGCAGACGACCAACAGCCATCACGCCGATCCGATCGCGGCGAATGTGCTCGACCGCGACTTTACCGCGGCGGCGCCGAATCAGCGCTGGGTCGGCGACACCACTGAGTTTGTGATCGGCGAGCACGCCAAGCTCTATCTGGCGGCGATTCTCGATCTGTATTCCCGATTCGTCGTCGGCTGGGCGATCAGCGCCGTGAACGATCGACGACTGACGTTGAAGGCGCTCGAGATGGCGGTCCAGCGTCGCTGTCCGGCGCCCGGGTTACTGCATCATTCCGATCGCGGGTGCACGTACACGTGCGAGGACTACCAGCGGTTCCTCGCCACGCACGGGATCACGTGCAGCATGAGTCGGCGCGCGGACTGCTACGACAATGCCGTGATGGAAAGCTTCTTCGCGACCGTGAAGAAAGAGAAAGCGGATCGGTTTCCGAGCTACAGCGACGCGAAGATGGCGTTGTTCGATTACCTCGAAGTGTTCTATAACCAGCGGCGTCGCCATTCGACGCTCGGTCAGATCAGTCCGGCCGCCTTCGAACGTGCCAGCGCCGCGTAGGGCGATCATGGCGAGGAATGACGCATCCGCGCGCGCCGATCACCCGGTGTGTGACACCGCGAGTTGGCGATCGGACAGCTCGGCCGATGACGAACGACCGCGTAGGAGGCGCCAGGAACGACGATCGCCGACGCGACAAGGGTGCAGCATGCCTGGAATTTCGGCCTCGTCGACGCCAACACCCAAGAGGCTGTGGAAATGACGTCCCTATGGAAACCCAAGAACGGTTTCCACCGGGACTTGGAAATCTCGCACAGGACGCGAGATTCCCACATTCCCACAAGCCATCATCGTTATCTCGTCAGGGAAAAGAAGACCGAAGAACGGAAACTCAGGCGATGTAGCTAAACCGTCCACCGAATCGGATCACGGCCATCTTTGGCGTTGGTTGCCTTAGCCCGACAGCGGCTTTGAAGTGTTCGAAGGCCAAGCCCCATCGCATC
>JBQTJG010000192.1:0-6123 GCA_052387355.1 Armatimonadota bacterium | reverse complement strand
TCCATCTCAAGGTTTCTGATCTCGAGCGGGCGATCGCCTTCTACCGCGACGCGCTGGGGTTCGAGCTCTCAACACATTACGGGTCTCAGGCGGCATTTCTCTCCGCAGGCGGTTATCATCATCACATCGGCCTGAACACCTGGTCGAGCGAGGGAGCACCGCCCCCGCCGAAGCGGTCCACCGGTCTCTATCACTTCGCGATCCTCCTGCCCAACCGGCGCGAACTCGCGCGCACCCTTAAACGGCTGCTCGACCACGGTGTGCCGATCGACGGCGCGTCCGATCACGGCGTCAGCGAGGCGATCTATTTCCGCGACCCCGATGGGAACGGCATCGAGATCTATGCCGATCGGGATCCTACCGCCTGGCCCAAAGACGCCGGCGGACGCATGACGATGAGCACCGGGCCGCTTGATCTCGACGGGTTGCTTCGCACACTCGAGGAAGAGGCTCCGGTCCATGCGCCGGACGGGCGATCCGGCGTTAAGGCCTGAAGCGCAGCAATTTTGGTTCTTGCTCACGCTCTCGTTACTTACCGTGATAGCAGCCCTCGACAGTGGCTCATTGTCCTCCATGGTATCTATGGCGCCGGGCGGAACTGGAGGACGGTCGCCAACCGTCTGGTGCAGGCTCGCCCCGACTGGGGCATCATTCTGGTCGATCTGCGAATGCACGGGGACTCACAAGGCTTCCCGCCCCCGCACACCCTTGAAGGGGCCGCAGCCGATGTGGACGGGCTTGTGAGATTCCTCCACGTCCCCGCCGCGGGAATCCTGGGACATTCCTTTGGCGGGAAAGTCGCGCTCCGGCACGCGAGCGAGAACGCTGAGGGGCTCCGACAGATCTGGATCGTCGACTCGACCCCGTCGGCCGTCGAACCTTCGAGCAGCGCGTGGCGGATGCTCGAAGTGGTGCGGGGGTTGCCTGCGGAGTTCGCATCGCGCCAGGACGCGATCGTGGCGCTCGAGCATGCCGGGTTCGTCCGAAGTGTCGCGCAATGGATGGCCACCAACCTGAAGGCCAGCCACGGGCGCTATCAATGGAACCTCGATTTCGCTGCACTGCGCGAGATGCTAGAAGACTACTCTCGCACGGACCTCTGGGCCGTTGTCGAGGGCCCACCCGCGGGCGTCGAGATACACTTCTGCAAAGCCACCGACTCAGACGTCCTCGATGAATCCGCGGTGGCACGACTCAAGGCGACGGCGCGCCGGAACGGCCGGGTCTTCCTGCATGACGTGCAGGGCGGGCACTGGCTGAACGCCGATAATCCCGACGCGGTTGTGGGGCTCCTGTCTTCCGCCCTGCCCTGACCGCCCCCCCCGGATGCGCCTCATTTGCGCAGATACGCGTCCGCGCCAGAGATCCAGTCCTGCCGCGGCGGGCTGAAGAAGTCGGCCTCGACGACGTCATCCACCATCTCGGCGCCGTGGGGCACGTTGCCCGGGATCAGCAGCAGCTCACCGCCTCTGAGGATGACCTCTCTGTCAGGAAACGTGAACCGCATCGTCCCAGAGATGCAATAGACCAACTGTTCGTTCTCGTGCTGGTGCGTGGGGACGACGAACCCCGCCTTGAACTCCATGAACGCGGCCATCAGGCGCTCGCCCCACAGCATCCGTCGTGTCATCTTAGGATTGACGACCTCGGGCGTCATCGCCGCCAGCGCCCGGTGTTCAACCTGACTCAAGGGTCACCTCCAGATGCGCATGCGTCCAGATGCGCGTGCGCGTGATGCGGTGTGCTAACGGTAGTCTTCGGCGTTCGAGAGATTCACCTTTCTCTGCACGATGGCGTCGGCCATCCAGTAGCTGAGCGCCCAGATGGTTTCCTGCGGGCCGTGCCCCGACATCGTCGGAAACAGCGCCCCGCCGCTGGCGAACACGTTCGGCACATCCCACACCTGGCCGTAACGATTGGTGACCGAGGTGCGAGGGTCCGCACCCATCCGGCAGCCCCCCACGTCGTGGGTCGTGCCGCCCTCTGGGATCGGGAACTCGCGGCCCCAGATCCTGGACGCACCTGCCGCCTTCAGGATCTCGACGCCCTTCCGATAGAAGAACCGGGCCATCCGCACCTCGTTCCCCTTGACCTGTCGCTGCACACGGGCTGCAGGCACGCCGTACCGATCCTTGTGAACCGGATCAAGATCGATGTAGCTCGTTTCATATGGTAACCCCTCACCCGCTGCGTACAGCGCCATGAACCGGTTCAGGTTCTCGCGTAAGTATTGTTTGTAGGCGGCGCCCCACCGGGGCACCTCAGGCGGGACCTCCTGATAGGTTTCCAGCGGTGTGCGCTGGCAGGGTGTGAGGATGACCGCGCCGCGAACGAAGAACTCGCCTGGGGGAAGCGCGAGCTTCTCGCTGGCCGCGCTCTCTCCGTTGTAGTCATCGACGCTCTGCGACTGCACCCCCGGCGCGGCGTAGCCATTGAGGAAGCGGTCGCTGAAGGTGGCCCTGATCGTGGGCCCGGGCCGGTTCATGAAGTACTTGCCGACGAGCCCGTTCCCGGTGATGCCTGAGAAGAGGAGCAGGCGCACGTTTTGCGTCGTGTAGGCTCCGAGGATGAAGAGATCGCCGGGCTGGATCTGATGCGCGCAGTGCTCATCCACGTACTCGATACTCGTGGCGCGGGTTCCCTGCCGGTTGATGCGCAGCACGTGGCAGTTCGGCCTGAGCTCGAAGTTTCCCGTGGCGTCAGCCGCCGGCAGGAGCGCGACCAGCGTGCTTGTCTTCGCGCCGTTCCAGCACCCAAAGCCTGAGCAGAACGCGCAGTAAGTGCACGCGGGCCGGTTGATACCGTAGGGTGAGGTGTACGGTTCGGTGACGATCGCCGTGGGGCTCTGGAATGGGTGGAGTCCCAGCGCCAGGGCCCCGGCGCGAAACGCGAGTCCCGTGGCGTTGTCGCGCAGGGGACGAAAAGGGTAGTCCCTCTGGCGCGGCGCCTCAAACGGGTTGCCCTGGTCGGGGTTCACCGGACGGATGCGGCCGCTGATGTTCCCTGGCCAGCCGCCGATCCCCAGGGAATACTCGGTCTTCTCGTAGTACGGCTCGAGGTCGTCGTAGGAGATCGGCCAGTCCGCCAGAGCGGCTCCGTCATCGCCCAGATAATCAAGCAGGGGTGTGGACCCGTAGCGTTCCTCGATCGCGGACTTGACCCGGAAGTCATCGGCAAGAAACCGGAACGAGAAGCCGCCCCACGTGATCGAGCTTCCTCCAACCAGGCTCGGCACCCTGCAGGTGTCCGGTACGGCTTCCTCGGTGGGGCCGGTGCGGAAGGTCAGCGGCATGCTGTCAAACCGTGGGGTCCACTCGCCCCGAATCCGGTAGCGCAGCGTGTCGTGTCCTCGGGCAAAGTCGGTCTCGGTTCGTCGCAGGGGACCGCGCTCGAGCGCGACCACGGAGAGACCCGCTCTAGCGAGCTCGACGGAGAGCGGCCCGGCCGCCGAGCCGTACCCCACGATGACGACGTCCTTTCGGGGAAGTGTGGCCATGCGTCCGTCCTTCCGAGTCTGCCTTGCGTTGGAGTCTGCCTTACCAATCCGCGATGCTCTTGAATGGTTTGTTCAGCGGCCCCCCCCGCGTCTGCTCTTCTGCCGTGTAAGCGTACTGGGGTCCGGGATAGCCGACGACCTTCCAACCGGCAAACCCGCGATTTCCTCCATGAATGGGATCCGAGAAGACACCTTCCATGGTGTGGACAATGCACAGGGCAAGGAATTCGGCTGCGGATGGCGCCGCTGCGGATGGCCCCATGAACTCTCCGACCGCGTCGTGCTCCATGTCGGTGAGCAGTGCGTCCTGCTGGGCCTCTGTGAGATGGTGAAAGGTCTTGTCGTGGCGGGATCGGGCTGCATGGTCCACGGCGGCGAGGCCCTGTCGGTAGGCGATCTGCGCGTTCGGGTACGCGCCGGCAAGTGCTCGATCAAGATAGAAGAGGGCGCCCGCTTCTCGGGCTCCGGGATCCTCGCGGCTTCCGGGCCAGATGCGCGCAGCAATCGCCTCGAAAGTCACGGCTTCGTGGGTCGTGAAGAACCTGAGGCTCTCGGGCTCGGAAGATATCGTGTCCATGGCCATAGATGCTTCTATGGGCGTCCTCGTGCAGACCTGTCAGATTCGGAGTCCCTGCAGGATCCACAGGACTGCCATCCCGGCGCCAATGGTGGCGAAGACGTTCCGGGTCCGCCAGGCAATGACGGCGGCGACGATCGCGGCGGGGACGCGGGCATTTCCCAATGACATGTCCAGCGCGCCGCCCGGCGCGAGGACTTCGGGAGCGATGATCGCCGAGAGCACCGCCACGGGGACGAATCGGAGGGCCCGCAGGACGATCGCAGGCATCTCGAGACGCCCCAGCAGGGCGATCACCGAGAGGCGGAGGGCGTACGTGATCAGCCCCATCCCCGCGATCAGGAGCCACACGGTCACGATCGTCGTGCCGGGGTCTCCAGGATCAGCCCCACAACGATCCCGACGGTGGATGCGGCCACAAGGCCGAGTTTGAGTGGGAGTCCCAGCGCCAGCGTGGCCACGACGCCGGCTGCAACCGCGGCGCCGATCCCGGCCCTGTCGATCAGCGTCGGGACGACCAGCGCAATGAACGTGAGCGCAAGCGTGAATTCGAGCGACCAGCCGGGCGGTACCTGGGCGCCCAGGTAGAGGCCCACCGCGGTGCTGATCTGCCACATCAGCCATAAGGTCAGGCCGGCGCCAAGACCATGCCAATGCGCGTTGGCTAAGGCGGGGGACATCTCGCTGTCTTTGCTGAAACGCGCGATCGATACCGCATAGACTTCGTCCACGAGCAGGTACGCCAGCAGCCATTTCCACAGAGGATGAAGCCGCCTCAGGTGCGGCGCGAGTGAGGCGCCATAAAGCACGTGCCGAAGATTGATGACAAGCGTGGTGAGCAGGATCACCGCGCCCGGCGCGCCTGCGCCGAGAAGCTGGACGGCCACGAATTGCGCCGATCCGGCGAAGACGATTACCGACATCGCTTGAGCGACGCCCGGGGGCAGCCCGGCGGCCTGGGCCACCACACCATAGATCATCCCAAAGGGGACCACGCCGAACAGCATAGGCAGCACCGCCTTTGTACCGGCGAGGAACTCCGCGCGAGGCGTGGACATGCGCTCAGTCAAGGGGAAACAGGGGGGGATGTCAACCTGGACCCAGAAGGAATCGGGACCGCAGAGATCGGGGCCACCCCATGAGACTGTCCGTCGTGGTCACTGCTCGCGCACGTCAGCAGCGGGTCGAGCGCATCGATGCCACGGGTCTCCGCGTCGCCGTGATGGCGCCCGCCAAAGAGGGCCGCGCAAACGCGGCGGTCATCAAGCTGGTCGCAGAGTTTCTCGGGGTGCCGCCATCTCGCGTGAAGATCATCCGCGGAGCGACAGGCCGGAACAAGCTGATCGAGGTCGACTACGATGTGCTGCGCTAGGCCGGCTCGTCCGCGACGGGGCGGACGTCTCGTCGGCTTTTCGACCGAGGGGACGATCCGCGTCCGGTAAGCCTGATCGTGTAGGCGGAGTAGGGATCTCCCTGGCGCAGACACTGCACGCGCCTGAGCGGCTTTCCGAAGATCGCCTCCATCCAGCGGTGGACCATATCGCAGACTTCGGGGTGCTCGACAGCCAGCCTCATCGCCGGGCAGTTGAACTCCCTGAGCAGAAACCCGTTACCCATCGCCTGTAGATCGGGCATGAAGCCCCGCTCCGCGAGAATGCCCCTGGCCTGCTCGAGGCGTGCCCATCCCTCGAGTCCCTCCACACGTGGCAGGTCTCGGGCGATCCACCGATCTCCGACCCGCCGAAGCACCCGCTGCAGGTTGCCCGCGCCTTCGCGCTTCAGCGCGTCGAGCACGGCTGCGGCGAAGTCAGCGTAGGATTTGGGAAACAGACTATCCTCCGAGGGCGTGAGGGCATACACGCCGCTGGGCCGCCGCCGCCCGGGCCGCAGGCCTTGCCGCCTGACGAATCCTTCGGACTGCAGGGTGGCGAGCTGCGTCGTCACCGCGGTGCGGGTCAGGTGTAGGGCCCGGGCCAGGTCCTCGACCGTCTGGCCGCCTCTCACCCGCAGTAGCTCGACGAGCTTCTGGCGCGTCTCCTGCATGACACTC
>JBQTJG010000191.1:0-3157 GCA_052387355.1 Armatimonadota bacterium | reverse complement strand
CGCTTGTCCATGGCCAGCGCGCTGGCCAGCACACCTGAGCCGGTATAGGGGATACCGGCAAACTCGAGCAGCCCCTGGATCGTGCCGTCTTCTCCGTAGGGGCCGTGCATGGCGATGAAGGCCACGTCGAGCCCGGCCGGAGGAAACCACGGACGGCTCCGGGGCACCTCGAGCGGAATGGCTTCGTAGCGTTCGGGATCGAGCGCGGCGAGGACGCAGCGCCCGGTGGCGAGCGAGACCTCGCGCTCTGCGGATGGTCCGCCCATGAGCACGCCGACGCGCACCCGGCTCATGCGGCGACCATGTCGATGCGTACGCGGCTCATGCGGAGACCTTTAGCGATCCGCGCCGGACCCGCCACGCGGCGATCCGCTCGTGCATCATGGCGACGGCGCCTTCACTGAGCACGCTCGCAAACGGGATAATCTGCATCGGCGCAGGGATTGCATGCCGCATGCGATCGATCACCCGCGGCGCAGCCAGCACGACGTCTGAGCGCGCGAGTACGTCAGCCAGTCCCGCAGGATCGTCGAGAGTCGCTGTCTGGAGGCGCGGCGTGCGCAGGCCCACGGCATCGAGCGACCGCCCTTTGCTCGTCACACCCTCACGGGTGGCGCACACCAGCGCGACCTTACGCGCGCGCGGCAGGCGCGCGACCTCCTCGAGCGTCCGGAAGTCCGGCAAGGCCATCAAGCCCACTACCTCGATCCCCCGGCATCGCCGCCGGACCTCTTCAACGTGGAAGAAGGTCGTGGCTACCAGGTCGACATCGTCCCGACGTTGGGGGAGTTCGTTGAGAAGCATGGGCACCACGGGCACCTCGACCGCCTCGCGCAAAAGCCGCGAGAAATAGGCCAGATCGACAGGGTTGCACTCGGCGAAGCCCACGCGCGGCCGTGTCTGACCCCGCCGGCGGCCGGCGCGGACCGCCAGCGCGGCGACCAGATCGTCGACCGTAAGGCCGGCGGCCGTGGCGGCCACGAGGAGCCGGTCGATCTGCGCAGTGAGCACCTGCGAGGCGCGGGGAGACAGAGGCTTCCACACCACGTGGGTGCCCCGCCCGGGGACGGCCTCGAGCACATCCTCAGCCTCCAGTTCGGCGTATGCCCGCGCGACCGTATTCCGGTTCACGCGGAGGAAGCCGGCCAGCGTGCGCACGGGAGGGAGCCGGCTGCCCGTGGAAAGATGACCCGAGAGGATCTGATGGCGTATCTGGGCCTTGAGCTGATCGGTCAGCGAGATCGAGCCGCGGCGGTCAAGAGAGAGGCGCACGGAACTTGTCCTAGTTCAACTAGGACAAGTATGACGTGCCGCGCTGCGAGCGTCAACAGCCTGAGCAAGGGTCCGAGCGCCTACCGGCACCCCGGCACGCGGCTCGGCGCGACCCAGAACGTGTACATGGGACAGTCGTCCGGCACCGGCGGCCGTGCGGCCGGAATCTGTCGATTGATCGGCGGGAGCGTCCGCAAGTAGGCTACGAGCGCGCGCACGTCCTCCTCATCCCAGTTCGAGGCGTGATCCTAGATCATGCCCTGCCAGTGGAGCGCGCGCCCATCCGGGGTAACGCCGCTGCGGATCGCACGCGCGATGTCCGCCTCGCTCCATCGGCCGATTCCCGTCGGCTCGTCGGGCGTGATGTTGCGGACCCACAGCGTCCCAAACGCCGTCCAACTGATCTTCGATCCACCCGCACCATCATTCCCGTGACAGAAGGCGCACGACGCGACCGTAAAGAGGTAGCGGCCGCGCTCGGCCAGCGCCCGCTGCTCCGGTGGCGCGAACTCTGCCCGATCGAGCCTGGGGATACTGCCCGTGACGGCGTCGGCGATCTGTTCGGGCGGGATGATCCGCAGCGCGGGCAGCGCATAGACAGCCCAACCGATCAGCCCAAGGATCAGCAGGCCGAAGGCCGCGATGAGGGCGAGTACCCCCTTCCGCCGCCGGCGGGTCAGCGTGGCACGTTCGGCGCCTGGACTCCTGAGGAACACAATGACCCCGGCGATGAAGACCAGCCACTGCGCGACGATAAAGATCAGTTGGACGAGGTCTCTCGACGGCCCGGCGCCAGTCTGGCCGAAGTTGCCTTCAGCATACGTGAGCACGGTCACGGGGACCGCGGGAAGTGGACGCGTCAGCTTCGCCACAAGGGTCTCCACGATACCATAGTGGAGCGCGGCCGGGATCGCGTTGCGGACCGGAGGGAGGCTCTTGAGATAGCGCGCGATCGCTCTCGCGTCGTCCTCCCGCAGGCTGTGCAGGTACATCCACGGCATGCCCCACAGGTTCAGGACTCGATCGGGTGCCCGGCCATTGCGGATCGCCCGGACGATCGCATCCTCGGTCCACGATCCGAGACCGGTCTGCGGGTCCGACGTAAGGTTGCGTGTGACGAACACGCCGTGCGGGTAAGCCCCACCCGCATACCGCCGGCCAGATAGAAGTCATCGCCACGATAAATCCCGGTCCGGTTGATCTGCGTGTGACACAATCCACACATCTGGGCGTGGACCAGGTACTCGCCGCGCTTCGCAAGATTCGCCTGCTGCCCGGGTCCATCCAGCCTGCCGCCGGGCACCCATGGCGGGATGCGTGCAAGGGACAGGACGTAGTTCGCCACATCCCAGCGCTCCTCGGGCGACATCACGAGCGCGTACGAGGGGCATCGGGCCGGGTCGCAGGCCCGTGGTGAGACGCAACCAGATCCTGCTCCGGCTGGCTCCCGCCGCGAAATGTCCACGGGGCGGTGAGGTCGCGCGACTGCACCGGATGGCCTTTCGCATCTTTGAGCGTCATGACGGCGCGTCCGCTGGGCCCGTGGCAAACCGCGCACCCCGCTTGCCCGTAGAGGATGCGGCCTCGCGCGATGCTCGCGGCGTCGGGCGTTACGCGAGGTGGCACCACGACCCGCGCAGGCGGCGGGCCCCGGAGGACAGGGGAAACTCCTTGGAGATCGGTCACGACCGCGCGAATCTCTTCTGTGCTGAGGACATCGCGGAAGTACGGCATCGCGCTAGCCTGCAGCCCATGGGTGACGACACGGATGAGATCGTCCTCACTCGGAGGCTGGTCAGGCGCAGTGGACTTGTACTTGAACTGTCCTTGCGTGAAGTCGCGGGGGCGTGGAAATCAGCGAGGGCGCGGCCGGACCGTTGCCGCG
>JBQTJG010000190.1:0-1865 GCA_052387355.1 Armatimonadota bacterium | reverse complement strand
TGACCTGTTCCGAGTGGAGATGGATTCGGTTTTCACAGGTCCCGTGTGGGTGCTCGTCGGTCACGAGTCCGAGATCCCCAACTCGGGCGACTACAAGACCACCTCAATCGGGGCCATCCCGGTGATCGCCGTCCGTGGGACAGACGGACAGGTGCGCGTGCTGGTGAATGCCTGCGCCCACCGCGGCACTCGCCTGGTCGAAGGCCCCTTTGGGAACGTCGGCCGGGGAGGCTTCCGCTGCATTTATCACATGTGGACTTACGACACGACGGGGAACCTCCCCGCCGTCTCCCTGCCTGAGGACTTCCCCGCGGACTTCCGCAAGGAGGATTACGGGCTTCCTCGAGCCCGCGTGGAGACCTATCGTGGTGCGATCCTCGCCACGTTCAGTGATGAGACGCCCCCGCTGGCCGACTATCTCGCCGAGCTACGCGACGGCCTCGACGTGGTGCTCGGCGACGGCGCGCTCCGCTACCTGGGATCGATCAAGGTGCTGTTTCACGCGAACTGGAAGCTCTACGTCGAGAACATCTACGATGGGTATCACGTGACTGCGCTGCACACCGGCTTCCAGGTGGTCCGGCTGCGCTCGCACGGAGGTGAGCGGCTGGTTCCCAACTACGAGCGGAATGGCCATCTCTGGGGGCGGTCCCGCTCCACTCCGGTCGACCAGCTTAGGCCCGTACTTCGGGACATGAGCCTCTTCGAAGTGCGCACGAAGCCGACGACGGACCACACCATGATGGTCGTGTTCCCCGCCGGCGTCGTCACCGACTACTTCGACACGATCCAGATGCGTTACGTGGTGCCGCTAGACGTCGATCGAACGCTGATCGAGTTCACCTTCTTCGGCCGGCAGAGCGACACCGAGGCGATACTCAACCACCGGGTGCGCCAGGGGCCGGCGGTGTTGGGACCGGCGGGCGCCATTACGCTCGAGGACGCCGCCGCGCTCGAACGCGTGCAACGCAGCGCCGCGGCCCGCGGACAGAACGTTGTCCTCAAGGGCACGCCCCGGCGCTTCCCGCCGTACCGGCACGTCGACGAGGCGCCGATCCGCCATTTCTACCAGGCCTACAGGCGCCTGCTGGGCTTCGCCGCCAATCCTGATGAAGCCGCCCAGTCATGACGGGGCCATCCATTCCGTACGGAGTCGCCGATGCTGACGGGCGCCGTTGAGGTCGCCGCGCGGCGGCAGGCCGCGCTCGACCTGCTGGTCCGCTACGTCAGGGTGGTGGACGATCCACGCCGGATTGAGGAGTGGCCGGACCTCTTCACCGACGAGGCCCAGTACCGTGTGGTCACCCGAGAAAACCATGAACGCGGGTTGCCGATCGCTGTCATTCAGGATGACACGAAGGATCGCATCCGCGACCGCGTCGTCATCGTCAAGGAGTTCTGGGGCGCGGGAGGACGCGCCGAGGATCGTCACTACAACGAGGCCTTCCCCCGGCACATCGTCGGGCCCGTATGGGTCGAGTCGCAGGAATCAGGAGAGGCCCACCTCGGCGCGAACTTCATGGTGTGGGGCAGCGGTCATCTCGCCGGCAGCCCGCGTCTACTGGCGGTCGGCGAGTACCGCGACGTCGTGGCATTCGCCGATGGCGTCGCGAGATTCAAAGCGAAGACCATCATACTCGACAACCCTGTCCTGCAGGACGTCTTCGTCCAGCCGCTGTAGCCCGCGGTGTCCACACTACGCCTGAGCCTGGCCTGCGGACCCTACGACCGCACCGAAGCGCTGCGCAACGGCGTGGTGCGGCCCGAGGGGATCGATCTGATCTACATCCCCATCCAGTCGCCGCCCGAGATCTTCGCCCGCATGGTGACGAATGCGTCCTTCGACGCGTCGGAGATGTCCTGCG
>JBQTJG010000189.1:0-7718 GCA_052387355.1 Armatimonadota bacterium | reverse complement strand
CACCTTGACCTTGGCGTTGGGGTTGACGGACCATACGCCCAGCGCGAACGCGTTGACCCCGGCCACGACGGTCGTGATGGGGTGCGCCGCGACGAACCCGACGGTATTGGTCTTGGTCATCCTGCCGGCGACGATGCCGGTCAGGTAGCGGCCATCCCAGACCCGACCGTAGATCAGTTTCATGTTGGGTGGCAGGTCCACCACCGCCGGGCCAATACCGATGATGTGGAGGTCGGAGTGCTTCTTGGCGACATCCACGGCGAAGTTTTGATAGCCGAACGCCGTGGCGAAGATGATCTTGTATCCCTGTTGGTAGAATTGCTCCAGCACCCGCGCGACCTCGGCGGTCTGCGGAACGTTCTCGACGAACTTGGTCTCAGCACCGAGCGTCTGTGCCAGGTACTTCCGCGCCTGATCGTGCTGGAAGGTCCAGCCGGCGTCTCCGACCGGTCCCACGTAGATAAAGGCGACCTTGGGCTTGCCTTGCGCAGCGCTCTGACCCGTCGGCACCGCGAGCAGGCTCAACACGAGCACTACGACAAGCGCGCACATCCCGTGCCGCATTCTCTCTTCCCTCCTTTGGGATTCAGACCAGCGGTTACCGTGTACGTTCACCGAGACCGCGCGCGTCACCTCCTGTCCGACGCCGCAGGAGAAGCACGCAAGTTTGTCGAACGCGAGGCTGAACCTGAGAAGAAGAAATCCCATTGCCGACTTCTCACGCCGGTGGATCGTTTGAAGGGAGGGACTGAAGCGCTCGCTCCATCATGAAGGAGGGATAGGAGGGTGAATCGCTATACGCGTCATGCAATAGCGATCGGCTTGCTCTCGACCCTGCCGCTGTTCTTGACCGTACAGGCGGCGCCCGGTCCCGCGCCTGTGACACCTCAAACGGGCGGCACGCTCATCATCGTCACCCACCAGAAGCCTGCGCATCTCGACGCTGGTGTGCACACGTCCCGCTACACGCAGATGATCAATCAGCAAACACACGACTCCCTCATCTGGCAAGTCGAGGCCAACAAGTTCGCGCCCGGGCTGGCCGAGCGGTGGGAGATCGCGCCGGACTTCAAGAGCTACACGTTCTATCTCCGGCGCGACGTGAGGTTCCACGATGGGACGCCCATGACAGCCGAGTCGGTCAAGTTCACCTGGGACCGTATCCGCGACCCCAAGACGCGCTCGACCCGATCCCCACAGTTGGGCGACTACGTGAGGACGGAAGTCATCGATCAGTACACCGTGCGCGTGATCTTCGCGGACCCCTACCCGCAATTCATTCAGATTGCGGCCCACATCGGCATCGGCCCGGTCTCACCCGCGGCGGTGCAGCGGCTGGGCGACGGCTTCCTCAAGACGCCCGTCGCGACCGGGCCGTTCAAAGTTGAGAGTTGGCCGAACGAGAACACGCTCGTCCTCGTGAGGAACGCCGATTACCGCTGGGGCCCTGCCCACATGCGGAATCGGGGTCCAGCCTACCTCGACCGGATCATCTACAAGTTCATCGAGGAAGAACAGACGAAGACGCTGGCCATCGAGAAGCGCGAGGCGCATATCGCGGAAGATCCATCCCGCCAGCAAGCGCCGATGTTCCGGACCGATCCTCGCTTTCAGTTGCTGATGCACAAGACCGCCGGCGTGCCGCAGCATTGGCCCTTCAACGTCACCCGGTGGCCCACCAGCGACGCGGCCGTCCGCCGCGCCGCGAGTTACGCCCTGGATCGCGAGAAGATCGCGCGGATCGCGTTCTTCAATACGGCAACCGCGGCCAAGGGGCCGCTGACCGACACCAACTGGGCCTTCTGGCCCGACTCGCGGAAGTACTATCCGCACGACCCTCAGCGCGCCGTCGAGCTTCTGGAGGGCGCAGGCTACAAGCGCAATCCCAACACGAAGTTCTTCGAGAAGGACGGCCGGCCGGTCCGGATGCGGCTCGTCACGACCTCGACGTGGGAGCAGATCCGCGCGGCCACCCTGGCCCAACAGATGATGAAGGAGGTCGGCATCGACTTCGTCGTCGAAGCGATGGTGTACGATGCCACGGTCATCCGATACAGCAACAACGACTACGAGCTGGCGCGCCTCGGCCTCTCGACCTTCGATCCCGACGGACTGTGGGGTGCGTTCCACTCGTCGCAGATCACCGAGGGCAGCCAGTGGAACCGCGGCCGGCTGACCAACAAGGAACTGGACGCGCTGCTCGACAGGGGGCGCGAGCTGAGCAATCCTGAGCAGCGCAAGCAGGTCTACTTCCAGGCCCAGAAGATGCTGCTCGACATGGCCAACGCGCTCTACGTGTTCGAGGACAACTACTTCTTCGCCGGGCAGTCCTGCGTCAAGGGCTGGCACTGGAACATCCTCGGGATGTACGAGTTGCACAACGTCTGGGTCGAAGGGGACTGCCGCAGGATTCAGTAACCGACGTTGAGGCAGCCGCGGCGGGGGTCTCTCTGCGCGGCTGCCTCTCGCGTACTGACGAGCCACTGTGCGCATCTACATCCGGCGCCGCCTGCTGACGCTCCTCCCCGTCGTGGTGGGCGTGACCTTTGCCGTGTTCGTGATGCTGCATCTCATGCCTGTGGATCCGGTGATGATGATGATCACCGAGCTCTCCACGGGCCAGGCCCCATTGCAGCCGAAGGAAGTCACCAAGGCCCGATAGGTCGAGATGCGCCACGAGATGGGCCTCGACCGGCCGCTGCTGGTCCAGTACGGAGCGTTCCTCGGCAAGGTGGTTCGCGGCGACCTGGGCCGATCGTTCCAGACGAGGCGCACGGTGTGGGACATGATCGCGCGGAACGCCCCATCGACGATCGAGCTGGCGGTCGCCGGGCTCGGGCTGGCGGTGGTCCTGGGCATCATCCTCGGCGTTGTGGCGGCCCTGCGGCGCGACACCTGGATGGACGCCGGCGTGATGGCCTTCTCCGTGACCGGCCTGTCGCTGCCGTCCTTCTGGCTTGGCATCATGCTCATCCTGCTGATCTCGTTCAAACTGGGCCTACTCCCAGTGATGTCCGCCACGGGGTGGAAGGGGCTGATCCTGCCGTCGGTGGCGCTCGGGTTGCGCGCCTCCGCGGTCATCGCGCGGCTGACGCGCGCCGCGCTGGTGGAGATCTTGAGCCTCGATTACGTCAGGACGGCCCGTTCTAAGGGGCTGCCCGCGCGGATGGTGGTCTTCAAGCACGCGCTGCGGAACGCGCTCATCCCAATCGTCACGGTCGTGGGCCTGCAGTTCGGCAACCTGCTCTCGGGCGCCGTGATCATCGAGAGTGTCTTCGGCCGGCCGGGTTTGGGGAGCATGGCAGTGCGGGCCATTCTCTTCAAGGACTTTCCGCTCGTCCAGGGCACGGTGCTGGTCCTGTCGATCTCGTACGTGTTCGTGAACCTGCTCGTCGATCTCTCGTACGCCTGGCTCAATCCGCAGATTCGGTTGGGACACTAGACGGTGGCCGCGCCCGCCCTCGCCCGTCTCCCACAGCAGAGGTTCGCGCACCAGAGTTACGGACGGGAAGTCGCGCGCCGGCTGGTGCGCAAACCCCTGGTGATTGCGGGCATGCTGCTGCTCATGATCATGGCGCTGGCGGCGATCCTCGCGCCGATGATCGCCCCGTACGAGCCCGACGCGCAGGGCGTCGCCGACCCGTTCGCGCCGCCATCGTGGAAGACGCTGTTCGGGACCGATCAGTTCGGACGCGACATCTTCACCCGCGTCGCCTACGGCGGCCGGATCTCCCTCCAGATCGGGCTCGTGGCCGTCGCGATCGGTGGCAGCGCCGGGCTGATCCTGGGCTGTCTGGCAGGCTACGTCAGCGGCTGGGCCGACGAAACGATCATGCGCGTCATAGACATCATGCTGGCTTTCCCGGGGATTCTGCTGGCCATCGCCGTCGTGGTCGTGCTCGGGCCGAGCCTGTACAATCTGATGATCGCCGTCGGCGTCGGAGCGATTCCGACGTTTTCGCGCGTAGTGCGTTCCTCAGTGCTCGAGGCGAAAGAGCGCGACTACGTCTCCGCAGCGCGGGCGATCGGGGTGTCGGACTTCAAGATCATCGCACAGCACATACTCCCGAACATCATGGCGCCGTTCATCGTGCTGGCCACGCTCGATGTGGCCACCGCGATCCTCTCCGGTACGGCGCTCTCGTACCTGGGTATGGGCGCGAAGCCGCCGACTCCTGAGTGGGGGCTCATGCTCGCCGAGGGCAAGGATTTCATCCGCTCCGCCTGGTGGGTTGGGACGTTTCCGGGCCTGGCCATCACGGTCACGGTGATCGGTATCAATCTGCTGGGCGACGGCCTGCGCGACGCGTTGGATCCACGGCTGAGGGGGACACGTTGAGGCCGCCTTGGTGCCGCGCGTAGGGGGAACACGATGAAGGTCTACATCGCCACCGACATGGAGGGCATCTCCGGGATCGTCGATCGGGCGCAGATCTCTCCGCCCGGCGTCGACCTCCGGCGAGGCCGCAACCTCCTCACGGAAGATACCAACGCCGCGATCCGCGGCGCGCTGGCCGCCGGCGCGACCGAGGTCGTCGTCTCCAGCGGCCATGGCGGCAACGGCATGCGCAACATCATCGACGAGAACCTGCATCCGGCCGCCTGGCTGGTCAGCGGCGACACCCGCCGGTCGATGACCGAGGGCATGGACGAGACCTTCAGCGCGGTCGTCCTGATTGGCTTCCACACCCGCCACGGCCTGTCCGGCGTGCTCGACCACACGATCACCGCCCGCGACATCCAGGAGATCAGGGTGCACGGCCGGCCCATCGGCGAGATCGGCCTGTACGGTCTGGCGGCTGGGCACCTCGGGGTTCCGGTCGTCCTCGTGACTGGTGATGACCGGCTCGTCGCGGAGACGCAGGAGTGGTTTCCCTGGGCCGTGCCGGTGGTCGTCAAGTACGCGATCGGACGCCACGCCGCGCGGCTGATGCACCCGGCGCGGGCGCAGCAGCTCATCGAACAGAAGACCACCGAGGCGCTGCGCAATCTCGGCTCGATGAAGCCGTTGAAGGCGCCCGAGCCGGTCGTCGTCGACGTGCAGTTCAAGCGGACGGCGCACGCCGACGAGGCCGACCGGATTCCCGGAGTCGAGCGCGTGGACGACTGCACCGTGCGGGGGCGGACACCCGATGCGGCCAGTGCCACGGCGCTCGTGCGAACCTGCCTCAAGCTGGGCGCCACCGCGCAGAATGATCCGATGCGGTGAGCGAGCCGCCTGCTATTCACGATCCGATGCCTGACAGAGGAGATTGATGAAGGTCTACATCTCGGTCGACATAGAGGGCGTGGCCGGCATCGTCGACCGCGCGCAGGGGTCTCTTCCCGGCATCGACTACGAGCGTGGACGCCGGCTCATGACCCAGGAGGCCGCGGCCGCGGTGCGCGGCGCGCTGGCCGGCGGGGCGTCCGAGGTGTGGGTTTCTGACTCCCACGGCTCGAACGGCAGCCGCAACATCATCATCGAGGACTTGCCGCAGGAGTGCTGGCTCATCAGCGGCGACAGCCGGCCGATGGTGCAGGTCGAAGGACTGGATCGTTCGTTCGCCGCGCTGGCGATGGTCGGCTACCACGCCCGCCACGGGCTCTCTGGCGTGCTCGACCACACGATCAGCGGTCGCGAGGTCTACGAATTGAAGCTCAACGGCCGACCGGTGGGCGAAGTCGGACTCAACGCCGCTGTCGCGGGCCATCTCGGCGTGCCGGTTGTCGTCGTCTCAGGCGACCACAAACTGGCCGGCGAGGTCGCCGAGATCCTGCCGTGGACGGAGTACGTTGTCGTGAAGTACGCAATCGGCCGCCATGCCAGCAAGGCCATGCACCCTCAGCGGGCCCGGCAGGCCATCCAGGACGGGCTGACCCGCGCGCTCGGCAGGCTGTCGCAGATGGAGCTGTTCGAGATCTCGAAGCCGGTGACCGCCGACCTTACGTTCAAGCACACGAGTATGGCGGACGCGGCCGCCGGAATGCCGGGCGTTGGGCGGGTCAATGACTTGACAGTTCGCATCACCGCACCCGATGCGGTCGCGGTCTACCCTCTCATCATGACGGCGATCCACCTGGGCGGCCACGCGGTGTCATCGCCGATGAAACTGGGAACGCTCAACCCGCCGGGCTCATAGGGGCTTCGCCACATGCCGTTCAGCTTCCTGACGCATCTCGAGTGCACCGCGTGCTTCCACACGTTCGAGGCGGATCAACTGCTCGGCGTGTGCCCACAGTGCGGCAAAGTGCTCTACCCCCGATACGACCTACACAGTGTCAGGCGGGCGCTCAGTCGCGAGGCGCTCCGCGATCGCCGGCCGGACATGTGGCGGTACCACGAAGTGCTCCCGGTGCGCGATCTGGCCAATGTCCTGACCCTGGGCGAGGGCATGACCCCGATGTTCGAGGCGCCGCGTCTGGCCCAGCGTTATAGCCTCAAGAGTGTGCTGCTGAAAGACGAAGGACAGAATCCTACGGGGACATTCAAGGCGCGGGGCCTGTGTGCCGCCGCCTCTCGCGCACGGGAACTCGGGGTGAAGGTCGTGTCGATGCCCACCGCAGGCAATGCGGGTGCGGCGCTGG
The DNA here is from genome assembly GCA_052387355.1 of Armatimonadota bacterium. Classification (GTDB taxonomy): domain Bacteria; phylum Sysuimicrobiota; class Sysuimicrobiia; order Sysuimicrobiales; family Humicultoraceae; genus JBQTJG01. Next base: position 1,151 of record JBQTJG010000189.1, on the reverse strand, counting down.
CGGCCTATGCGGCGCGCGGCGGCATGGTCGCCTACATCGTGATGCCGCAGGACACACCGGCGATCAACAAGGCCGAGTGCGTGGCCTATGGCGCCCATACCTACAGCATCGACGGTCTCATCACTGATGCCGGGCGGGTGCTCCGTGAGCTCGCGCCCGAGCGCGGGTGGTTCGATCTGTCGACGCTGAAGGAGCCATATCGGGTCGAGGGCAAGAAGACGATGGGCTACGAGATCGCCGAGGGGCTCGGCTGGACGCTTCCGGACGTCATCATCTATCCCGCAGGTGGAGGCACCGGGCTGGTCGGCATCTGGAAGGCCGTGGCCGAGATGGCCGAGCTCGGATGGATCGATGCGCGCCGGCCGCGCATGGTTGCGGTACAGGCGGCCGGCTGCGCGCCGATCGTCCGTGCCTACGAGCAGGGTGAGGACCACGCTGCGCCAGTTGAGAATGCGCACACGATTGCGCCAGGACTGCGGGTGCCAGTCGCGATTGGCGACTACCTGATGCTGCGGGCGATCCGGGAGAGTGGTGGCACCGCGTTGGCCGTGACTGATGAGGAACTGCTGGCGGCCATGAGAGACCTCGCGGCCACCGAAGGCGTCTTCGCCGCGCCCGAAGCGGCCGCGACCCTGGCGGCGCTTCCGAAGCTGGTAGACAGCGGCGCGATCAGGCCCGGAGAGCAGGTGCTGCTTCTGTTGACAGGCACAGGGATGAAGTACTTTGATCAGGTGCCGGTCAGCCTACCGAAGGTTGACGCGACGCACCCTGGGGCGTCGATCGCGTAGCGGGTGACACCTTCAAAGAAGTGTCACGTGAAGGAGGAACGCAGGCCGGCTTTCAACCATAGGTTGCGAATCGTCCAAGCACCACGTCCCTCCACATCCGCCGCGTGCAGTCCTGATCGTGAGGCCGTCTGCGCAATGAGTTGCGGGCTCCACCCGAACGTCGTGGCGATGTCTACATCGGACGCCGCGCCGACGGCCTTGATGTACCGCTCGAGCACGCGCATGGCGGCCGTCTCCGTGGTCAAGCTTCCCGCGGCCTCGACGACCGTCGGCATCCACCGGTGGAACGCGTCCCAGATGAAGCCGTTGCGCCACTCTTCCTCCTCGGCCACCTTGGCGATCAAGAACCGCCCTTGAAGGTCA
>JBQTJG010000188.1:0-3410 GCA_052387355.1 Armatimonadota bacterium | reverse complement strand
CGGTCATTTCGGCCTCGCCCATGGCGCCTACACGCATTTTACCTCCCCCATCCGGCGCTATCCGGACCTCTTGGTCCACCGCGCGATTCACCACCTGCTGGCGAAAAAACCGGCCCCGGAGCTCCGTTATGGGGCGGAGCAGTTGGGAAGCCTCGGAGACCATTGCTCCCTGACCGAACGGCGTGCCGACGAGGCGACCCGCGATGCGGTGGCGTGGCTCAAGTGCGAGTTCATGAAAGATAAGATCGGCGAAGTATACGCGGGCATCATCACGGCGGTGACGGGTTTCGGCTTTTTCGTGGAGCTTAAGGACAGCCACGTGGAAGGTTTGGTGCACGTCACCTCCTTAATGAACGATTACTACCATCATGATCCGGTGCGTCATGAGCTTCGGGGCGAGCACGGTAAACGCAGTTACCGGATCGCGACGGAGGTATCGGTGCGCGTCGTACGCGTTGACCTCGATGGCCGGCGTATCGACTTCGATCTCGTCCCATGATCCAGAAACGGGCATAACGCAAGCCGGGCGCGGCTATCATGTCCAAGCGAGGGGCGCGGGATGGGGCCGGGCGTGACCTCATCGTCTGCGGGATCCACGCGGTGCGCCAAGTCTTGGCGGACGCGCCCGAGCACGCGCTCGAGGTATGGATCGAGACCGGGTCGCCGAATCCACGCCTGCGCGATCTCCTGAAACTCGCGGCCCAACATGGGCTCGCCGTGCAGCGCGCGGCCGCGCGAACGCTCGATCGGCTAGCGGCAGGCAGCCGGCATCAAGGGGCGGTATTACGCTGCCGTCATCCGCGGGCGCGGGATGCGTGGGACCTAAAAACGCTGCTAGGCGAATGCACGGCGCCGCCGCTATTGCTGGTGCTCGATGGGGTCCAGGATCCGCATAACCTGGGTGCGTGCCTGCGCACTGCCGATGGCGCCGGCGCCCATGCCGTGATCGTGCCGCTCCACCGGGCGGTGGGACTGACCGCGGCGGTGCAAAAGGTCGCCAGCGGAGCGGCGACGACGGTGCCCTTGATTCAGGTCGGAAACCTCGCGGCGGCACTCGACGAGATGAAAGAGTCGGGCCTGCAGGTCATCGGGACGGCCGGGGAGGCCAGTGAAAACTTATTCTATCTGGATTTGCGCGGGCCGACGGCCTTGGTGATGGGGGGGGAAGAAAAAGGCCTCCAGCGCCTAACCCGCGAGCGCTGCGACCGCCTGGTCCACATTCCCATGGCCGGCGCGATCGAGAGCCTGAACGTCTCCGTCGCCGCCGGGATCTGCCTCTACCAAGCCGTGCGGCAGAGAAGGGGGCTGCTATAATGCGTCAGACGAAGCGTCGCTCGGACCTGTTCGAGAAGGTGCGGTTTGGTAGGCAGAAGAATGACTGGGCTGTCAATTGCCCCCACACCACCACGGCATCAAATGACTGTTAAAGACATAGAAGCTGCTATCACCCAGCTGCCAGCCAAAGAGTTGGCTGAGTTAATGGCGTGGTTGGAAGAGTATCATGCGCGAGCGTGGGACCAGCAAATTGAGGATGACCTGGAAGCAGGTCGTCTGGATGCACTACTTGCCGAAGTTGATAAAGAGTATGAGGCGGGATTGGCTAAGCCCCTATGAGGCATCTAACGCTGCCGCGCTTCTGGCAGCACTACCAGCAACTGCCTAAGGAAGTGCAGGCGTTGGCGGACAAGAACTACGAGTTGCTCAAGGTTGGCCCACAACACCCATCGTTGCATTTCAAGAAGGTAGGCAAACGAAAGCAGTTATGGTCGGTTCGCGTCGGTGAGCACTACCGGGCGCTGGGTGCAGGTAAGCCGGAAGGTGTTGTGTGGTTCTGGATTGGCACGCATGCCGAGTATGATAAGTTGTTGTCGTAATCGCAGAGCCGCCCAATCGGGTAGCCGGGGGTGATTAACCCCCAGCCCCCACACCACCACGGCATGCGGGTCCGCACCGGGCGGTTCACAAAAGTGGAGCATACGATGACATCAGGTATAGCCGTGGGCACGCATCCAAAGCGCACGCACGGATATTGGCGAGCAACGGCGAGAGAGGAGACCCAGGGGTGCCCAGCCTGGATGATATCCCCGTATTAGGGGACAGACCACGATACATTTTTTATGCGGCATAGTAGGTGCGCTTTTCGTATCGATATATCGTGGTCTGTCCCCTAATGCGATATGCGCGCGGCATGTCTGCGACGGTAAATGTGTTGCCACTCCTTCGTCGCTTTGGCCTCAACGACAACGAGGCAATTGTCGCGGTTCAGTCAGCTGCGAACGAGGGTGGGTCACGGCGCACTGGGAGACGAGTATTTGAGCTCGGCTTCGGCGACAATCGCGTTGCTGAAGTGACGTTCAACAGTAGTCTCACCCTTAGTTCGATCTTCATGTCTGCGAAACGATGGTCTGGAGTTCGGCCGATCATCGAGCAAGATGCTCGATCACACGCTGCGCGCGTGGCGAGAACAGCGCTTCTCACGTATAGAGAAGTGAAAGGGTTCGTCCGGGTGCCCAACTGGTTGCAGATCCGGCCCGTGATCTGTGACCTGAAGGACAGCACCTCCTTCGGCGCACTGACCACGCGTGGGACAGCAGGTGTGCCACTGCCGTTTGCCGTTGAAGTCATGTTTCGCCACTCGGAACTCGCATTGCTCGAGGGACATAGACGGATCTCGGCGGTACAGGAAGCGATTTGGCTCCTCACGGCCTTCGTGGACATACCCGTCTTCGGAATCAGCAACCTGTACTCCTGGGCCTTTCTCGGTGGCGCCTACCACCTCGTCCAGTGCGGCATGGGCCTTGGCCTAGAGGAGGTATCGGACAAGGCCTTCTCAGATGTCTCCGGCCTCCCGCCGCTCCAGACAGTCGAGCGCCAGCGCTACTTCTCTGAGCTAGGCATTCCTACGTCCGACTTCCGCGTGCCTGACCTCGTGGACCTGTGGAAGAGATACACGGATCTCGCTCGGGACAAGAAGCTTCGGTTCTTGAGAGCCTGTGCGTCGCTTTCGTCGGCCGCACAACCTGGAATTACTGATTCCCAAAAGGTTGTGGCACTCGTGACCGCAATCGAGCCACTACTAAGTCCGGGTGAGCGATGCGAGTCGTCTCGCGCTCAGGTTGGAATAAACCGCCAGTTCCGAAAGTTTCTCGATGAGTACGTTTCTCCGCCTTCGGAGATCCGAGACCTTTACGAGGGCGTCTACGCAGCACGAAGCAAAATCGTCCACGGAGGCTGGCGCTTTGAGGTGGACGAGCCGTTCCTTGGAATCCAGGTGCAGGGCGACTGGCTGCCGCTTGCTGCGTGGAGCGCTGCAAAGCGTGGCGTAATAAATTGGCTATGCGCGCAGTGATTGGACTCAACCGAAAATCGCGGTCTAACCAGTAAGGATTGAGACGACCATGGATGGTCGT
>JBQTJG010000187.1:0-21106 GCA_052387355.1 Armatimonadota bacterium | reverse complement strand
GAACCGGCGGACGCTCCAGCGGGACCTCAAGGCGATGGTGGACAAGGGTTTGTTCGCGGAGCGGGGCACGGGACCGACGGACCCAACTCGACACTACCGGCTCGCGGAGGCCATCCTAGGACCGGGGAAGGAGCTGTGACAAGCTGTGACAGCGAGCTGTGACATGCTGCGACAGGAGGCTGTGACACGGCTGGAAAAGCCGCGTGCCAGTCGGCCCCCACTCGGTATCCGGCTCGTCGCGGGAGTACCGGGCCCCTCGTCACCTCTATTCAGACTTCAGCTCGCAACGCTGAATAAGCCCGCGTTGTGAAGCTTTCCTGCACAAGGGAACGGTGGCCCGGTGAGCCCCGAGGTCTCCGAGCGCAGCTTTGAAGAGGCCATCGAGTGCGGCTTGCTTCAGGGGGGTCCCGACGCCTGCACTGGAGACACAGTCGCTGTCCGCGAAACGCAACCGCCCTACGGCGACGCCGTGCCAGGCGGCTACCGGAAGCGCTCGCCCACGGACTACGACCGTGCGCTGCCTCTGATCCCGCGCGACGTCGTGGACTTCATCCTTGCGACGCAGCCGAAGGAGTGGGAAAAGCTCAAACAACACCACGGCGCCGCGGTGACTGAGCGATTTTTGAGGCGTCTTGCCGGCGAGCTCGAGCGCCGCGGCGCGCTCGACGTGTTCCGCCAGGGCATCAGGGACTCGGGCTGCAAGTTTCAGCTCGCCTACTTCCGCCCCGCGAGTGGGCTCAATGAGGAAACCCGCCGCCTACATGCCGCGAACCTCTTCGCCGTGGTGCGCCAGCTCCACTACAGCGAGAAGAGCGATAGCAGTCTCGACCTCGTACTCTTCCTCAACGGCATCCCGATCTTCACGGCCGAGTTGAAGAATCTGTTCAACGGACAGGATGTCGAGGATGCGATCCGGCAGTACAAGACCGACCGCGACCCGCGGGAGTCGTTCTTCGCCTACGGTCGCTGCCTCGCGCACTTCGCGGTGGATCCGGACCTTGTCTACGTCACGACCCATCTCGTGGGGTTTAGCACGCGCTTTCTGCCGTTCAATCAGGGTAAGTTCGGTGGAGCCGGGAACCCGCCGGTGCCGCCCACCCGGCAGGGCTACGCCACCGCCTACCTGTGGGAGGAGGCCTGGGCCCGTGACGGCGTGCTCGGTCTCATCCGCCAGTTCATCCACGAAGTCGAAGAGAAAAACGAGCGAGGGCGCAAGACCGGCAAGCGCTTCCTCATATTCCCGCGCTACCAGCAGCTCGATGTTGTCCGCCGGCTAGTCGAGCACGCGCGCGCACACGGCACAGGTCAGCGCTACCTGATCCAACACTCGGCGGGCAGCGGGAAGAGCTTCACTATCGCGTGGCTGGCCCACCAGCTTGCGACGCTTCATGACGCGTCCGACCGACGGGTGTTCGACTCGATTGTGGTGATCACCGACCGGCGCGTGCTCGACCGGCAGCTCCAGACCACTATGCGCCAGTTCGAGCAGACACTGGGCGTGGTGGAGAACATCGACACGACTTCTCGCCAGCTCAAGCAGGCGCTCGAGTCGGGCAAGACGATCATCGTGACGACGCTCCAGAAGTTCCCGGTCATCGCCAGGGAAATCGGCGAGCTCCCAGGCAAGCGCTTCGCCGTGATCGTGGACGAGGCGCACTCCTCGCAATCGGGCGAAAGCACGAAGAGCCTCAAGTCGGTGCTGTCGGCGGGGACCCTGGAAGAAGCTGAGCAGGAGGAGGCGGGGGCGGAGACACCCGAGGAAGAGCTGGAGAGCACGATCCTGGCCGAGATGGAGAAACGCGGGCGGCCGCCAAACCTCTCGACGTTTGCCTTCACCGCAACGCCGAAGCCCAAGACGCTAGAGCTCTTCGGGACCCGGCGCGAGGATGGGACGTTCGAGCCCTTCCACCTCTACCGCATGCGCCAGGCGATCGAAGAGGGGTTCATCCTCGACGTCCTCGCCAACTACACGACCTATAAGGCCTACTGGCGTTTGCTCAAGACTATCGAGGACGACCCGCGCTACGACAAGAGCAAGGCCGCATACCTGCTCAAATCGTTCGTCGAGCTCCACCCGCACGCGATCCATGAGAAGATGCGGATCATGGTGGAGCACTTCGCCGCACAGGTGCAGACCGAGATCGGCGGCAGGGCGAAGGCGATGATCGTGACCCGATCACGTCGCCACGCCGTGCGGTACAAGCTGGCGGTGGACCACTACCTGAAGGAGCGCGCCTATCCGTTCCAGGCGCTCGTGGCTTTCTCGGGCAGCGTCGACGACCAGGGCGAGTCCTACACTGAGGCCGGAATGAACTCTGCTGGGAAGAAGGAGAGAATCAGCGAACGCCAGACGGCCCAGGAATTCGAGAAGCCCGAGTACCGATTCCTCATCGTGGCCAACAAGTTCCAGACCGGGTTCGACCAGCCGCTCCTACACACGATGTACGTGGACGACCTCCTGATCGGCGTGGCGGACGACGGCGGCATCGTGGGCATCGAGCGCGACCGCCTGGAGAGCGATGACGAGTTCATGCGTCATCTCGCGCAGATCGTCCGCAACGGCCTCGGGGACCGGGCGAGCACCTGCATCGACCCAAAGACTCAAATTGTCCAGGGAAAGACCGTGTGTCTGGTGAGCTGCCAGCGCAGTCCTGAGCCGGTCTTTCTCAAGTGGAAGGGGACGGAAGCCGCCCCCGGCGGTGATTTCTACGTCCGCAGCGGCCCGGGAAGCGTCCGGTTGGCTCCGGCGAGCGCTGAGGGGTTCATCCGGACCCGGTTTCCCGTCGCTTCGAAGCTGCCTGGTGCATGATGAAGAGGGGGCCGTCCAACCACGGCGTCTATCTCGCCTATCCCTAACACAGTTGCTCGCCGCTACATTCTGGGCCGACCAGGGCTTTGGCCTGGACGCCGCTGGGCCGGCAAGGATGGCACGATTCAAGCGCTGCGCGACATCGAGTGCGTCCAAATGGACCCGCTCAACGTCGTCGCTCGTAGCCACGACCTGGCGCTGTGGGGACGCGTATTGGACTACCGGCCTGAACACCTCGGCACGGTGATGTACCGAGACCGCGAGTTCTTTGACTATGGCGGCAACCTGCGGATTTATCCTATGCGCGAACTCCCCTATTGGCGAGTGACCATGCGCCGTAAGGGAAAAGAAGCGCGCTGGGCCAACTTCGCCAAACAATACCGTGCGCTCTTGGAAACGGTCAGGGCCGAACTGCGTACGCGTGGACCGCTCGGCAACCGCGATGTCGCTGGACAGACTCGGGTGAACAATGGCTTCTGGCTCGAAGATGAGCGGAGGGCGAAGGATGCCCACACACGGGATGTGGATGGCTCAGCGATCAAGCCGTCTGCGCTACGGAAGCGCACTCAGGCACACGTGAAGGAATTTATGCGACACACTTAGGAGAAACCCCATGAGGACTCACCGACTTGTGATCATCGTCACGGCCATCAATCTCGGGCTCCTGCTCTTCCTCTTGCCCCAAGTCAAGTTGACCGCTGCGCCGACGGCCGCCTCGGTCGTTCGTGCTCAAGCGATCGAGTTGGTGGACGAACGCGGCCAGATTCGAGCGCACCTGAACGTGGAGTCAAACGGCGAGGTTGTCTTCCGGCTGCGCGATGCCAAAGGAACCATTCGGGTGAAGCTCGGCGCTTCAGAAGACGGTTCAGGACTGGTGCTCCTCAACGAATCGACGGAGCCTGGTGTGCAGATCCTGGCGAAACGCACTGGCACTAGCCTGACGCTGACGGGCAAGGGCGGACGGCAGCGGGCGATCAGACCGTAGATGCGGGGGTATCTTCATCGTGCGGAGTTACCCAAGGCCGCCGAATCTCCGCTATGATTACCCTGGATTGACGTCGGGCCAAAACCGCATGGCCTTCGGGCGAAGGGATGAGTCGTAGAAGGACCCTTACGAAGCCAATCGTGCGAGCGGTGCTGGTAGCTGTTGGCCCGCTCGTCGTCGCAAGCCTTGCCCTCGCGCAGATGCCGCCGAGCCCCGCGGAGCTGAATCGCTACACCGGTCTCCACCGTGCGGCCGCGCGCGGCGATGCCGCTGACATCACCCGCCTGCTTCTGCAGGGCGCTGACCCGAACGCGACGGATGGCAACGGTCGCACTCCGCTACACGTCGCGGTTTTTGGCTCGCACGCCGAAGCCGCGCGTGCGCTCGTGCGGGGTGGTGCCCAACCCAACGTATTCGATGCGCAGCGCTACGACATCGTCACGATCGCTGCCGTGAAGGACGACATCACGATGGTCCGGCTCGCACTTGCGCTCGGCACGAGCCCGCGCAACGTCACAAGTCCGTACGACGGCACAGCGCTCATCGCCGCGGCTCATCTTGGCCACGATGGTGTGGTCCGGGAGCTTATCAAGGCCGGCGCCCCACTCGACCACATCAACAATCTCGGCTGGACGGCGGTCATCGAAGCCGTGGTCCTGGGTAACGGTGGACGGCGTCACGTGTCGACCCTGCGGGCCCTCGTTGAGGCCGGCGCTAACGTCAACATCGCCGACCGGCAGGGCGTGAGTCCCCTTGGCCACGCACGCGCACGGGGCTACACCGAGATGGTGTCGATTCTGAAGAAGGCGGGCGGACGCTGACGGGAAGGGCGGGCAGCAGCGGGTGATCAGACCGTAGATGCTGGCTCGATACGCCAGTACACTCCGCCACCTCCCTGACGGTCCATCAGCCCATGATCGACCAGGCCGCGCCGCAGCCGGGCGGTGTCGTCATTGAATTGCGAGAGGATCTTGTTGACCTGTTTCTCGCCATAGCGTCGCTCGGGCTCGAATGCGCGGACCACGTAGCGCAAGATCGCCTCCAGCTTCTTCCGTTGCACTGGAAACGCTGTGAGCCGCCCGTCCGGCGACAGATAAGTCTGCAGCACCTTCCGGTCGTATGCGTCGAGGTCGACGCCGGGGGCCACGCCCGGCAAAGTTTCCCTGGCGAGCAGACGTCGCGCCGCGGCTTCAAGGGCTTTCGTCTCCAACCCGTAGATGCTGTAGTAGCCTTCGGCACGCGCACTCACCAGGCCCACGTCGGACAATCGGGAGAGATGATGCGACACGGTGGCCGCCGTCACGCCCAACGCCTCGGCCAGCCGCTCGACGGAGCGAGCCTGCTGCGCCAGAAGGCCGATGATCTTCAATCGGTTGGCGTCGGCGAGTGCCTTGAAGAACGCCAACAGCTCAGCCGAATGCGATGCGGAGTTCATGCGTGCGCTCCCAGTGAATTTAGTTCGATATTGGTGAAACTAATTCTACACCCATCAATCTGACTGTCAAGGGCGCGGAGGAATCCGTCAGGCGCGAGGGGCGCCGGACGGTGGGGGTGGGGGCACGAGCTTGCCGAGCACCCGTGGTCCCGAGGCGCCGGTCGCCGTCGGCACGTTCGTCGGCAGGCCGGCCAGAGCATCTGACGCCATGAGCGCAAACGCCATCGCTTCCTTCAACTTCCCGTCGATCCCGAACTCCTCGCACTGCCTGACGGGAAGACCGAGACCGGCCGCGATCCGCCGGCGCAGGAACCCGTTGTAGGCTCCGCCACCCGAGACGAGTACTTCATCCAGCCCGCCGCGTGGGATTACGAAGTCGCGGTAGGCCGCGACGATCGAATCCGCCGTCAGTGCCGAGAGCGTGGCGACCGTATCCTCTGGGCTCAGTCCCCGGCGCCGCGCCTCGTCGAGCAGCCGGTCGGCGAAGGGCCGGCCGTACACCTCACGGCCGGTCGTCTTAGGCGGCGACATCTTCAAATAGGGGTCGGCGAGCAGGTCCGCCAGCCACGTCTCGTCGACGTGCCCCCGCGAGGCCATGGCGCCATCCCGGTCGAACGTCTCACGGCCTCCGCTGAACGTCTGTATTGCCGCGTCGATGATCATGTTGCCAGGCCCCGTATCGAACGCCAGGACGTCAGCGAAATCGCACCCGTCCGGTGGCCGCGCGGGCAGGTATGCAACGTTGCCGATCCCGCCGATGTTCTGCACCGCGCGGGACCGGGCGGGATCGCGGAAGACCACGAGATCAAAGTACGGCACAAGCGGCGCGCCGTGGCCCCCTGCAGCCACATCCGCGGCGCGAAAGTCGCCAACCACGGGCAGTCCTGTGCGCTCGGCGATCACGGCCGGTTCGCCAATCTGAAGGGTGGCGCCGTGAGGCGCGGGGATATGCCACACTGTCTGGCCCGCGGACCCGATCAGGTCGACCTGCGACGGCGCGAAGCCGGAGCGCTCAATCACCGCCAGCGCAGCATCCGCGAAGAGCTCTCCGAGCCGGAAGGTGAACCGCGTCACGCGGTCGACTGTCGCCGCGGCCGGGTTGAACATGATAAAGAGCTCGTCGCGGTCGGCGTCCGGAAACGGCAGGGTCAGACCGGCAATGAGCCGAATCCGCGCGCGCAGGCCCGCGCCCGCGATCTCGACCAGCGCCGCGTCCACCCCGTCGCCTGACGTGCCGGAGATCAGACCGACGACGCGCTTGGGATCGCGCTGTGCGAGATCAGCGAAGGCCTGCATCGTCCGCTCCGCGTCCGCTCTCGATCGCCCTGCGCACGTGGCCGCCGGCGCCGTCCAGCCGCCGCTCCGCGTCAGCCCGGCCCACGCCGGCCAGCGCCATGACGATCGCCACTTTCACGCTGCCGCCCGCCTCATCCAGCAGCCGCCCGCTCGCGTCGACATCGAGCCCGGTGGCCTGCGCGACCATCCGTGCCGCGCGCGCCTGGAGCTTGCGATTGCGCGGCGGCATGTCCACCATCAGGTTGCTATACACTTTGCCGAGCCGCACCATCGCCGCGGTGCTCAGCATGTTCAGGACCATTTTCTGCGCCGTGCCGGCTTTCATGCGCGTCGACCCGGTCAGCACCTCAGGGCCGACCACAGGCGCGATCGCGATGGCAGCCACCTCAGCGAGCGGCGCACGCGGGACGTTGCAGAGCGCGACGGTCATGCAGCCGCGGCGTCGCGCCTCGCGCAACGCACTGACAGTAAAAGGCGTAACACCACTGGCGGCGATGCCGACGACGACGTCGCGGGGACCGGCGCCCAGGGCCGCAATCTCCGCTGCGCCGGCTGCCGCATCGTCCTCTGATGACGCGGAAGAGTGCACCGTCGCCCCGGCGCCGCCGGCGATCACCACTCGAATGATATCCGGATCGACGCCGAAGGTAGGCGGCCATTCGAGCGCGTCGAGCAGACCGATGCGGCCGCTCGTGCCGGCGCCCACGTAGATCACACGGCCGCCGGCCCCGATCGCGCCGACCACCGCGTCGACAGCTCGAGCGATATTGGGAATCTCCGCGGCGACCGCGTCGGGCACGCGGCGGTCTTCATCGCTGATGAGCCGCAGGACCGCCTCGGCGGAGAGGCGGTCGAGGTCCATTGATCGTGGATTGCGCCCTTCCGTGGCGAGCGCGGCGTAATCGACGCGCGGGGAGTCCTCAGGGGTCAACGCACCTCACCTCTCCTGGCGCGGGTCCGTTGCGAGCATCATCGCTGGGGTCCGCGCACCTCGATGCCTGCCGCGCGGGCCGCCAGCAGCGCCGCGCCGATCTCGGGCGGGAACTGCGCCGGCTGTCGCTGCGCCGGACAGTCCAGCCGCCCGAGCGCCCGGTCGAACGGCGCAAGGAGCAGATCGCCCGCATCAAAGACACCACCCGTGGCAATCAGCGGAGCCGGGGGCGCCTGCGAGCCGAGCGTCCGGGCCACGACCGCCACCATCGTGGCCAACTGCTCGCCCGCGCGGCGCAGGATCATGGCCGCCGTCTCGTCGCCCGCCTGCGCGGCGGTGACCGCGAGCGGCGCGACGGCCGCGATCTCGTCGATGCCGATGCCGCGCACGGCGCCCTTCAGCGCGGCGAGCGATGCCAGGCCGAACCGGGCGCGCACTGCCTCGGCCAGCGCGGTCAGTTCGCCCCGGCCGTCGAAGGCGCGCATCGCGGCGCGCAGGACCGCGCGCCCGATCGCGTACCCGCTGCCCTCGTCGTCGAGCAGCGGTCCCCATCCGCCGGCGCGGGCGCGCCGCCCGGCGACATCCACGCCGAATGCGACCGAGCCCGTACCGGCGATGATGACGATACCGGGCCCGAGCGCCGTGCCGCCGGCCAGCGCGGCGGCTGCATCGTGATCGACGAACACGGTTTGTGCCAGGCCTGCCTGTGTAAGCCAGCGGACCAACCGGTCATGCAGCGCGGGGTCGTCGGCGCCGGCGAGCCCGGCGCCGAGCGCGGCGACCGGGCCGGCCCGTCCGGCCGCAGAGAGGGCCTCCCGCACCGCCGCGATCACCACCTCGCCGGCCTCTTCGGGTTCCCGATGGTAGGCGCTGGCCGAGCGAACCGTCGCCGTGGCCAGCACGATGCCGCCCGCTGCGAGAATCGCTGCCCGAGTCTTCGACGCGCCGCCGTCCACGCCGGCGAGCAAGACCTCACCCATCGAGTGCCTCGATCACCGTATCGTGAAATTCCGGCCGGAACTGCTGCACGGCCGTCGAGTCCGCCCGTGGATGCACGCGGTTGGTGAGGAGAACGACCGCAACATCCCGCTCGGGGTCCAGCACGATCGAGGTGCCCGTGAATCCCGTGTGGCCAAACGCGGCGGCCGAGGCCCTGCCGCCGATAAAGGACCATCCCTTCATCGCCCATCCCAGCCCGCGAGGTTCATGGCCCAACCCGGCTGTCTGATTGCGGGTGGCTTCAGCGATGACCTCCCGTGGAAGGATCCGCGTTGCGCCTGCCTTCCCGGAGCCCAGGATCGCGCGGCCGAATCGGATCAAATCGTCCGCTGTCCCGAACAGGCCGGCGTGCCCGGCGAGACCGCGGCCCACGTACCAGGCGTTCCCATCGTGCACCTCTCCGCGGATCAACTGCGCTCGCCAGTGAAACCTGGCACCGAGACCCTGCGCGGCAGCTTTGGTCCGCTCGTACGCATTCCCCAGCTCGGTAGCGGCGCACCGTGATCGCCACGAGCTCGGGGGGCGCCATCGCGTCCGGTGCATGCGCAGCGGGGCGAAAATCTGCTGCCGCGAGTAGCGATCGAGCGGCTCACCACTGAGACGTTCGACCAGATGCCCGAGCACCACGAAACCCAGATCGCTGTATTCGACCCGCCGGCCCGGCGGAGCCTCGGCGGGCGTGGCGCAAATACGGGCGACCGCCTGCGCGATCGTGCGACACGCCCTTGCGCGCGGCCCGGCGGCACCGGCCGGGCGCGGGAGAAAGAGCATCTCCCAAGCCGGAAGCCCCGCGGTATGTGTGAGGAGATGCCGCACCGTCGCCCGGACCTTTCCCCCTGCAGCGAACGCCGGGAGGTACGCGGACACCGGCACGTCCAGATCGATCACGCCGCGCGCCCACAACTGAAGCACGGCCGTAGTCGTGGCGACCGGCTTCGTGACGCTGGCCAGATCGAAGATGGTGCGCACCGCCGCGGGCCACCGGCGCGGGAGGACCTGCCGCAGGCCCACGGCTTCGAGCGCGAGTGTCGCACGTCCCTGCGCCACCGCGGCGACCGCGCCGGGAAACGCCCCGCGCGTCACTCCATCGGCCAGGGAGGCCCTGATCGCATCTTGCACGCGGGCTGCGGTCCCCGTCATCGCAGCCTCGGGTCGAGCAGGTCGCGCAGCCCATCGCCCAACAGATTGAAGCCCAGCACCACGACCATGATCGCCAGGCCCGGGAAGACCGCGTTCCACGGCGCCAGCTCGAGGAACTGCCGACCCTCGCTCAGCATGTTCCCCCACGATGGCGTCGGCGGTTGCGTCCCGAGACCCAGGAAGCTCAACGCCGACTCCGAGAGAATAGCCAGCGACAGGCTGAGGGAGATCTGCACGGTCACAGGCCCCAGCACATTGGGGATGATATGCCGCCAGATAATGCGCGTGTTGGCCAACCCGAGCACGCGGGCGGCGTCCACGAACTCGAGCGACCGAACGCTCAGCGCCGCGGCGCGCGCCACGCGCGCAAACTGCGGTGTGTAGACGATCCCGATGGCGATCACCAGGTTCAACAGGCTCGTGCCCAGGACCGCCATGATCGCAATGGCCAGCAGGATGGCCGGGAACGCAAAGACGATGTCCATCGCGCGCATCGAAAGCGCATCCCACCACCCACCGTAGAACCCGGCGGCCAGTCCGAGCGTGGTTCCCAGGGCGACGGCAGTCAGGACAGACAGGAGTGCCACAACCAGCGAAATCCTCGACCCCACGAGCACGCGGCTGAAGACATCGCGGCCGAATTCATCGGTGCCGAAGAAGTGGGCGTTGTTCGGCGGCGAGAGCGCCTCGGGCGGCGCCATCTTGCGGATGTCGTACGGGACGATCGCCGGCGCCAGGATGGCCACAGCGACGCTGGCGACGATGATCATCAGGCCGATCGGCGCGACGCGATTGCGGATGAACCGACGCGTCCACCATCGCCAGCCGGCACGCACGCGGGGTTCTGCGGCAGGCGCCCGCGCAGCCGCGATCTCACGCATATCGAATGCGGGGGTCGAACCAGGCATAGAGCAGATCCACCACCAGGTTCGTCAGCACGAAGATCAGGGCGATGACCAGGACAACGCCCTGCACCACCGGGTAGTCGCGCTGGAAGATCGCCTGCAGTACCAGCCGGCCCATCCCCGGAAGCGCGAAGATCTCCTCGATGACCACCGTGCCGCCGAGCAGATAGCCCATCTGAAAGCCGATCACGGTGATCACAGGGATCATCGCGTTCGGCAGGGCGTGGCGAAACATCACAGTCATGCCCCGCAGGCCCTTGCCGCGCGCGGTACGGATGTACTCCTGACCGAGCACTTCGAGCAGCGACGACCGGATGTACCGCATCAAGATGGCGGCGATGGCCGCCCCGAGCGCGAACGCCGGCAAGTACAGACTCTGCAGCGTCCCCAGCGGGTTCTGCGTCATCGGCACGTACTGACCCAGCGACACGCGCAGATATCGAGAGAAGACAAGGATCAGCATCGCCCCGAGCCAGAAGTTGGGGATGGAGAGGCCCAGCAGCCCGCCGATCCTGGTGAACACGTCGAAGGTGGAGTTGCGCGTGACGGCCGAGAGGATCCCCAGTGGCACGGCGATCACCATGGCGACGATCAAGGCCAGCGTGGACAACTGGAACGACAGCGGCAGCCGCGTCAGAATGTCCTGCAGCACCGGCCGGGAGGTCCGCAGCGAGACGCCAAAGTCCCAGCGCAGAATGCGACCCAGGTAGTCGACAAACTGCGCCCACATCGGCTTGTCCACGCCGAAGAACCGGCGCAGCTCGGCCATCTGCTGGGGTGTCATCTCGACCTGCGTACCGAGAAACAACTGGACGGCGTCGCCTGGAATCAGGCGGATCAGCAGGAAGACCACGGCGAGAATGCCCAGAAGGACGGGAACGAGCGCCAGCACGCGTGTGGCTAGATAGCGTTGCATGCGTGGAGGTCGGGTTCGGGGGCGGAGGGCTGCTCCGCCCCCAGTGACTCCCGGGTTGGCTGCGCGACCTTACCGTTCGACGCTGGCTTCCTCGAGGTAGTAGAGCGCGCCGTTCCCGATGACCTTGAAGCCCCGCACATACCCCTGGAGCACCTGCGTCTCCATCGGCGTGTACAGGAAGAGGGCCGGCGCGGCCTCGATCAGCGCGCGCTGCAGCTCATCGTAGATCGGCTTGCGCGCGTCGGCTTCGAGGTTGACGCGACCCCGTTCCAGCAACCGGTCGATCGATGCGTTGCCGAAGAGGAAGTTGTTCACGGCGCCCGTGCTGTGGAATGTGCGGTAGAGGAACCGGTCGGGATCCGGGTCGCCGCCGCGCAGCTCAATCATCGTGTCGAAGTCCCGCGCAACCCAGCGGTTAATGTAGGTGCCCCACTCGATCGTGTCCAGCGTGGCGTTGACGCCGATCGCTCGGAGCTGCTCCTGGATGACCTGAGCGACGGCGATGCCGCCCTCGTAAGTGGGCGAGGTCACGATGCGCGTCGCAAAGCCGTTGGGATGTCCCGCTTCGGAGAGCAACTGCCGGGCGCGCGCGACGTTCTGCGTGTAGGACGGGAAGCGCGACGTCGGAGTGGCCCACGGCGTCGAGGCCGGGACCGGGCCCGACACTGTGGCGAATCCGAACTCAGCGGTGTTGACGATCGCGTTGCGATCGATCGCAAACGAGAAGGCGTACCGCACCCGCTGATCGTTGTACGGCGGCCGGGTGGTGTTGAACGAGAAGATGCGCAGATTGATCCCGGCCTTCTGCACCACGACGACGTTCGCCTCACGTCGCGCCTGGGTGATGACGGCGCCCTGATTGATCGTGGCCATGTCCAGAGCCCGGGTGCGGACGCCGGCGAGCAGCGACGCCTGGTCCGGGATGACGCGAATGATCAGCGTGTCAAAGTGGGGCAGGCCGCGGCGGAAGTAGTTCGGGTTCTTGGCCAGCCGCATGAAGTTGTCGGGCACCCACTCGGCCAGCATGAACGGCCCGGTGCCGGCGACGGTGCGCTGCAGGTTGCCCGACCGCTGCACGGCGGCCTTCTCGACGATCGATAGGTTCGCGGAGGACAGACCGGACAACAGGGAGGCCAGCGGAAAGCGCATCTTGACCCGTACGGTGTACCGATCGGGCGTCTCGACGGCGGTGATGACGTCGATGAACGACCGGCCGGGCGATCGGGTCGCCGGATCGAGCACCCGCTCCAGCGTGAACTTCACGTCCTCGGACGTCATCTCTGCGCCGCTGTGGAACCTGACACCGCGCCGCAACCGAAAGACCGCGGTCCTGGGATCGGGGAACTCCCACGACTCGGCGAGGTCGGCCTCGATCTCGAGCTTGTCGTTGTACCGGACGAGCTTGTTATACAAGAAGTCAAGCCGACGGAACGAGGAGAAGGCGGTGACCAGGTTGGGGTCAAGCCCGACAACCTCCTGATCTACCCCGATCGTAAACGTCGTTCCCGCAGGACCGGCACGCACCGGCAGGACCGGCAGCACCAGCGCAACGATGACGAGCAACATCCACCAGCGAACTCTCACAGTCTTCGCCTCCTCACGGATTGTGTGTCACATCATTCGCCGAAGGCTATCCGGCGCGAACCTTGGTGCGTCATGTCCTCTCACCCCGCTTCTGGCAATGGGGCCCAGAGTCTTCCAATACAGATACTCGGTGATCCCGGGGACCAGATAGTCGGGGACGGCTCCCACCCTAGTGTACCCCCGTTTCCGGTAGAACGCTTGCGCCCCTCGGTTGAAATCCGACACCAGCAAGAAAATGTTGAGCCCGCGCCGGAAGATCCGGCGCTCTGCATACTCCATCAGGCGCGCCCCGACACCGCGACCCCGAGCGCCGGCCGCCACAGCGACCCACCGCACATAGCCGCTGTGATGAAAGGTCCCATCGAGGCGGAACCAGATGAACCCGATGACGTCCCTCCCCTGGCGGGCGACGGCGAATTCCCCTGCTGCTCCCGAAGCCCGGCTGCTGCCGCGCGACCCGAGCGCCTCGCGGATCGTTGTCCTGGCGCGGCGCGCTGTCTGCCCGTATCGCCGCCATAGCGGCTCACCGGCAACGATTCTTGCGCAGGCCTCGATGTCTGTACGCTGGAGACGCCGAATCGTCAGGCGCTCCGCCCGGTGTCGGGCCCGGGACGCGCCGGCCGCGGTCCCCGCGGCGATGGCAGGCATGGAAAGGTGCATTTCGGGCGCGGCGCAGCGCCTCCTTCCATAGCGCGGATGTCCCACACAGGACACCTCTCCGGCGGCGGCGAATGGCCATTCCAATCGAACACCGGAGACGCGCGTCGTTCGCGCACCGGAATCGCTCTGCCAGGTCAACTGACAATTCCTGGGAGGTGGTATCGGATGAAGCGGTGGACGATTTTCCCCGTCGCCGTGGTGGTGGTGCTGGCGCTGTTCAGCCCGGCCGCCACGGCGCCTGCTCCCTTTGGTCTCCTGCGCGTCGGCATGGAGTCTGCGCCGACCACGATGGACCCCGGCCTCTCGACCGACCTCTACTCACAGCAGGTCTACTCGCACATCCTGGAAGGCCTGCTGATACTGGACACGGATGGCGTGCCGCGGCCGGCCCTGGCCGAATCCTGGACGCCCTCTGCCGACGGCAAAACCTGGACCTTCAAACTTCGCCAGAACGTGAAGTTTCACGACGGCACAGAGTTCACTGCGGACGACGTGAAGTACACGATCGAGCGCATCCTCAACCCTGACGCGCGGTCGCCGCAGCGCGGCTTGCTCTCTCAGATCGCGTCGGTGGACGTCGCCGACAAGAACACTGTTCGGATCGTTACGCGGGCCGCGTTCGTCCCCATCCTGACGAACCTGGCCACAGCCGCCTACATCCTTCCGCGCGCCTACCACTCGCGGGTGGGCCGCGACTTCGCGCGGCGCCCCGTCGGGACCGGGCCGTACAAGTGGATCGAATGGGTGCCGGACGAGCGGATTGTCCTGGAGGCCAACTCAGACTACTATGCCGGTCGGCCGTCGATGGAGCGGGTCCAGTTCCGTTTCATCCCAGAGGGCAGCGTCCGTCTGGCAGAACTCGAATCCGGCGGCGTGGACCTGATTGCGGGCATACCCGCGCAGGACCTGCGCCGGCTGCGGGTGAGCTTGCTGGTAGATCTGCACGAAGTCATCGGCACGAACTACAGGCTCATCGGCCTCAACACGTCGGTCAAGCCCTACGATGACGCGCGCGTCCGTCAGGCCATCGCGCATGCCATCGACAAGAAGAAGATCATCGACGTCGTCTGGAAGGAGCGCGCCGTGTTGGCCGAGGGCCCGATCCCGCCCACGTCATGGGCCCATGATGGGGGCTTCAAGGGTCTGGGGTACAATCTGAGCCGCGCGAAGCAGTTGATGGCCGAGGCCGGGCATGCCAATGGATTCGATATGAACTACCTCATGGTGGAAAGCGAAGAGAATCGCATTGAGGCCCCGCTCCTGATCGACATGCTGAAGCAGATTAACATCAACGTGAAGGTCATCTCGGTTGACTTCCCCACCCTGCTCGACCGGCTGTTGAAGGCCAACTATGACGTCCTGCGGGTGGGCTGGACAGTCAGCCCCGAGCCCGACGCGCTACTGTACAGCCCCTTCCACACGTCGGCCATTGGCGGGTTCAACTTCGTGAAGTATCGCAACCCGAAGATCGATGAGTTGCTCGACCGCGGCCGAACGGTGACCAACGCCAACGACCGGATCCGGATCTACCGCGAGGCCCAACGCATGATCGTGCAGGACGCGCCGATGATCTTCCTGTTTCATGAAAAGCGAACCTACGCGTCCAGGAAGGCGGTCACCGGCTTCAAAGCACACGTGAGCGGTTGGATCGCACTCAAGACGCCCTACGGGCTTGATGTGAAGCTGGCGGGTCGCTAGCACGACTTGGGGCACTTCATCGCCCGGCGCCTGCTGGGGATGATCCCGCTGCTGTTCGGGATCTCCCTGGTGATCTTTGCGTTGCTGCGCCTGATCCCCGGCGATCCGGTCGTCATCATGATCGGCGCGGAGAACGCGACCCCCGACGAGGTGGCGCGGCTGCGCCGTGTGCTCGGCCTCGATCAGGGGCTGCACGTCCAGTACATCAAGTTCCTGGGCCGGCTCGTCCGGGGCGATCTGGGGATGTCGATCTCCTCGGATGAGCCGGTCAGCCGCTTGATCGGCGAGCGTCTGCCGGCGACGATCGAACTGACCCTGGCCGCGATGGCCGTGGCGCTGGCCATTGCCATTCCGGTGGGCGTAATCTCCGCCGTCCGCAAATACTCGGCGGTGGACACCGCCGGGACGGTCGCGGCGCTGCTGGGCATCTCAATGCCCAACTTCTGGCTGGGCGTGATGTTGATCTTTCTGTTCGCCCTACGGCTGGGATGGCTGCCGGCGTCGGGCCGGGGCGATCCGGTGCTGGCCGGCTTCTCGAACCTGCTGGCGACGGGCAGCCCGGCGGCGCTGGGCGGGGCGGTCATGCACCTGATCCTGCCGGCGGTGACGCTGGGCGCGGCGCTTGCCGCGGTGACCACCCGCCTCACCCGGAGCAGCATGCTGGAAATCATCGGTCAGGACTTCGTTCGCACCGCCCGTGCCAAGGGGCTGCACGGCAGCCGGATCGTCTTCCACCACGCGCTGCGCAACGCGCTGATCCCGGTCGTCACGGTGATCGGGCTGGAATTCGGCGGGCTGCTCGGCGGCGCGGTGATCACC
The DNA here is from genome assembly GCA_052387355.1 of Armatimonadota bacterium. GTDB lineage: Bacteria > Sysuimicrobiota > Sysuimicrobiia > Sysuimicrobiales > Humicultoraceae > JBQTJG01. Next base: position 4,929 of record JBQTJG010000187.1, on the reverse strand, counting down.
GAGACAATCTTCGCGTGGCCGGGGATCGGGCGGCTGGCCATCCGTTCGATCGTCCAACGCGACTTCCCGGTGGTGCAGGGCGTCGTGCTGATGATCGCAGTCGTGCGAATCTGCGCCAATCTCGCCGTGGACGTCGTGTATGCGGTCATCGATCCGCGCATCCGCTACGCCTAGCCCCGCCCCGACGTTTAAGGCCGCCGCGGCGCGCGACAGCTACTGGGCCGCGGCCTGGCGGCGACTGCGCCGGCATCGGCTGGCGATGTTGGGCCTGGCGATCATCGCCGGCATCATCTTGCTGGCCATCTTCGCGTCGGTCGTCTCCCCTGCCGATCCGCTGGCGATCGATTACGCGCACCCCGCCGCGCCGCCGGGGGCGGCCGGACACCTGCTCGGCACCGATGCCGCAGGACGAGACATCCTGGCCCGATTGATCTTTGGGACGCGAGTCTCGCTGCAGGTGGGGATTGTGGCTGTAGGCATCGCCGCGACCATCGGCACGACGGTGGGGCTCATCGCGGGCTACCGCGGCGGCACGATAGACAACGTACTCATGCGGACGGTCGACGTGTTCCTGGCATTTCCGGTCATTGTCCTGGCCATCGCCATCATCGCAGTGCTCGGGCCGAGCCTGGTGAATGTGATTGTCGCACTCGGCCTGGTGGCCTGGACCACCTATGCCAGGGTGGTACGCGGTCAGGTGCTGGTGCTGCGGGAGCAGGACTTCGTCCAGGCGGCGAGGGCGATGGGGACGAGCGATGGACGCATCATCATGCGCCACATCCTGCCGAACACGCTGGCGCCGATCATCGTCCTGGCGACCGTCGGCATGGCCGCCGCGATCATCGCGGAAGCCGCGCTGTCATTCCTGGGCCTGGGGGTGCAGCCGCCGACGCCGTCGTGGGGAACGATGCTCAACGAGGGCCGCGCGTTTCTGCGTACGGCGCCTCACATCTCGACCCTCCCCGGACTGGCCATCATGTTGACGGTGCTGGGATTCAACTTCCTTGGCGACGGGCTGCGCGACGCACTCGATCCTCGATTGTAGGAGGCACGACACATGAGGACCCCGGCCATCACCCTCGATCAGGTCCTGGCGATCACGTTCACCTCCGCACACACCTGGGCACCCGACGGCCGGCGCATCGGGTTCATTCACGACGACGGCGGACGCTTCTCGCTGCGCGTCGTCGACGCGCATACCGGCGTGGTGACAGAAGTCTCAGAGGGAGATGAGGCGGTCACGGCGTTCGATTGGGCCCCGACCGGAGAAATTGCCTACGTGCAGACCGCCCGCGTCGTCGTCGCCAGACGACACGTCTCGGGGAGCGGTACCACCGGACAGCATGAGGAGACGTGGGCGCGCACGGTAGTCTACGCTGGGTCGAGCCCAGCGTCCGCGGTGCAGTGGTCGCCTGTCGGGCAAGCTCTCGCGTTCGTCGCAGGTGGACGGGTGTGGACGCTCCAGTTCCACGGCCCCGTGCTGCGTGAGCTGAACCTCCCGGGTCGCGTGGTCCAGGTGGATCACGATCCGGCGCTGGCGTGGTCTCCTGATGGATCGGCGATCGCCGCCGCGTTCGAGGAGACCGGTCAGTGGGACCTGGCGGTCGCCGGCGCCGACGGCCGGTTGATCTGGCGCTCGCGGACCGAGCATCTCGAAGGCCCATTCACCTGGCTGCGATCGAACCGGCTGCTGTTCGCCATGTCTTCACCGGCGTACACGGCGCGGGAGTGGTACGTGCTAGATTTTCCGCCGGCCGGCCTCCCCCGGTTGCTCGCTCGTGAGGACGAGCCTGACGGGCTCGGCGCCAGTTTTCGCGCCCAGGCGCATCCAGACGGCCGCCACGCGGTGCTGGTGCTGCGTCACGAGGGCTGGTGGCATCTGTATCTTCTCGACACCGATACGGGCACGGTACAAGCGCTGACCGGGGGCGCCGGCGAGGACGTGGGTCACGCATATGATCACCCGCGGATCAGCCCGAATGGCCGAGAGGTGGTCTTCTCGACGAGCCGCCGAAACTTAGGGATGCGCCATCTGTTCGCCGTCGATCTCACCACAGGCGCGCTGCGCCCCGTGCTGACCGCAGCCGGTACCAGTGTGGAGACCGAATGGTCGCCCGACGGAGAGACGATCGCCTTCAAGTACAGCACGGTGCACCAGGCGCCGGAGATCTGGATAGTCGGCCGCGACGGAGAAGGCGCGAGACGCCTCGTCGGTTCGATGCCCGGCGGGATCGACACCGGACGGCTGGCGCTGCCTCAAGAGACCAGAACGCGCGGCGCGCACGACTGGGAGATCCCGGGCTATCTGCTTACACCCCGATACATGGAGCCCGGTCGCCGGCATCCGGCTCTCGTCTACGTTCACGGCGGCGGGATGCGCCAGATGCGGGAAGGGTTCCCGCCGCTCGAAGCCTACGCGTTCTTCTATGCCGTGTCGTTGTGGCTGGCCGACCGCGGCGTCATCTCGTACCTGGTGAACTATCGGGGCGGTATCGGGTACGGCAAGACCTTCGAGCAGGGAAACTCGGGCGGGCTCGCCGTGCTGGAGTGCGAAGACGTTGTACGCGCCGGTCAGTACGTCAAGGGGCTGCCATACGTGGATCCGGAACGAGTCGGGGTCTGGGGGCTCTCCTATGGCGGATGGTTGACGCTCGCGTCGCTGTGCCGCTCGCCCGAGACGTTTGCACTGGGCATCAATATCGCCGGGATCTGGGACTTCGACCACTGGATGACCTGGGCGAAGACTGCGTACCGGCCGGCGTTCGATTATTTTCGCGGACGGGCGCGGGGAACGCGCGAGCAACGCCCTGACGTGTGGGATGGCGCCTCGCCGCGGCGGCTGGTCGCGCGGATGCGGGCTCCGCTCATCAATTTCCACGGGACCAACGATGCGGCAGTACCGTTCGAACAGCTCGACATGATCGTCAAAGACTGCGTGGCGCACGGGAAGTCATTCGAAACACACTACTACCCGGACGAGACGCACCTGTTCACGCACCGGGCCACCTGGCGAGACGTGCTCGTGAAGGTGGAACGAGCCATCGCGCAGCACCTCGACCCCGCCGAGAAGAACGCGCCGCCCTCAACGGACGGCGCTCCTTTCGCGAGCGTCGAGGCAACGGCGGTCGCCGCTGCCGGTGACGCGAGCCAACTGTTCTGACCTCCTGAGGAGAACCAATGCCAGAACCCCCAGCATGGCGGCACCAGACGCTCATCAAGCCCATGTTCGACGCGCCGGCGGGTCATCGTATCCTGAAGGGCCGGGTCCTGACCTGCAACGGTAGTGAGGTCATCGAAGACGGCTTCGTCGAGATCGCGGGTGACCGGATCAAGGCGGTCGGGCGCGCGGCGGATCTGGGCGCCAGGGGCGCCCAGGTCAATGACGCGGGTGGGACCATCTTGCCCGGACTGTTCAACAACCATGCGCACCTGGCGTGGGACGGCATCCACGATCTGGCGCGCCAATCGCTCGACGACGGCCCGGAGATCAGCGCCTACAAGTGCGCAGGGAACATGCTCATCAGCCTGCGCTCGGGCGTCACGACCGTCCGGGATCTTGGTATGAACAAGACCAACATCGCGGCGAAGCAGGCGATCGAGCAGGGCCTCTTTCCCGGCCCGCGGCTCCTTATCACGGGCCAGGCGATCGTGCAGACCGGCGGCCACACGTACTGGTGCTGTCGCGAGGCCAGCGGGCCCGATGAGATGCGCCGGGCGGCGCGCGATCAGGTGCGCGCGGGTGCGGACCTCATCAAGATCATGGCCTGCCACGACCGGATCGAGTTCAGCGACGAGGAACTGGCGGCCGTCATCGACGAGGCGCACCGCAACGGCCTGCCGATCACGGCGCACGCCACGTTCGACGCGTGCATCAACCGCGTCGCGCGCTTCGGGGTCGACTGTGTCGAGCACGGCGGGAGCATGAGCGAGGAGACCATTGCGCTGCTCGTCGAGAAGAAGATCCCGATCGTGACCACCTTCGCGCCGCTCGTCATGCAGAGTCAGCCCGAGGTCGCGCGCCGGTTCAACATCCCCGAGTGGAAGATCGCCGAGCGCCAGCGGGCCGTCGCCGATCCGAAGCGATGGGCTGGCCTGGTAGCAGCGGCGAACGCGGGTGTCGTGATCGGCTTCGGCACGGACGCGGGGAGCCCGTGCGTCGGCCACGACGTGATCGCGCCCGAGCTGAAGTTCATGGTGCACCTCGGGGTCATGCCCGACAACTACGCCGCGATCCGCAGCGCGACGAGCACGGCGGCGTCCATCAACAAACTCGGGGACCTGGGCACACTCCAGACCGGCAAGCTGGCCGACATGATCGTCGTCAACGGCAACCCGCTCGAAGATCTGGACACGATGGCCAACGTCCAGATGACGTTCCTGGCGGGAAGGCGGATGGTCTGACGGCCGGTCTAGCTCACCTTCACCTGACTCAGCATCGTGACCAGCTCGCGGCAAAACGCCGGGAGATCCGGCGGCATGCGCGACGTGATCAGGTTGCCATCCACGACGACCTCCTGATCCACCCACTTGGCCCCGGCGTTCACCAGGTCGTCCTTGATCGCCGAAACGCTGGTGACGGTGCGGCCGCGCACGATCCCCGCGGAGATGGGCACCCACCCGGCATGGCAGATGAACGCGATGGGCTTGCGCGCTTCGTGCATTGCCCGGACGAGGTTCAGCATCGCGGGGTGCCGGCGCATCCGGTCAGGCGCGTACCCGCCGGGAATCACCAGCGCATCAAAGTCGGCTGCGTTCACATCGTCCATGCTCAGGTCGGCCTTGGCCGGGTACCCGTGCTTGCTCTTGTAGACCTCGCCAGCCTTCGGACCGATGATCTTCACCTCGGCCCCGGCTTCGCGGATCCGGAGCACCGGGTACCAGAGCTCCAGATCCTCGTAGATCTCTTCGGCCAGCACTGCCACGCGCGTG
>JBQTJG010000186.1:0-3122 GCA_052387355.1 Armatimonadota bacterium | reverse complement strand
GAAGGGAATCCCTTCCTGCGCACACAGGTCAGCGAGCCAGTACCAGGCGAACATGCACTCGGCGGCCACCGCGAGATCCTCGCGGTACGGAGCGATGACCTGGAGAAATGCCTCTGGGCTCGCGCTGAGGTTCCCGTGGACCTGGATGTCTCCCGCCTGGTCGAGGATACAGACGTAGAGGGATCGGGTATGGAGATCGACACCGCAGTAGTACCGGTGCTGCTGGGTATAGAATCTCATCGAGGTCTCCTCCTTGGGCTTGGTCGCCACCGCCCAGCTTACTCAGCGAGTATGCTGCGGAGGAGGCCTCAATGATCGTATCGGAAGCCTCGGCGTGAAGGCGCCTCTCTGCCACCAACATCTGGGCACAGTACTGTCTCTCCTCGATCGGTTGCTTCGTGCTACTGGGGCTGCGCGAACGGGAATCACGTCATCGAGTACCTGACGGGCCGAACTTGTAGTCCCCAGTTATGTCGAGGCTTTGGTTGGGAGGCCGTCGGTAGGCCCTCTTCAGCTTGCGGCCCTGCCCGACAGAAGCGAAAGCCCGATTAGGACCGTGCAAATCCAGTAGCCGACTGCCTGTGCCTTCCTGGATTTCCCCGTGGGTGGAGGAGGATCATTCATCGTGGTGCTCCTCGGAGGGGGGATGGGCTCGTGCGTGGGATACAGCGACCGATCGAGCGTGGGTCCCTTGCACGGACGCTCAGGTATGCACTTCAAGCGGCCCGCGCCAACACCTCGCTCAGACGCTCGCCAACCATGCGCCGCCACCCTTTGCTCGCACCGTCGAAGGCGAACGCATTGGCGGGTAGGAACCCGGAGTGCTCAAGCGCGAGCCGCGTGCCACCTGATGGCGTCGGCGTAAGCGTCCAGGTGACCACGGTGTCGAGACGCGAGGACTCCGGGCCGCTCCGCCACGAATAACGGAGGCGCTTGTGCAGATCGATCTCCAGCACCTCGCAGTGCACGATCCCGTCCCACCACGGCGTCGGCTGCTCCTTGAAGGTGAAGCTGTGCCCGACGACAGGCCGAATGTCAGTGACCATGAGCCACGCCGCGAGCAGTTCGGGCTCGGTCAGCGCACGCCATACTTTCACGGGCGGGTATGGCAGGTCATACTCCATAGAAATCGACTGCGTTTCGGCTTTGGCGTTCATTCATCCATCTCCTTGAGGAATGCTTGTAGTCGGTCGACGTGTTCGAGCCAGAATGCCTGGTAGTGCGTGATCCAATCGATGAGCGGTCGTAGTCCATTTGGCTCGACCCGGTAGTAGACGAGGCGACCATCACGCCGTTCGGACACAAGGCCAGCACTGCGGAGCGTGGCCAGGTGCTGGGAGACGGCCGGCTGGGAGATGTCGAAGCGCGCCGTGAGGTCCTTCACAGCAGCCTCTCCACGGGTGAGACGTTCGAAAATGGCGCGTCGGCTTGGGTCTGCCAGAGCGCGGAAGACGGTGTCCTCGCGTTTCATAGAAAAAGCATAAGTCATCGCTTATGGAATGTCAAGCCACGATCGCACGCGAGGGGAACCCTTGCGTATACGGATCGGGCAGAGCGCTTCTACCGGTATTCGATCCGAAGTCGTGACCTGTAGGTATGGATGCTGAACCAGGGCCCGGTGAGCCGAGCAAGGACGCCGCAAACCGGGCAGCTCGCGAGGTACTGGTCAGGTTTCGAGACGGGCGAGCGACTTTCCCAGAGGTCCTAGCTTTCCAACGGCAACACATGGAGTCATGGGGGAAGCCGGCCGGGCGGTTCTTGCGTTTCTACATCAGGAACTTGGGACTAGAGTTCGAGGAGGTCGCAGTCCTCAACGTTGCACTTTGCGCGACCGTCGGGAACCGGCATCCGAACTGGATGCTGAATCGGTGCTTCGATGGTCACACGGGCGAGATCCTTCGTCAGCTTGACCCAAGTCTCGTGGTCGTGTGCGGCGCCGGCGCCCAGCGGTTCGCCTCGGCGATCAAGGGGTTGTGCCCGAGGGCCGATCAACACCCATCATTCATCAAGTGGGTACAATAGAGTAACGCCCATGAAAAATCTGATCCGGCTAGAAGAACTATTCCTCGCCCTACTGGCAGTCTTTCTCTTTCGTCCGCTTGACTACGCTTGGTGGTGGTTTCCACTCCTGCTCCTCGCCCCCGACCTAGGCATGCTCGGCTATCTAGCTGGCCCACGCACCGGTGCCTTCACTTATGATCTGACCCATCATAAGGCTATCGCAGTCGCCGCCTACGTTTTCGGCGCTGTGTCAGGCAGTCAACTCTGGCAACTCATAGGCCTGATCATTCTGGCTCACTCAAGTCTGGATCGAGTGCTCGGCTATGGTCTCAAGTATCCTGAATCCTTCCAGCACACTCATCTGGGCATGATCGGAGGCGCTTCACAAGTCGAGACGTGACGCAATACGCGGAAGAACGCTCCCTGACTACCAGTCGGTAGAGTCTGCCGTTTTCCTCCCTATCCCAATGGCCGCCGAACAACTCGCTGCAGCGGCCAGCGGCTGCGCCGCTGGCGCAACTGGTCGTTTGCGTCGCAAGCGTTCGGGTTAGAAGGTGAGGCGACCTTCACCCGCCGCTGCCGCTGAGCTTAGCCGTTAGCCTGTACGCGAGTTGCGGTCCGGGCCAGATGGCGGAAAAGCCACACCTGCTGAGGAGGACGGGGTGTCAGCCCTGCTGAGGCTATTCGATCGGGCAGGTCGACAGACTCCTCCTGCTCTTGATTGCTGGGAGGATAAAGTGCTTCTTGGCGCGAAAAGTACCGGGCGAGGTACCCACAGGCATCCTTCTTTGAAATCATCCTGGACTTGGCTGTCTTTGTCTTCGACCATTCGTTTGAGCGAGTTACGCTTGCCTGCACGTCTTCTGGCGTGTGGCTGCGCCTGGCGAAGAAAGCGTCCGGCCTGAAGTCGGTGTCCTACGATGAAGCCCTCGACGTGGCTCTGTGCTACGGCTGGATCGACGGGCAGGGGAAGAGCGACGGCGAGGAGCACTGACTACAGAAGTTCACCCCGCGCGGAAAGCGAAGCATCTGGTCGAAGCGCAATCGAGAGAAGGCTCTTTCACTGATCGAGAGTGGTCAGATGACACCCGCCGGGCTGGCGGAGGTGGAGCGCGCCAAGC
>JBQTJG010000185.1:0-7672 GCA_052387355.1 Armatimonadota bacterium | reverse complement strand
AGGCGCCGCCTCCGGGGCGTGCTGGCTTTCACCCCGACGCCCTTCACCCAGGACGACAGGCTCGACGGCGACGGGCTCGCCCATCACGTCGACTTTCTCTGCCGCAGCGGCGCGCATGTCGTCGTCGTCTGCGGCGGGGCCGGCGAGTTCTTCTCCCTGGACCTTGACGAATACCGGACCGCGATTCGGATCGCCGTGGAGGCGGTCGCGCGGCGCGTGCCGGTGCTGGCCGGCATCGGTTTCAGTACACGCGTGGCCTGCGGGTTGGCCGAGCACGCGGAGTCGGTCGGCGCCGACGGGCTCATGATCAACCCGATGTACTTCGTGGAAGCGTCCGATGACGGCATCGTGCGGCATTACCAGGCCCTGAGCCGGGCCACCAGGCTCGGCATGATGGTGTACAGCACGAAAGGATCGGTCGCCACGCCGGCCATCATGCGGCGCCTGGCCGAGATCGACGCAGTCGTGGCCCTGAAAGACGAATACGGCGACCTCAAGACGTTCGGCGAGATGGTGGAAGAGTTCGGTGAGCGCCTCGCCTGGGTCAACGGGATGGCGGAGTTACTCGCCGCGCCGTACTTCGCGGCCGGCGCTCAAGCATTCACCTCCGGCATCGTGAACTTCGCGTCGCGCTTCACGCTGGCCGTGTGGGAGGCGGGCGCGGCCGGCCGGTGGGAAGAACTACACGCGCTTGTGGCGCAGAAGATCCGGCCGCTCGCCGTGCTGCGCGAGCGGCGGAAAGGCTACGCCATCACTGTGGTCAAGGAAGCGATGAATCTCTTGGGGCTGCCGGGCGGCGCGGTCCGCTCTCCGCTGGTGCCGCTTGCCGCCGAGGACCGCGCCGACCTTCGCAAGGTGTTGATCGAGCTGGATCTGCTCCACACGTAGTCGAGGAGGATCTCCGTTGATCGTCGACTGCCATACGCACGTCATGTGGTACCCGGACCATGTTGGGGAACGCTTCGCGCAGGAAGCCCTGGCCTCGAAGCTCGTCAAGTTGAAGTACTCCGGCGGCGAGGCGTACGCCGGTACGCTCGATCTGCACTCGTATGACTCCACACCCGAGAACCACTGGCAGGCGAGCGAGCCGGCCGACAGAGTCGTCGTCTTTGGCTTTCAGGCGAAGGCCGTCGGTGTCTGGGTGCCCAACGAGCTGATCGCGGACTACGTGCGACAGCATCCCGAGAAACTCGTCGGCTGGGCGTCCGTGGATCCCAACGAGCCGGACTGCGTGGAACAGCTCGAGTACTGTGTTACCATGCTCGGACTGCGGGGGCTCAAACTGGGGCCGACCTATCAACACTTTGATCCCCAAGACCGCAAACACTGGCCGCTGTTCCAGAAGTGCGTGCAGCACAACCTTCCAATCATGTGGCACCAGGGCACCACGTTTCCCAGCCGAGCCAGGCTCAACTGGGCACTGCCGCTCCAGCTCGAGGACATTGCGATGGAATTCCCGGACTTGCGCATGATCATCGCCCACCTGGGCCATCCGTGGGAAGAGGATCTGGTCGTCCTGATCCGCAAGTGTCCCAACGTCTACACTGACATCTCGGCGGTGCACTACCGGCCGTGGCGGTACTGGCAGGCGATGGTGACCGCCATGGAGTATGGTGTGGATCACAAGATCCTACTGGCGTCTGACTTCCCGTCGGGGACGATCACGAATGTCATCAACGGGTTGCGCAATCTGAACGCACCGGTGGAGGGGACGAACCTGCCCAAGATCCCGAAAGAGGTTCAGGATCGCATCATCCATGAGAACTGGAAGGCGTTCTTTCCCGAGTGGTCACGATGAGCCGGTTTCCGCCGATTTTCGACGGGCACAACGACACGATTCTCAGTCTGATCAAGACGGGCCGGTCGTTCTTCGATCGGTCCGACGAAGGGCACATCGACCTGCCGCGGGCCCGCGAGGGCGGCCTAGGCGGAGGCTTCTTCGCGATCTACATCCGCGATCCCGTGAGGCCCGAAGCACCGCAGGGTGGTGACCTCTCGCCGGAGGCGGTGCTGAAGGTCTATGGCGACGAGGGCACCTGGCCCGAGCCCATGCCGCTCGATTACGCGCAGTCGACCGCACTGGACCTCCTCGGGCGCCTGCTGCAGATTCCGCAGGCGTCGAATGGCGCGGTGCAGGTCGTCCGCACGGCCGCGGAACTGCAGCGCTATCTAGACACCGGGACGTTTGCCATGCTGCTGCACTTCGAGGGCGCCGAGCCGCTCGATCAGGACGGCTATGCGCTCGAAGCGTTCTACGCGGCCGGCGTGCGGTCGGTCGGGCTCACCCATAGCCGCCGCAACCGCTTTGCGAAGGGTGTGCCGTTCAAGTTCCCACACTCACCCGATACCGGCGAGGGCCTGACCGATGCCGGCAAGGCGCTCGTCCGCCAGCTCAACCGCCGCAAGGTCATGATCGATCTCTCTCACCTCAATGAGCGGGGCTTCTGGGATGTCGCGGCGATCACCGACGCACCGCTGGTGGCCACGCACTCGAACGCCTGGGCGTTATCGAGCACGACGCGCAACCTCACCGACAAACAATTCGACGCCATCCGGGAGAGCCGCGGCGTCGCCGGCCTCAACTTTCACGTCGGCTTCCTGCGCGAAGACGGCGCCCGGAACACTGAGACACCGATCGCGCGAATGGTCGACCACGTCACCCATATGGCCGAGCGGATGGGCATCGACTGTGTCGCCCTCGGCTCGGACTTCGATGGCGCCAATATGCCCGCCGAGCTGAAGGATGCGACCGGCCTGCCGCGATTGATGCAGGTGCTGGAGGCGCGGGGGTTTGGGCGAGACGATCTCCGCAAGCTCGCGCATGGCAACTGGGTGCGCGTGTTGCGCGAAACCTGGGGCGAGTGACGATGTAAAGCTTCCAGACGCAGCGAGTGTCTGGTCGGAGAGGTAGCGGGGCGAGATCAAGGCGAGCACATAGTCCAAAGGCGTTCCCGCCTTTAGGCCAGGTGGCCGTTCGGCGCAGAAACGCACCTCACGTGTTGAACGCACCCAGTGGCCGATGCGGTCTTCCTTGTGGAAGTGCTCAGTCGCCGAGGAGATCGTGCACCGCGAGGACAAGATCCGGAAGGGCTTCGGGCGAAATCGCCTCGCCTTGCCTCACGCTTCGCGTGTCCTCATATTGAGCACCTGACGGTCGCCTGTAGACTTCCATACACTCCCCCTGAAGGTCGAGGAGCCAGACTTCGGGAACACCCGCCCGCGCGTACAGCGGCAGCTTCAGTCCACGGTCGTAGGCCGCGCTGGAGTCCATAACCTCGATGAGGAGCAGGACATCCTCCGGCCCTGGAATCGAAGACGCGTAGAGATCAAGGCGGGCTCGGAGAACGATCACGTCCGGTTGGGGTTCCAAGAGCTCGCCCAGCCGGACGGGATTCTGGACATCGAGGACCGCCGCTCCAGTGGCAGCCAGCACGGAGAGCCGCTGGATCAAGCGCCGAACTGCGGCGGCGTGTCGGTTGCTGATGGGCACCATCTCGATGATCTCTCCGTCGAGCAGTTCCACCCGAGTGTCTTCCAAGAGGATGCCGGCCTCGCCCATGCGGTGGTACTCGTCCACCGTGAATCGGCGTCTGGTCACCTGAACGGACATCTGAGGACCTCCCGGTTTCATCCTATCCATCGGCTGACTCGGCGGGGATATTCGGGGTTTCCTGTCCATCGTCATGTGCGCCATCGCCGGCGCGGACGCCGGGGCGCTCACTAAGAATAGCACGTCGTCGGCATCGGGTCGCGGCGTACGTGCCCAAGCCCATCAGTCCGCCGCCGCGAGGCGGGCCAATGGTGCCGGCCTGACCCCGCCATTTTTCCGGGCAAGCCCTCTGAAGACGCGGCGGGTCACTGGGAACAGGGTAGGGCCAGGTGCCTCGTCAGGAGTGGCATCCTGAGCTCATCTCGGCTGGCGCCTGATGATCCTCAGATGGCCGATGCCGTGATCGCCTGTCGGTCGGGGTCGATGCGCATCCGCCGCTGGTGGAAGGCCGCTACCGTCGACCGGTGTGCAATGCTGACGACCGTGGCGCCCGGGAGCCGCTCGCGCACGAGCCCGTAGAGGTGGCGCTCGGTCTCCTCGTCGACCGCTGACGTCGCTTCATCCAGGTACACCCAGTTCGGCCTGTTCACGAGGATCCGCGCGAAGCCCAGCCGCTGCTGCTCGCCGCCGGACAACGCGAGTGACCAGTTGGTCGACTCGTGCAGGCGATCGCGCAGGTGTCCCAGGCGGCACGCGTCGAGGATCTCCTGCACGGCGCCGTCGCTGCGTGCGTCCACCGGGCCCGGGTAGCAGACCGCGGCCTTGAGCGTGCCCAGCGGCAGATAGGGTTTCTGCGGGAGGAACAGCACCTTCGCGCCGGCCGGTGTACGCACGGTGCCGCGACCAAACGGCCAGATTCCGGCCAGCGCGCGGAAGAGCGTCGTCTTCCCGCTGCCCGATGGCCCGCTGATCAGGACCTGTTCGCCGGCCTCGATGCGCTCGTTGACGTCCTTCAGCAGCACACGCCCGGTCGGGACCGCGAGATTGAGCCCTCGCACTTCGAGTGCCGGGGCGCCGTTCTGTTCCACGAGAATGGCGTCCTTCGCCGCGGCATCTTCGCGTGACCGTTCGATCGCCGCGCCAAATGAAGTCAGACGATCGACCGTGGCGCGCCAGTCCGCCAGTTGCGGATACGCGTCGATGAGCCACGATAGCGCGCTCTGCACCTGTCCGAACGCGCTGCTGATCTGGATGAGACCGCCGAGCTGGATGGCGCCGGAGAAGTACCGCGGCGCTCCGACGAGAAACGGGAAGATGACGGCCGCCTGCCCATAGAAGGATGTGAACCAGCTGAGCGTCTTCTGGCGCTTCATGAGTTTCCACCAGTTCTGCCAGATGTTGATGAAGCTGCCGTCCAGGCTTTGCCGCTCATCCCGCTCGCCGCCGTAGAGCGCGATGCTTTCGGCATTCTCGCGGATGCGCGTCATGCGATAGCGGAAATCGGCCTCGAAGCGCTGCTGATCGAAGTTGATGATGCGTAACGGCCATCCGATCCGGTGCGTCAGCAGCGAGCCAATGAATGCGTAGACGAACGCCACCCAGACCATATATCCGGGGATGGTGATTGCGGAGCCAAGAAGTCTGAAGCTCAACGGGCCGGACAGGTTCCAGAGGATCGACAGGAAGGACACGAGCGTCACGACCGAGCTCAGCAGCCCGAGCGAAAGGCTCAGGGTGTTGGTGGTGAGGAGGCGCATGTCCTCCTGGATGCGCTGCTCGGGGTTGTCGGTGCCGTAGTCTTTCAGTTCCATGCGATAGAAAGCGCGGCTGGACATCCAATCCCGCAGGTACTGGCCGGTCAGCCAGCGCCGCCACCGAATCTCGAGCATCTGCCGGACGTAGATTTGGTAGACGGCAGCGATGATGAACGCGAACGCGAGCCCGGTGAACACGAGCAGTTGCCGCTGGTAGACGGCGTAGTTCTTGTTCTGCAGCGCGTCGTAGAAGACGCCGTACCATTCGTTGAAGCGGACGTTGAGATAGACGATCCCGAGGTTGAGCGCGACAACGACCGCCAGCAACCCCAACGCCGGCCACCGTTCTTCTGACACCCAGAACGGTTTGACCAGCGCCCACAACTGACTCCCGAAGGCCTTCGCGTGCCGAAGCTTCTGGAGATTGATCATCGTCGCACCACCCTGGCTCAGAGGCGCATCTTCATCAAACCATTACGAATTCTTGTCAAATCGTCTATCCAATCTTGCGGATTGGCGGCTAGACTCTCTTTTTTGCGCACTGAACGTCATGTCTTCCTGTGGGGAGAAGGGGTGAAGCTATGTCATTCAGGTCCGCAGCTCTCGTAGTGGCGCTCGTGCTGAGTGCGGTGCTTCCCGTCGGGCTCGATACTCAGGCCGCGCCGGGCACGGTCACGTACCGGGTCACGCTCCTGAATCTCACGACGGGCCAGCCATTCTCGCCGCCAGTCGCAGCGACCCACCAGAAGACCATCCGCATGTTCGAGGTGGGGCGGCTGGCGTCGGATCAGCTCGCAGCAATCGCGGTCGATGGGGATCAGATTCCCATGTTCAATCTCTTCAACGGTTCGAGCCGAGTCACGCAGGTTGTCGACATCGGCCGGCCGTTGACGCCGCGGGGGATTGTGCGGGGGACCTTCACGGACTCGGTCACGTTTGACATCATCGCGCGCCCCGGCGACAAGCTCTCGCTGGCCACGATGCTGATCTGCACTAACGATGGATTCCTCGGTCTCGATGCGGTCAATCTGCCGCAGACGGGCGCGGAGGCGTTCCTGCTCAACGGCTATGATGCCGGCAGGGAGAACAATACCGAGCAGAGCCAGGACATCGTCGATCCGTGCAGCGGGCTCGGGCCAGTCATGCTGGCGGGTGACCCGGACGGGAACAACGACGCGAGTGTGGTTACCGTTCCCCGCCAGCGGATCCACCACCACCCGAACATCCAGGGCGTCGGCGATCTTTTCCGCGACATCCATGGCTGGATCGACCCGGTGGCGGTTGTGGTAGTCGTCAAACTGTAGCAGACTTAGCCGTCGATCCGCTCGATGCGCAGGCGCTTGGATCCTTCGCGCCGCACGCGCCGGCAGGCCTGCGCGAACTCCGCCCAGTCATACTTCCAGTCGCCTGGGACGCGCGCGAACAGGCTGGCGTAGGTCGGGACACCTTCCTGCTGGCGCAGCACCACACCGCGCCCATAGACGAAGCAGATCTCACCGACGGTCTTACGCACGGTCAGCACGCCCGTGCCGGCTTCGGTGAAGTAGAGCAGCTCGCCGGGCAGAGGGAGCTGTGTGAGATTCTCGTGCTGAGTGTTGACGGGATCGAGCAGCACGAAGATCTCGGCTCCAGAGTACTGACCGTGGACCGTGTCGAGCTCCAGCGGCAGCGCACCCCACACGGCCTGGCAGACCGAGGGCGCTTCATCGTCGAGCAACTCGGCGACGACCGACTCCCCCGTTTCGACGAACGTCATGCGAACATGTCGGCGTGTTGGCTTCATGCAGTGTATGATACACGGGTCGATGACGGATTCCTCTACGCAGCCGGTCTACCGGGCCGGCATTATCGGGTGCGGCCGCATCGCCGACACGATCGAGGACGAGATCCTGGTCGCGCCGTCTTGGGCGCTGCTCCCCTACTCACACGCCGGCGCCTATCAGCGCTGCCCGCGCACCCGGCTGGTGGCCGCGGCAGATCCCAATCCGGAGCGGCTGGCGAACTTTGGACGTCGCCGCGGCGTCGAGCGCCTCTATGCTGACTTTCGCCAGATGCTCGAGCGCGAATCGCTCGACATTGTGAGCGTCTGCGTCCCTACGAGGTCGCACGAGGCGGTCACACTCGCCGTGACCGCGTACCCGGTCAAGGGGATCTATCTCGAGAAGCCGATCGCGCAGAGCCTGCGCGAGGCGGATGCGATGATCGACGCCTTTCGCCGGCGTGGCATCGCCGTCGCCGTCAACCACATGCGGACCTGGGATCCCACGTACGGCAGGATCCAGCGTCTGATCGCCGACGGCGCGATCGGCTCTGTGCGCGCGGTGATGGCGCATCTGCGCGAAGGGGCGCTCTTCGGCGGGACGCATCTCTTCGATTTGCTGCGCTTCCTGCTCGCCGCCGAGGCCGAGGGGGTGTTCGGCGAGCTGGA
>JBQTJG010000184.1:0-1813 GCA_052387355.1 Armatimonadota bacterium | reverse complement strand
GACGGAGCCGGACGTGAGCGTGTTCCGGCCCGACCGCCCGGGCATACGCAAAGTACTCGGCGATCTCGAGACTGAGATCATGGAACTTGTGTGGAAACGTCCCGCTGGTGAGGGGACGACTGTCCGCGACGTCCTCGAGGCGCTCTCGCAACGTCGCCACATTGCGTATACGACGGTCATGACCACCATGGTCCGCCTGGCCAGGAAGAACCTGCTGCGTGTCAAGAAGCAGGGCGCCGCGTATGTCTATTCCCCGGCCCTGACCCAGGACGAGTTTGTCTCTCGAGTCGCGGGCCGGATCCTCGAGGATTTGCTGGTCGGTTTCACCGGGGAGACGATCGCGAAGCTGAAGTCGCTTGCAGACCCGAGAGTCGCAGCGCGCGCTCGACACCTCCTCGATGAGATTGCCCGCCGTCGCAGGGTCGAAGAGGACGAGTAGATGCACGCGCTGTTCGGTCTCTCCAGCCTGCTCCTGATCGCGCTGATAGGCTACCTGATCCTGGGTCTCCTTCGCCGGACGGACGTATCGGCGCGCAGACGCCACTTGCAGTTGATCGTCCTGGCCGCCCCCCTTGCCAGCCTCGGTGTCGGCCTGGGAGGGCTGCGCCATTTCCTCGGGCGGACATGCTTCCTCGGGACACCATCCTGGGACTACCTGGCCGGCGTCGTGCTGCCGTCTGCCATGGGCTCGATCGCCGTCGCCGGACTCATCTTCGGTGTGGTACGGCTCACGGTGATGTCTGCGGTCGCGGCGCGACGTGGCGCGCCCGCTGGTCGAGACGTCCAGGGGATCGTGGATCGCCTGGCTGAGCGTATGAAGTCGCGGAGGCCGCGCGTGTTCCTCTGCGCCTCCGACCGGCCGCTTGCGTTCACCTGCGGCATCTGGCGGCCTGCACTCTTCCTCTCGACCTGGATGATCGACCATCTCGACCGACATGAGGTGGAGTCGGTCATCGCTCATGAGCTCGGTCACGTGGCACGACGGGACTATCTTGTCGTCTGGGTCGCGACCGTGCTGCGGGACGCCGTCTTCTACCTGCCAACGAGCTGGGCGGCCTGCGGCCAGCTCCTGCGCGAGAAAGAACCCGCCTGCGACGATCTGGCCGTTACGGTGACACGCCGGCCGCTGGCCCTGGCAAGCGCCCTGGCCAAGGTCTGGCAGCAGGCCCTGGATGGGCCGGCGTTCAACGCCGCGCAGCCTCTCGTCGAGTCGGCGCGATCCATTGAACAGCGGATCGAACGCCTGCTTGGCGGGCTTGAACCACGGACCGACGGGGCGCGGGAGCAGACGATGATCACAGGCGCCGGGATGCAGGCCGCGGTAGGCATCGTGACGCTGATGGCAGCCAACGTCGCCGTCATGCTCATGCCGATGGGCTGCGGGCTTGGATCGCTGCTTGGAACGGGATGATGCGCGAGATTGCCCTCCAGCTTTCTACTGGTTGTTGTGACCGATGCGCACGCGCCTGCTCCTGTTAGCGCTGGGCCTTCTCGGAGCGACCGCAGGGGTTGTGTACCTCGCGGTCACGCTCTCCTCTCCGCCGCGCGTGAAGACCTCGGAAGAGGCGGTTCCTCCGCCGATTCGGCCGATCACGACGCCGGGCAGCATCATCACGACCGGTCCTCGGGAAGGATCACGCGCGCCGTCCTTCGCCGCTCCGAGGTTCGATGGCGGGACATTGAGCCTGTCGGACCTGCGCGGAAAGGGCGTGGTGATGAACTTCTTCGCCTCCTGGTGCGCCCCGTGCCGCGCGGAGGCGCGCGATCTCGAGGCCACGTTCCAGAAGCATCGGAACAAGGGGATTGTGTTTCT
>JBQTJG010000183.1:0-2532 GCA_052387355.1 Armatimonadota bacterium | reverse complement strand
ACTGCCGGCCGCTGCCCAGCGGCCCGCCGAGCCCCAGGCGGAACACCGGAAGGAGTGGACCGAGCGCTCCACCTTGACGAGACAGCACGATCCCGAAGCGCGTGCACACGACGCGCACGCCGAACGCTGCGGCGCGCACCGCCTCAGCTTCCCAGGCCTGGACGACGTCGACCAGAAACCCCCGCCCGGGCCCGGATGACTCGGTCAGCACCTCGTCCCCGCGATCGCCGTAGTAGCCGATCGCCGAGGCTGACATGAGCACCGCCGGCCGTCTGGTCATCTTGCCGATCGCCTCGACCAGCAGCCTCGTGGACTGGACGCGGCTGTCAAGGATCTCCGCACGCGCCCGTCGGGTCCATCGCCCGGACGCGATGCTCCGGCCCGCAAGGTTTACGACCGCATCGGCGCCCTCAAGCGCCCGATGATCAAGGGCGCCTCGGGCAGGATCCCACATGAATTCACCGCTGCGGGCCGGCCGGCGCCGCGCGAGACGGCGCAGCTCGACTCCCTGACTCTGGAGGGCACCAGTGAGGGACTGTCCGATGAGGCCGGATCCCCCGGCGATCAGGACACTGTTCACATCAGCACTTCGGTGTCCCGCCCGGCGCGGCTTACCGGGCTGCCGGTACCACAGCGGACACACCGCGTGGGGCGAAGACGCCGATGAGGCGCACGACGATGCCGGGCTCGGAGGCGGTCACATCCACGCTGAGCCCCCGCCCCTCCCATCGGATCTCAGTCCCCTGCGCCCCGCTGTAGAGACCGAAGGTCCTGAGAAAATCGAGCAGCGGCTGTCCCACCTTGTGGCTGCCGCTATCGGTCGAAAAGCGGGCGTCGTCCGTGACGACGAACACCACGGTGCCGGGCCGGTCCAGACCGAGGCGCTGCCAGCGGTCGAACGCACAGACCCCGACCCCGCGATCCGGGTTGCACACGCCATGGGTGGTCGGGCTCTCGACCGTCTCGACCGTCCCGTACTGCGCCATGACGGTCTGCGCCTGGGCCATCGTCATTCCGAGTTCAATCGGGCCGATGGCTTTGCCGGGCAAAATCATTCCGGGGACAGGCTGTTGTTGGGCGGACGGTTGGGCATCGACCCCCGCCAGCGGCGCCATCAGCGCCAGTGCACCGAGTATGACTGCGAGACGCATCATGACCTCGCACCCCCTTGACAGGTACTGGCAACCGGCTATCGACCGGTCGTGAGTATGTGGGCCCCGGGTGGATCTGCCGCGGTCGTGCGGATCAGTGCGATGGCGGGAGCGACGGGATTTGAACCCGCGATCTCCTGCGTGACAGGCAGGTGTGTTAGCCGGGCTACACCACGCCCCCGTAAGGGACACACTCCCGCCAGCAGTCATTCTAGAGGCGCCCCTGCGGCGTGTCAACGCGCACGCACTACGGATCCACCCTGACCTGGAGGCTCAGCGTCCGCCCACTGTACGCAGGCCCCTCAATGTGGATCTCGATGACGTCGGGCTGCAGCAGCGTGATCACGCCATCTGGGCCCACGAAATACGCGGACGGCGGGCCAGAGAAGAGAATCCGCGATGGGTCTCCGCGATCGGTGCGATGAAGAAAGATGTGCTGTCCGACGCGCGCGCGAATCGAACGCGGGATCTCGATCATCGGCCCGCGCACCAGATCGATGAAATAGGAGATCGTCACGGTGTCGGGCGGGAGTTTGGGAAGATACTGGCTGGGCAAATCCTCAGGCTGCCAGCCCGATTCCGTCCAGCGGATCACGCGATCGGTATCGCCGCGCGACTCCAGCAGGCCATCGGAGATGAATCGGATCTTGCCGTTCAACAGACCGGAGTTCTCCAGCGTCTCCTGGACGAGACGACCTCGCCGCTGGACCACAATGTACCCGAGGGCCCCTCCGCTTCCACTCCGCGCGGCGAACACGGCGACGACCGGCGCTCCGTCTGCGGGGCGCCCCACCTGAATGGGCAGCCACAGCTCTCCCGAAAGGCGACGCTGAAAGGCCTGCGCGTACCCACCGCGCCCTTCGCGCGCAAACACCAGCGCCGTCGCATGCTTGCCATCTTGCGCCGGGATCGTTGCCGCGATCAGCGCCTCTTCACCCCCGTCGCCGCCAAGGTCGGCATAGGCGATCTCGTCGACGCTTGCGCCCTTCGGAAGCGCGGAGGCGATCTCTGTGGCCGTCGGCCGCTCACTACCCGCCCGCTGCGACCGGCAGGCGCTGGCCGTGAGGGCGAGGCTCGCACATACGAGCAGCAAGGCAGACCGCGAATCCACGCGCGCCTCCCGACAGACTTGACTGATCCGGGGTATTCGTTTGGGCTGTGCCCCAGGCCTTCAAAGACTAGACCGCGGGTACACCTTCGACAATGCCCTCGATCGGTAGAGCCTGTCTTCGATGTCAATAGAGTTTTTGGAGATCCATGTTCACATCAACAGAGAAGCGACGCGATCGCCAAACGCCGCGGTGGAGAGTCCGGCGCCCGCCGCCGCGACATCGGCCGTGCGCGCGCCGGCGGCGATGGCCTGATCGACGGCGCGTTCGAC
>JBQTJG010000182.1:0-13452 GCA_052387355.1 Armatimonadota bacterium | reverse complement strand
TCCTCATGGAACGAACCCAGGCGGCCCTCGGGTATCGGTGGATCCTCAGGGGTTCGGCCGAAAACGGCGACTATAACCGCAGGCGGGGGTCCAGATAATCCCGCAGCCAGTCCCCCACTGCGTTCACGCCGAGGATGGTCAGCATGATGGCCAGGCCGGGGAACGTGGCCAGCCACCACGCCACTTGAAGGTAGTCCCGCCCCTCGGCCAGCATACTGCCCCACGTGGGCGTGCTGGCCTCGACACCCAGGCCCAGGAAGGTGAGCGCGGCTTCGGAGACGATCGTGCTTGCGACCATGAACGTTGCGATCACGATGATTGGCGCCATGGTGTTCGGCAGCAGGTGGCGGAAGACAATGCGCCAGTGCCCGCCGCCGATCGCCCGGGCCGCTTCCACGAACTCTTTCTCCCGCAGTTGCAGCACCTGTCCGCGGACCACGCGGCCGTAGGGCACCCATCCTGAGATCCCAAGCACCAGGATGATATTCACCAGGCCCTGCCCCAGCACCGCCATGATCAGCAGCGCCAGCAGGATGAACGGGAACGCCATCTGGATCTCTGCTATCCGCATGATCACGTCGCCCACGGCGCCGCCATAATAGCCCGAGATGAGTCCCAACAGTGAGCCCGCGACCCCGGCGATCAGCACGGCCGACGTCCCGACGATGAGCGAGACCCGTGCGCCATAGATGATCCGGCTGAGGATGTCCCGGCCCAGCGAATCGGTGCCGAGCAGATGGCTCGGGTCGCCACCCCGGGCCCAGGCAGGCGGGCCGAAGTTGTGGAGCACGTCGACGGTCCTAGGATCGTGTGGGGCGATCCAGGGCGCGAAGAACGCCATGAGAGTAACGCCCACCAGGATCGCGAGCCCCATGACGGCCGTGCGGGAACGGACCAGGCGCGCCAGCGCCACCCCCGTCCGTCCCGACCGCCGCTCGACCCCGGCGAGGGCGACGGCGGTGCTCACGCCAGGCGGACGCGGGGATCGAGCACAGTATAGAGGAGATCGATCACGAGATTGATGGCGACGAAGACGAACGCCATCATGATCACGACGGCCTGGACGAGCGGGATGTCCTTGTTCGCAATCGCCTGCACGGCCAGCCGCCCGACACCCGGCCAGGCAAAGATCGTCTCGGTGATCACGGCGCCGCCCAGCAGGTAGCCGAAGTCGATCCCGAGCAGGGTCACCACGGGGATGAGCGCATTGCGTAGGGCGTGCCGGAGCACCAGTTGGCGCTCGGTCACCCCTTTGGCCCGCGCCGTGCGCACGTAGTCCTCACCCAGGACGTCCAAAAGCGTGCTGCGCACCATCCGCGCGGTTCGCGCAGCCGAGAACGCCCCAACCGTCACCGCCGGAAGGACGAGATGGATCAGGCCGCCGCGGCCGGACACCGGGAACCACTGGAGCTGCACGCTGAAGATCAGCACGAGCAGGATCCCCAGCCAGAACACCGGCATCGATTGCCCGAGCAGCGCGGCGTTCATGCTGACGTAGTCCGCGAGGGTGTTGCGGCGAACGGCCGAGACGACGCCCGCCGGGACAGCCACCACGAGCCCCACGAGCATACCGGCGAACGCGAGTTCTAGCGTCGCCGGCAGGCGCTCGCGAATCAAGTCGGCGTTGGGGACGCCGTGATGCAGCGACGTGCCCAGGTCTCCGCGCAGCGCCTTCCGCACATAGTCGGCGTACTGGACCGCGATCGGGCGATCGAACCCGAACCGCTGGCGCATCTGCTGGATCTGCTCCGGCGGCATGCCGCGCGAGTCGATAAGCAAGTAGACGGGATCCCCGGTCAGGAAGAGCACGCTGAACGCCAGCGCCGTGACACCGAGGAGCACGACGACGGCCTGCAGCAGACGCCGAATGGCGTAGTACGCCACTCAACCTCGCGTGCGTGGGGCCAAGCCGTGCCCTGCCCCCGCGCCAGTGAAACGCGTGTGCGACCGACCCCGAGGGATTGAATGTCGCCCGGGTCAGCCGGATCCGCTCGTTTGGGAGCGGCTTCCAGTTCAGGCGGTTGCTCACGCCGTAGATGTCGACTTGGAAGTAGAGGAAGATATACGGCGCCTCCTCCTTGACGATCTCCTGCATCTTGTTGAGGATCTCGCGCCGCTTGGCCGGGTCGAACTCGCCGATGAGCTGGGTGAACATCCGCTCGAACTCTGGGTTGTTCCAGTTGCCGTAGTTCGACGAACTGTTGGCTTGCAGGTCGGAGATATCCGCCTGCCCCTCGAAGTTGGTTCCCGATCCAATCATGTAGAGGTCATCGGCCTTCTTCTGGAGGATGACCGGCACGTATTGCGACCAGTCGATGATCTTCAGGTTCAGGTCAATCCCGACCTCGCGCAGATAGGCGCCGATCGCCGTCGTCACATCCCGGTCCTTCAGGTACCGGCCATTGGGACCCATGAGGGTGATCTGCAGCCGCTGTCCGTCCCGGACCCGGACGTTCCCGGGGCCCATGCGCCAGCCCAGCTCGTCGAGGATCGCACCCGCGCGCTGCTGGTCGAACGGGTAGGGCCTGACGCCCGCATGCTGCCACGGCGGGTTTACCGTCGACGCGGTCCGCGTTCCGAACCCCTTGAGGACGCCCTTCGCAATCGCCTCGACGTCCACCGCATAATTCAGCGCCTGCCGAAACCGCCGGTCCCGCAGCGCCGCATGATTGTACTGGGTGATGCCGATGAAGATTCGGCGCCCGCCCTGGATCGAGACCGCCTTCTGCACCCGGTTCACCGGGTCGACGAGGTCAGGTGGCACGTTGACGACGACATCCGCATTGCCGCGCAGCAGCTCGTTGATGCGGCTTGCGGCCTCCGGCACAGGCCGCCAGAGGATGCGCTGGATTCTCGGCCTGGGTCCCCAATAGGTGGGGTTGATCTCCATCACGACCTGATCGTCCTTCCGCCACTCGACCAGGCGGTAGGGGCCTGACCCGATGGGCCGCGTGGCCACCTGAGCCGGCGGCGACTCGGCGTAGTATTTGGGTGGGACGATGTTGTACTCGGTCAAAAACCCTGGCACCACTGGGGAGGGGATCTGCGTCACGATGTGCACGGTCAGAGGATCGATCACGCGGACTTCCCTGATGCGCAGATTATTATTGAGGTAGGTCGTGTTCCCCCGGCCGATCTGCGGGTTCATCCCCCGATCGAAACTGAACTTGACCGCGTTCGCGTCCAGCGATTCGCCGTTCGAGAACTTGACGTTGGGACGCAGCTTGAACTCCCAGACCGCACGGTCAGTCTGGAGATTGCGGAAGCTCTCCGCGACGCCCGGGACAAGTTTCATCTGGTCGTCGTACGTGGCCAACGTGTCAAAGATGTGCAGCAGGATGTTGGCCTCAGGCAGCGACGAGGTCATGTGCGGGTCCAGCGTGGTGGCGTCAACCCCCTGCAGGACCACGATGGTGTCGAGCGCGGGCGCGGCCGGCGCCTGCGCAATGACCAGCGGCACGCTGAATAGCGCCGCAAGCAGGATGGCGATCACCCTCAGGTAACGGTCCATGTCACTCCTCCTTGTTGTTCTTGATCGTTCCACAACGGGCCTGGCTGCGGGCAGGATCCTGTTTGTACGATCACCACATACCCTAGCGGAATCGTGAACGAGGATCGAGCGCGGACCGCAGTCCGTCCCCGACGAGGTTCATCCCGACGACAGCGGAGAAAATCGCCAGGCCTGCGAATGTCGAGATCCACCAGGCGGTCGCGAGGTAGGATCGCCCCTCAGCGGTCATCGATCCCCACTCTGGTGTGGGAGGCTGCGCGCCCATCCCCAGGTAGCTCAACGCCGAACCGACGAGAATCGCCGAGCCGACCTGCAGCGTAGAGAGGACGATGAGGGACCCTCCAAGATTGGGCAGGAGGTGGCGGCCCATCACCCGCAGGTCGGACCCGCCCACGGCGCGCGCGGACTGCACATACTCGGCCTCGCGCAGCGAGAGGCACAGGCCGCGCACCAACCGCGCATACAGCGGCACCGACGAGATTCCCACGGCGACCATCACGTTGCTCAGGCCCGGACCCAGCGCGGCGATGATGACCAGCGCCAACAACAGGCCTGGGAAGGCCAGCATCGAGTCGATGACCCGCATGATGACCCCGTCGAGACGTCCCCCATAGTAGCCGGATGGCAGGCCCAAGACGGTCCCAACCGTGAGCCCGATGCCGACGCTGATCAGTCCGATCGCCAGGGAGATCCGGGTTCCGAACATGATGCGGCTCAACACGTCGCGGCCGAGCAGGTCGGTCCCCAGCAAATGACCCGAGCCCGGCCCCCGCCGGCTGGCACCGACGATCGCGAGCGGATCAGCAGGGGCCACGACGGGCGCCAGGACCGCCACGACGATCCACGCAAGGATCAACGCGGATCCCACGCCCGCGCCGCGATTGCGCAGGAAGGCCCTCATCACCGGCGGCAGCCGTCTCGCCCTTCGTTGGCCCATCGGGCGCAGGCTCGCGGGCTCGTCCGCCAGGCGTCCCGGCCACGTCTCAGGCGTAATGGATCCGGGGGTCGAGCCAGGCATAGAGGATGTCCACCCCGAGATTCACCAGGACATAGGACCCCGCCATGAGGAGCACCGCGCCCTGAATGAGCGGATAGTCGTGCCAGAGGATGCCTTTCACGATGAGGGTGCCGAGCCCTGGCCGGCTGAAGACCGTCTCGGTCACCACCGCGCCGCTGAGCAGGCCGCCGAACTGCAAGCCTACAACCGTCATGACCGGGATCACGGCGTTGCGCATCGCGTGTCCGGAGACCACAGTTCCCTCGTTGAGCCCTTTGGCCCGCGCCGTCCGGACGTAGTCCTCTCTCAAAATTTCGATGAGGCTGGACCGGGTGAGCCGGCTGATCAGACCGGCGGAGATGAACCCGAGCGTGATCGCCGGCAGGATGATGCCCACCGTCTGGTCCCCGCTGATCGCGGGCAGCCACTGCAGACGAATGGCGACACCCATGATCAGTAACTGGCCGAGCCAGAACAGCGGCATCGACACACCCAGCAGCGCGACGAACATACAGGCGGCGTCGATCCAGGTGTTTTCGGTCAACGCCGCCGCGATGCCGAGGGGCAGGCCAATGATCAGGGCGGCCAGCATTCCCGCCAGGCTCAACTGGAACGTGTAGGCGGCCGCCTCGCCGACGATTTGCCGGACAGGAGACTCGAATCGAATCGACCGTCCCAGATCTCCGCGCAGCGCCCTGGCGACGAACCTGCCGTACTGGACATGCAGCGGTTGATCCAGTCCCAGCGTCTTGCGAAGCTGCTGCATGCGCTCCGGCGTCACACTCCCGGCCTCGGCTCCGGCGACCATCAACTGCACAGGATCGCCGGGCAGCACGTGCATGATGCCAAAGACGACCGAGGAGACCAGCACGAGCACCGGCACCAGCGCAGACAGGCGCTGCCCGATGTATCGGATCACGCTGGTCTCCCCTTCGTGCCCGCCGCGCCTGTCCTACCGCTGGACGTACATATCCTTCACGAAGAACCACGCACCGAACGCGCCGAGCTTGAACCCCTTCACGCTCCGGTGCATCGCGTAGTAGATTGGACTGTCGAGCGTGGGGAGCGCGACCGCATTCTCGGTGATGATCCTCTGGGCTTCCGTGAATAGGCGGCACCGCTCCCGAGGGTCGGCGGTCTGCTGTGTCCGGAGCAGGACCTGGTCGAGCGTGGCATTCTGGTATCGGGACCACGCCCACCCACCCGGATGATTGTTCTGCGAGTACCACATCGAGAACAGGTCATCGGGCTCGAAGCTGCGGAGGCGCTCGTACATCAGGTCGAACTGGCCCGAGGTCGCCCGCTGCAACTGGACCGGACCGGGCACCACTTCGGGTTTCAGCTCGACGCCGATGGTGCGGAACTGGGTGCCCAAGTACTCGCCGATCTCTTTGTGATGCAGCATGACCATGGTCAGCGAGAGCGCCCGGCCGTCCTTCTCGCGGATCCCCGTCCGGGCGTTGACCCTCCATCCGGCTTCTTCGAGCAGCACCTTCGACCGCTCGGGATCAAACCGGTAGGCTTCCTCGGCGCCCTTCCAATAACATCGGGTGTACTTCGTGACCGGTCCCTTGACGACGACATAGTTGCCGTCGTACAGGGTCTGGTTCATCCGGTCCTGGTCGTAGGCGTGCCGCAGCGCTCGCCGGACACGGACATCGTCGAGCGGCGCCCGCTCCGTGTTCATGATCCACTGCAGCCCGGCGCCTGGTTGATACCCGGCGACGACCTGAAAGTTCTGGTTGCTCTTGTAGCCGGCCAGCGCCTGCGCGGGCAGCTCCATGACCATGTTGACCTCGCCGGACCGCAGCACTTCGCCCAGCACGCCCTCTTCACCGACGAACCGCATGGTGATGCTGTTGAGGTACGCCGCGCCGCTGTGCTCCTGCGCAGGCGGAGCGCCGCTGTAGGTGGGCACTCTCGTGAACCGGATGTGGCTGCCTTTGCGCCACTCGGTCATCTTGTAGGCGCCGGTCCCGACCAGGTTTTGATGGAAGTCCCGTCCGAACTTCTGAACCGCCGCGGGCGACCAGATCGGGAAGATGCTCAGCCCCCACAGCACCGTCGCTACGGGACTGGTGTAGTGGATCTTGACCGTAAACTCGTTCACGACCTCAGTCTTCTGAAAGTTGCGCACGCCCAGGTAGTTGGCCATGAGCGCCGATCGGGTCTCGGGATTCATGACCCGGTCGATGTTGAACTTCACGGCCTCGGCGTTGAGCGGCGTGCCATCCTGGAACTTCACGTCGCGGCGCAGCCGGAGCGTCCAGATGTTCCCGTTGGGCGAGATGGCCCAGCCGGTCGCCAGATGCGGCTTGTACTCGCCCTCCCCGGTCAGGGCAACGAGCGGATCGGCCACCCACGAGTCCATCAACCAGGTGATCGCATAGGGATCCACGTGCGCGTCCATCGAAGCCGGCTCCGACGATCCGCGGGTGGCGATGATGAGGTTCCCGCTGCGTGGCGGAGCCTGCGCGGTGGCAAGACCCGCGGGCCCTGCCATTGAGAAGAGCAACGTGCCCAGGACAACTGCGACGAACACCGTGCGCCACGACGCTCTCATGTGTAGCCCCCTCGGTCAGGCGTCCAATTGTTGTGGCGTTCTCGTGCGGGCCTATGAGCACAGATCTTCTTGAAACTCCCGGAAGACCCTGCTATGTCTCGCTCTGTCTGACCTCAGAGGCACCGGCCGCGGCGAGGAGGTCGTCCGGGCGGATCTCCTGTCCTGTCTCCGCTGCCCGCCGGCAGGCCAGGGCCGCGGCCAGGCTGAGGAGATGGTCCCGGCCGCTGCACGGGACCGGTGCACCGTTGCCCAACGCGTCCAGGACTGCGGCCGCGTAGGCGCGCGTGTCCGTGACAAATGCCTCGACGGCTTCGACCGGCACCGGCTGGAGCGGCCCTTCGGGCGGCCCTGCCTCGAGCCCATCGAAGAGCCCGCGCTGGATGACCACGCCGCGCTCACAGTCGGTGCGCCACGAGAACGACCGGATATTCGAACCTGTCACCCATGATCCCAGGTAGGTCACCCGAATGCCCCGGTCGAGCTCAAGCAGCGCAGCAACGGTCGCGTCGCCGCGATACATGCTGCCTCGCGGGTTGAACAGCATCGCGCGGACGCGTACGATCGCGGCATCGTAGGCGAAGCGCACGAGATCGAGATGATGAATGCTCTGCTCGAGGAGCATCGGATCGGCCATCGACAACGGAAATCGGTTGAGCCCAGGCCGCCGGCCGTCACGGTTGATGTGATAGAGAAAGGTGCTCGAGGTTACCCGGCCCCACCGTCCCCGCAGCTCGGCCTTCAGGGCGTGCGTGACGGGCAGAAAGCGAAAGTTCAGGCACACGCTGAGACGGCGATCCGCGATCTCGGCTACGGCCACGATGCGCGCCGCCTCGGCAAGATCGGTTGCGAGCGGCTTCTCGCTGATGACGTGCAGGCCCGCCTCAAGAAGGGGCAGCACGACCGCTGAACGCCCCATGGGCGGTGTGACGACCACGGCCACTGTGACATCCGAGGCATGCGCCGCCAGGGCCTCTGCCAGCGCGGCATAGACCCGCACGCCGGGATGCTCTGTCCTCACCCACATATGGGCTTCGGGCAACGGATCGACGCCGGCGACTACCTCCGCCCCCAGTTCGCAGAGCACGCGCATCCACATGCGGCCCCGCGCGCCCACCCCAACCAGCATCACCCGCACGGCCATTGAAGGTTCGTGCTTTCATCCCCGCGGCAGGTGTTCCTGCAGATTCGCCAGAATCAGACAGACACTTACGCATCGAACGAGGATTCATGCCTGCGGGAGTTTCCTTCCCCACGTACGAGCATCTCAGCGAGCATGTGCAGAAGAACGAGAGGAGTGGCGAATGAGCGCGAACGCGAACCGCATTCCGGTGCCCACGCTCCCCGAGTCGACGCGGCTAGCGATGGAGATCCACGGCGGGAGCCGAGGCCGCTTCCCCGGAGGCGACATCATTCCCCTGAGTTCCGGCGACCCGTCCTTCGTGACGCCCGAGCACATCCGCGAGGCGGCAAAGCGGGCCATCGACGACGGCCGCACCCATTACGAGCGGCGCATGGACCTGCAGGAGGCGATCGCCGAAAAGCATCGCGTGGACAACGGCATGCAGGTGCATCCCGCGGATGGGATCGTGCTCGCCCATGGCGCCCATCAGGCGATCTTTCAGACGTTCCAGGCGCTGGTCTGCGAAGGTGACGAGGTGCTCCTCGGCACGCCCGGATCCTACTTCGAGAGCAACACGCTGGTGCGAGGCGCGGTTCCAGTGTACGTGTCGCTCCGGCCCGAGCGCGGATTCCGGATGGATCCCGACGATGTCGCTGCCCGCATCACGCCGCGGACGAAGTTCCTGTGCGTCACCACGCCGGAGGCCCCGGCAGGTGCGGTGCAGACGCGCGAGGGTCTGAGCCGTCTCGCGGAACTCGCCAACCACCACAACCTGATCGTGATCGCCGACGAGCTCTATGAGAAGATCAACTTCGGGCGCGTCCCTCACACGAGCATCGCCGGCCTCCCGGGGATGGCTGACCGGACGATCACGATCAACGGCCTCTCCAAGGGATGGGCGATGACCGGGTGGCGCGTGGGGTGGAGCGCCGGGCCTCCTCACCTGATCGCGCCCGTCGCCGCGATCGCACATCTGAACAACATCTCGCTTTCCTCTCCCGCGTATTGGGCGGGCGTCGCCGCGCTCCGAGGGCCGCAGGACATCGTCGAGGAGATGGTCGCGGTGTACGCCCGCAAGATGACGTACCTGCACGAGCGGGTCAATGCCATTCCTGGCCTGCGCGCCCAGTCTCCCGACGGCACCTACTATCTGTGGACCGACATCCGCGAGACAGGCTCAAACGACATCACGTTCACCGCGTTGGCGCACGCGGAGGGCGTACGCGTGAATCCTGGCACCGCGTTCGGGCCCGGAGGCGCGGGATTTCTGCGGCTCTCGTGCAGTCCCGCGGAAGCGAAACTCGAAGAAGGCACCCGCCGCCTGGAGCGCGCGGTCGAACGCGCGCGGTCCTCACTCGATCTGCCTGCGGCCGTCCGGCCGTCGTGAGCACGGCGTCAAACCCGGCCGACGCAAGATCGCGCACGCCGCCTGAGGCCCCGGCCCGCACGCTGCAGGTCGGACTCGGCGCCCGAGGCCGGAAGTGGGCGCAGATCGTCCGGCAATCTCCCCTGGCCCGTCCCGTAGGCTATGTCGACCCGCGGCCCGACGCCAGAGCCTGGGCCGCGGCCGAGGGCGGTGCAGGCGTGCCCGTCTTTGCCGACCTGCACAACGCGCTCGACGCCGTGGCGGCGGAGATGGCGCTGGTGGTGACACCCCCCGACGGCCGCCCGGCCGTGGTGCAAGCGCTGGTGGACCATGGGCTTCACGTGCTCTCCGAGAAGCCCCTGGCGCTGGCGCTCGCCGACGCTGTGGCGATGGTCCGCGCCGCCGAGCGCGCCGGACGGTGTCTCGGTGTGGTGCAGAACTTCCGGTATCTCCCGGTCAGCCAGGTGCTGCGGGAGCGCATCCGCAGCGGCCGGTACGGGGTCCCGACGTACGGCCTGGTCACCTACATCCGCAACCGTGACGGTCACGCCCCGCACCTCAACAAGTACCCGCTCGTCATGGACCATCCCATGTTGCTGGAGCAGAGCGTCCATCACCTCGACTTGCTCAGGTTCGTGTACGACGCCGAACCTGAGGACGTGACGTGTATCACCTGGAACCCTCAAGCCTCACAGTATCAGGGCGATGCCTGCGCCGCCGCGCTGATCCGCCTGCGGGGCGGGCTGCCCATCGTCTCTCACGGGACCTGGGTGTCGGGCTCCAACCTCATGGAATTCCAGTGGCGGACCGACCTCGAGCGCGGTGTCATCATCCAGCGCCAGCTCTTCGGCGATCTGGTGGAAGGCGCCGTGAGCGATACGGAGCTACATCCGGTGCCTGTGCCTCGCAGCGATCCGTTTGTCACGGACTCGTTGGCGCTGCTGGACGACTTCATCGCCGCGTGCCGGCATGGCGCGCCCTTCTCGTCCAGCGGACGTGATCACCTGCAGACCCTCGCACTCACGCTGGCCTGCGCGGAGTCGGCCCACAGCGGCCGGCAGGTCTCGCTGTCTGACTTCTCCAGGCGTCATGGCCTGGAAACAGGGGTGTGACCATGGTTCGCATCGGCGTCGTCGAGCCGGGGATGGGCGAGGTTTTGGACGTCCTGGCTCCACGGGCGGCGCAGGCAGGTGTCACCCTGGTCGATCAGGGCGGCGAGGTGTTTGATTTTTCGGGCTGTGATGCCGTCCTCACAGGCCGCCGGCCCTTGACCGCACCCGATCTGCGGCGTGGGCGTCCCAGACTCCGTCACGTGCAGATTCTGGGACGTCAATTCGATCACGTGGACTGGCGCGCCGCCAGGGAGATCGGCCTGACGCTGGGGATGCAACCCCGCAAGGCCTCCTGGACCGTCGCGGAGATGGCCTTGACCTTCATCCTGGCGCAGAGCAAGCTACTGTTCGAGGCGCATGCAGCCACCCGCAGCGGCGCCTACCGACGTCTGGGACTGGAACCTCGCCGCACCGCCGAGCGCATCCATGCCTTTCAATGGATGAACCTTCCTCTGCGCGAGGTCTCGGGATCGATCGTGGGAATCATCGGGATGGGTGAGATCGGCGCGGAGCTGGCGCTGCGTCTTCAACCTCTCGGAGCCGGCGTCCTGTACTACAAGCGGAGGCCCCTGTCCGTGGACGCCGAGCGGGCCTTCGATGCGACGTATGCGGCGTTTCACGACGTGCTCGCCCAAGCGCACTTCGTCGTTGTCGCGGCCCCGCACACGCCAGAGACCGAAGGCCTGATCAATCGTGATGCGCTCGCGGTGATGCGCGAGGAGGCCTATCTCATCAACGTCTCCCGCGGGGCCGTGGTCGACGAGGATGCCCTGGTTGACGCGCTGCGGAACCACCGCATCCGCGGGGCGGCGCTCGACGTGTTCGTGCACGAACCCCTGCCGGCGGACCACCCGCTGACCTCATTGGACAATGTGCTGCTCACACCCCACATCGGCGGGGGAACGGGGACGACGCGCGCGGATGAACTTTGGGGAGCCGTGGAGCGGGCCCAGGAAGCGCTGACGACAGGCACGATCCGATTCCCACTGGCCGGCGGACGATTGTAGGCGTGCACCACGTCACGGCTTCCCCTGATCTCGGGACCCGAGACGTTGCCACCCGTGATCGTGAGACCCGCGGCGCCGTTACAGCGGTCACGGGAGCCTGCGGGTTCATCGGCGCCAATATCGTGCTGCACCTGGCGAACGCCGGCCATCGGGTCATCGCGTGCGATCTCGACCCGCCCCCCGAGCCGCTGAGCCGAGCCTGGTCGCAGCAGTCCGGTCCGGTCCGCTGGATCCCGCTGGATGTCACCGAGGAAAGTGGCTGGGGCGCCCTGGATGGGGAGCCCGTCGAGCGGATCATCCATGGGGCGGCGGTCACCCCCGGCGGGGAGGATCAAGCGCCGGGCAGGACCGCCAGGGTGAACCTGGGGGGCACGATCGCAGGGCTGGACTACGCACGTCGCCGCCAGTGCCGGCGCTTCGTGTTCATCAGCTCGTCCGGTGTCTACGGTGCGGTCCGGTCATCGAAACCGCTGCTGGAAACGCGGGTGGTCTCTCCGAATAACAGCTATGCGCTGGCGAAGCTCTGCGGCGAGCGGTTTGTCTCACTGTACCGCGAGCGATACGGCCTGGACGCGTGCGCGGTGCGCCTCGCCGCGCCCTACGGTCCCTGGGAGCGGCCGACCGGCGCGCGGCCCCGCATGTCGCCGGTGTTCCGGCTGGCGACAGCCGCGCTTCGCGGGCAGGCGCTCCGCGTGAGTGGATTGACGGTGGCGCGGGACTGGACGTACGTTGAGGACGTTGCCGCCGCCATCGTTCATCTGGCGACGCTCTCGCAGGTGCCCTTTGACCTGTTCAACCTGTCCGCAGGCGTGCCGGTGTCTCTCGCTCAGATCGTGCAGACGGTTCAGCGCCTGCACCCCGCGGCCGCGATCCGGACGTCCCGCGCGAACACCGCTGACGTCGTCATGAGCCGCGGCGACTCCCGGACTCCGCTCGACATCAGCCGCCTACGATCGACTGGATTCGTCGCGACGACCGCGCTCGAGATAGGTCTCACCCGATACCTGGACTGGTTGAATCACGCCGGTCGTTTCGTGCTCTAGTTCCCGAGGCGCCTCTTCAAGCGCCCTGTGGCGACGCGTTCGACGAAGCCCGCTACCAGGCGATGGCCCGTGGGGGTCCAATGCCCGCTCGGTCGCCCGACGCCTGCCTCATCGAAATACAACTGTTCAAGGGGCTCGCCTGAGCCAGCGAGCATGGCTGTGAGCGAAATCACCGCACCACGGTTGGAACCAGCCAGCTTCAAGAACGTCGTTTCGTCCTTGGATAGTGCTCTCCCGTTCCTATATCGGCTGATCTCGTCGGCGCCTGGGACATAGAAGACGATTAGGTCACTTCCCGCCTCACGAACGGCTCGTGCGAGTCCCTCAAGGAAGAGCTGTGTTCGGCGCGCGTTCCGCACGTTTGACCACCCAGTGTTCACATCAGGATACGCCACCACCGCGTCGGGCCCGTCATCTCGCTCCACCGAGGGCCTCAGATAGCCCACCGCGACCCGTTTGAGCAAATTCGCGACATGCGACCACGAGATGAACCAGTTGTAGACGGAGGACCCTCTGAGGAACTCCTTCCTCGCATATACTGATCCCACATCGGGCCTCACGCGAAGCGAACCGTCAGCCGCAATATCGTAGATCACGCTCCTCCCATTATCCACATAGTCATTGGCGAAGAAGAACAGCAACGTCAGCGCGGGTTTGAGTTCCTGCCCGATCGTTTCAAAGAACCTCAACGCGTAGTCGGTCCCCTTCCCCCCGTTGCCGGCATTCATGACAG
>JBQTJG010000181.1:0-1827 GCA_052387355.1 Armatimonadota bacterium | reverse complement strand
TCTATCAGGGCGATCAGGTGGTGACCCGGGTCACGAGCGGAGGGTACGGGTACACAGTCGGGGAAAGCATCGCGTACGCGTTCCTGCCGGTCGGTCTGGCGGCGGTAGGAACCGCGCTGGCGGTTGAAGTGGACGGGGAACGCATCCCGGCGGTGGTGCAGCGCGAACCGCGCTACGATCCCACAAACAGCCGCATCAGGGCGTAGCCAAAGTGGGGATGAGGTCATGGTGGATCTATACAACAAATATCGCTAGTCTGCGCCGAACGACCGTGCCCCACTCGAGTTGCATCGGTGATTCATGACGACTGACGCGCAGGCCGTCATCATCGGCGGCGGCATCGTCGGCTGCAGCATCGCCTATCACCTGTCGCTGATGGGATGGCGCGACGTCGTCCTGGTCGAGAAGGCCGACCTTACCAGCGGATCTACGTGGCACGCGGCGGGTCTTGTCGGACAATTGCGCGGCTCGCTCAGCCTGACGCGGATCATGATGTTCAGCGCCGATCTCTACTCGCGGCTCGGCCAGGAGACCGGGCACGAGCCGGAGTGGCGCCAGGTCGGCAGCCTGCGGCTGGCCTCCAGCCCCCGGCGTATGGAGGAAAATCTACGCCAGGCGGCCCTGGCGCGGACGTTCGGGCTGCCCGTAGAAGTCCTGGGCCCCCGTGAAGCCGTCGCGCTGTTTCCTCTGATGAGTGATCGGGACCTGGTCGGCGCGGTCTACATGCCGACGGACGGCCGCGTTGATGGGAGCGGCGTGACCTTCGCGATGGCGCGGGGCGCACGGAGTCGCGGCGTCGACATCTATACTGAGACGACCGTGCGCGAGATCCGACTCAAGAACGGGCGGGTCGACGCAGTCGTGACCGACAAGGGCCTGATCCGCACGCGTGTGGTGGTCAATGCCGCCGGCATGTGGGCCGACCAGGTCGGGCGCATGGTCGGCGTCCGGGTGCCGATCATCCCCATGATGCACCAGTACCTCCTGACCGAACCGATCGACGGGGTGCAGCGGGACTTTCCGGTGCTGCGCGACCCTGACCTGCGGGTATACTTCCGCGAGGAAGTTCGAGGGCTCCTGATGGGCGGGTTCGAGGCCGACCCCGTACCGTGGTCGGTCGAGGGCGTCCCACTCGACTTTGTGCACCGGCTGCTGCCGACCAACTGGCCGATCTTCGAGCCGCTTGTCCACAACGCCGCGGTGCGCGTGCCCGCCTTCGCAGGAGCGGAGGTTGCGAAGATCATCAACGGGCCCGAGGCGTTCACGCCGGACGGCGAGTTTGTCATGGGCGAAGCCCCGGGCGTCCCCGGCTTTTTCGTGGCAGCCGGGTTCTGCGCTTACGGAATCGCCGCCGGCGGCGGCGTGGGCAAAGTGTTGGCCGAGTGGATCGTGGAAGGCCAGCCGAGCCTGGACGTGTGGAGGATGGACATCCGCCGGTTCGGGCCGCAATACACGCACACGTCTCACACGGTTGACAGATCTGTGGAAGCCTATGCCCGGCGATACGGCGCAGTGAGCCTGCCGTTTGAGGAGTGGGACACTGCCCGCCGTTTCCGATTGAGCCCGGTCTATCAGCGGCTCATGGATCTGGGCGCGGCGATGGGCGAGAAGGGCGGCTGGGAGCGGCCCAACTGGTTTGCGAACGAACCGCAGCAGGCCGCGGAGAACCCGCACAATCCCGACACGACCGCCGTCGCGCGTGATCCCGCGGGTTGGGCCCCGTCGGGCTGGGCCCGACACAACTGGTCGCCGGCAATCGCGGTGGAGCATCGCGCGACGAGGGAAGCGGCCGGCCTGTTTGACTTCACGTCGTTCAGCAAGATCGAG
>JBQTJG010000180.1:0-6916 GCA_052387355.1 Armatimonadota bacterium | reverse complement strand
GAAGGCCACGCGCAGGGCTTCGACGCCGCGCTCGTGTGTGAGCCCGAAGAAAACGAGATCTGTCTGCACCAGAAGGGCGCGATGCGCGTGCTGGCGACGTTCCGTGGCAAGATGTCGCACGGTGCGATGCCCTATGCGGGCGTGAATCCGATCCCGTGGGCGGCGCGATTTGTCCTCGGGCTGGGCGAAGAAGAGGCGCGCCAGCAACAGCGCCATGGTGCTCATCGGTTCCTTGGCTTGCCCTGGATCACCCCAACGACGATCCGCGCGCCGGTCTACGGCGAACCGCAGTTCAACGTCGTGGCCGGCGAAGCGCAGACCACGGTGGACATCCGAACGATCCCAGGACAGGATCACGCCGACCTGCGGCGCGCCCTCGAGACGGTCGCGGATGAAGTGCGGACAGCCGACGGGCGGGCCGAGATTACGGTCGAGGTGATCGAGGACCGGCCGTGGACGGAAACGCCGGCGACGGCCCCAATTGTCCGCGCCGTGGAGCGGGCCTGTCGGGCGGTCACAGGGCTGGCCCCACGCTACGGCGGCGTGCCCGGATCGACCGACGGGACGTTTCTCCGCGCGTGGGCCGGCATCCCGATAGTCACCATCGGGCCCGGCAAGCGGGACGTTCCTCATCAGGCCGACGAATACGTCAATATTGATGAGCTGGTCGAAGCCGCCAGGGTCTACGCGGCCTCGATCGTCTATTTCCTGGGCGAAGGCTCATAGCGCCGTCGAAGAATGTTACAAGATGCAGCCGGCCAAGGGGGCAGGGTCGTGCAGTACGAGCAGCTCTTTCGTCTTGATGGACGGGTCGCGGTCGTCGTCGGGGCCGCGTCTGGAATCGGAGCGGCGGCCGCGTCGGGCTTGGCCGCGCATGGCGCGCGCGTCGTCTGCGCAGACGTACGCCTTGACGGCGCGCAGCAGGCTGCCTCGCGAATTACCGGCGCCGGGTACGACGCCGAGGCGGTCCAAGTAGATGTCCGTGATCTAGCCAGCGTCAACGAGCTGATCCAGCGCGTGGTTTCGACGCACCGCGCGCTCGACGTGCTTGTGGCCACGCCGGCCATCAACGTCCGCAAGCCCATCGTGAACTACACCGACGAGGAATTCGACCGCGTCATCGGGATCAACTTGAAAGGCTCATTCCGGCTGATGCGTGCCTGTGGCGCCGTCATGGCCAAACAAGAGCGCGGGAGCATCATCGTCTTCTCGTCGATCCGCTCGCAGGTCGTAGAGCCAGGCCAGGGGATCTACGCCGCGACCAAAGCCGGACTGGTCCAGATCGCGCGGGCGCTTGCCGCCGAACTGGGGCCGCAGAGGGTGCGCGTGAACGCGATTGCACCAGGCGTAGTCGACACACCGCTGACGCGGCCGATCAAAGATGATGCGGAGTGGTACGCCGCCTACGCCGCGAAGTCGGCACTGGGGCGGTGGGCGTCGGCGGATGAGATGGTCGGACCGGTCGTCTTCCTGGCCTCGGACGCAAGTAGCTTCATCACCGGCGCGGTGCTGTTTGTTGACGGCGGCTGGACCGCGATCGATGGGAGGTTCTCGCCACCGTTGTGATCCGCCGGGGAAGGACTCCCGACCGTCGCCACGTCCTTAGCGTTTAGCCACCACCGCAGGTCGCCCTGGGACTCGCCGGGAACGCTTCGCGAGGTAATCCGTCACCGCTTCGCGGACCACGTCAGCAAGCGAACGCCGCTCGGCGAAGGCAATAGTGCGGAGTCCCTCGTGCTGCTCGGCCTCGATCTGGGCGAACAGCGTTACTGGGGCTGCGAGCTTCTTTTCTCCTACCCGAGCGGCTGCACGGCCCTGGCCTACTTTGGAGGCCCCTTCAGTCCTCATGCTAACTTCCTCCTCACTGATGCACCGATCATGGCACCCACCAGGCGTCATGCAGTTCATAGCATATACGTAAATAGCATACTATGATGCTATTGCGACGAACTCTGAGCCCCTCCAACGGGGGATGTCCAGAGACGACATGGTAAGTCCCTGTCGTCATGTTCCCGACCCTGCGGCCCTCCCTCAGAGGCCCCGTTAGACTTCACGGCGATGGCCGACCCGGAACACGATGATCATTTTCTGACCGTCGTCGATCGTGTAGAGAATCCGGTACTCGCCCTGATCGACACGGAATCCCTTGCGGCCCAGGACGCGCGGGTCCCGATACCCCTTCAGTTCCTCACTGTCGTGAAGCCGGGGGTTCTGGCTCAATTCCAGAATCCGCGTGACGACCTGCCGGAAGACCTTGGCGTCTAGGTGGGCGACCCGTTTGACGACCCGCCGGTCAATGCGCAGGTCGTACGGCACCTACCCACGACCCTTTGAGGCAGCCCTCCTGGTCGCAGGTCTCCGTGACGCGTCTGCCGACACCTTGGAGGGGGCCACGGCGCCAGCCGCCTTCCACGCCCTAAGAAACTCCGCCACGCCGATCGTGTCCGTCGATCGCCGCACGGCCTCTTCCAGCAACCTGGCGTCACGTTCCAGTTCAAGATTCCGAAGACGTTGTAACTCCTCGACAGAGACAAGCGCCGCCTCCGCCCTGCCGCGGGTCCCGATGGTGACCGTCTCACCTCGATAAGCTGCTCTCTTGACGAGATCGGAGAACTGCCTCTTGGCATCCGCAATACTGTAGACCATATTTGTGCTCCTATGCTTAAGATGGTCATGATGATTGAAAATATCATGAGGGTCATAATTAGGTCAAGTTTCGTCCCTGCCATCGAGTGCGCGGCGTGCACGGTGTCGGAGACTCAGATGGAACACTTGAGGCATCGATGTGTACGATGCATCGAACAGGAGGAGGATAGCCCGCGCACATACATGGCTACCTGGCGGGGGAACGCGACGCCTTTGGCCATCACCTGCGTATTTAGGGCGATCATGATCACCTAGATTACAGGAACATGATCACGCAGATCGGTGATCACGATCGGAGCGACAGCGACGCTAGCGTCGGACAGTGAGCGAGACCTCCTTTTGTCCGTAGTGGACCTATCAGCTATGGGTCTGTTTTTTGCGACACTGGTGATGGCTCGGAGGCCCTCAAGGAATCTTTTTCAGCAATAGCGAATTATTTCATTACCTGTGTGGAGTCTGGAGACAGCCCCGCCGGAGGTCCAGCGATGTCAGTCAGCTACGTGATTGCTTTAGGCCTGTCGCTGCCTTTGGTATTTGTCATGTCGACGGGTAGCCAATCCAGGCAACAGCCAGGTACCCGTCCGAAGTCAGGCTGGCAGTATCCTCCGCCTCCGAAGTTCCAGCTAGAGAATCCAAGCGTGGTGACGTTTCAGGGGACGGTACTGCCTGGCGGCGGGTGCGAGGTTCGTGTGGAGCTGAGCGGGAGTGCGCCCCTCTACGGGCGAACGACAGCGATCAATCATGATACTTGCACGATCGTCATGGAGATTGGCGTCCCCCCGCCCGACGCTTTGCGAGCAATCGAGCAACGTTCCGAAACTCAGAGGGGAAGGGCACTCGGTCAGCGGCCAGCGGTTCAAGGCCGACCGAGGGTCCCGCCGCCACCGGGGTCGTATCGGCGGCATCTCTACGGGTTTAAGGCCTGGTGGGAGGACTTTGTCGGGATCGATATGCATAGTGCTGAGACGGTGATGGACTTCTGGCAACGATTGCTCCAGGTTGTGCATCTGGAATGACATCGTGAGATGAATAGAACCATGGCACGAGCGGCGGACTGGCTGGATAAGGTTGCCCGCGATGAGAAGGCAAATTGAAAATTGGCACTGTTCCAGGGGCGTTGCTGGTTCGTGGGTATCCTACCGGAGTTGGTTTTTCCCCCGCTTGTGCGTCAGGAGGGGGTGCTGGGTGGGACTATGCGTCAATTATGGTCGAAGCGAGGTGGATTGGATTCGAGATTCCGCAACACCTTGGCGGCGCTAACTTCGTGTGGTTCCAGAACTGTATTCCCCCATTCAATCAGTTCATGGTCAATCTACTGCTCACCCGGAGACTCTAAGACCCATGACAAGCCTCATTGCCTTGATCCTGGTTCTGGCAGCTTCGATCTATGGTGCGGTCGTATTGACCGGGCACATCTGGATTCTTGCCATCCCGGTTGCCATTGCTGCGCTCCCACTGGTCATCCCCGGTCGCTGGGTACGCGTCGTCGTCGCCAT
Source organism: Armatimonadota bacterium (assembly GCA_052387355.1). Taxonomy (GTDB): domain Bacteria; phylum Sysuimicrobiota; class Sysuimicrobiia; order Sysuimicrobiales; family Humicultoraceae; genus JBQTJG01. The sequence continues at coordinate 2,774 of JBQTJG010000180.1, read as the reverse complement.
CCTCTTGTTTATCTGGACCATGTCAACCATGGGTGCCTGGACGTTCTACATTCCGGGGCTGATCTTCGCACTGCTTGCTACGCGGCGCAAACAAGACCCGTCTGTCTCACCGCTACAAAAACACAGGGGCGTCTGAGATGCGAGGAAAACCTCCGATTCGGCGTGGGCTTCTGAGCCTGACGTGCGCGGTAACGATTCTGTTCTCCCCAATCGCTCATAGGGCTCTTCGTGACAGCACGACAGTGCCGGAAAAGACCGAGCCCCCTGGTACCCGGCATGCCGTAGTTACCTCATACCTGCGCCTGCCCGTGTACTTTGAGGAGAAGACAGGGTGGGACTGAAACCTCAGAACCGTGAAGATCTTGGCATCTCAGGATCGCAGAACGCCGATGTTGATGCTCAGTTCCACAGACGCAAGCGCGTCATTTGGAACGACGTATCGTTCGCGGATTGCGGGTGGGCTGCGGACCGCGGGCAGACCGCGGCCGACGGCCGGTTCTTACCCGCGCTGTGATGGGCTTCGCAGCTCTCGCACGAGAGGCCACCCTGGCTCGAGCAGGGCGATTGGGAGCGGCATCCTTGACCATGGCGATGGCCTCGATCTCGACCAGATACTCCGGCTTGGCCAGGCTGGAAATGACCAGAAACGTGCTGGCCGGATACCGACCGAGCGGGCCGAAGACCTGATGGCGCACCTCGCGCGTCGCAGCTAGATAGTCAAGACTCGTCGCATAGATCGTCATCTTTGCGATCAGACCAAACTCCGAGCCGCCGGCTTCAACTTCGGCGCGCAGATTCTTGTAAATCTGCTCGACCTGCGCACGGGCATCGTCCACACCCACGGTCTCGCCGTCCTCGTTCACGGCAACCTGCCCCGAGACGAAGAGCAGGTTTCCAACGCGGACGGCCTGGGAGTAGCCGAGAGTGCGGTTCAGCGCCATGGGCATAAACACGGGCGAGAAGCCTCCTCATCGACCTGATCTGTCATGCGCTCTGTGACACGGGCGTGATCCCTAGCGTGTCCGGCTGCTGCCAACGCAAAGTCGTGCGATCGGTGCTACAATGCTACTATAGCACGTCGTAGGGAGAAGACGATGGGAGCGACGGTTAAAGTTCGGAGCAAGCACAGCGTGACAATCCCGGAGGATGTCCGCAAGCAGGTGGATTTGAAGATCGGTGACCGAGTCGAGGTCACCGCAGAGGATGGCCGCATTGTCATTCGGCCGATGATCGAGATCCCGCGCGACCAGGCCTGGTACTGGACGAAGGAGTGGCAGGCGAAGGAGCGCCAGGCCGACGAGGACATCGCCGCGGGCCGGACCTCTGGCCCGTTTAAGACCGGGGCTGGATTGATCCGGTCTCTGCGGCGGCGAAGGTGAACGTCTACTATTCAAGCACCTTCAGGAAAGACTATCAGGACCTGCCCGGAGAGGCTCGCACCCTTGCCGAGAAACAGCTTGCGCTCCTCGCCGAGAACCCGCGGCACCCCTCGTTGAGGGTACGGAAGATTCGAGGAACTTCGTGGCCCAGATGGGAAGGAAGGATCACCCGCGGGTATCGCTTCACGTTTGACTGGGAAGGCGACAGCATCATCCTGCGTCGGATCGGGTCACATGACATCGTCGATCGTGAGGCGAAGGTCTAACCGTTAACGCTGCACGAGCAGGATCGCCACCTGGTTCGGTCCATGCGCGCCCAGCACTGGGACCATGCCGATGTCGGCGCTCCGGCTTGGGCCGGTGACGAACGCGAACGCCGACGGTAACGGGCCGATCTGAGCGAACAGCGCCGCCAGATCGGGCACGATACGATCCGCGCGCAGCACGGCCAGATGAACGGGCGGAAGGAGCGACGCCAGGCGAGGCTGATCAGGGCCGGAGGCCAGCACGAGGGTTCCGGTCTCGGCGATCCCCCACTCTACACCGGTCACGCCGAGGTCCGCCTGCGCGACCTCGTCCGTGGTCGCCCCCGGCAGCAGCACATGCACGCCGATGGCGCGGAGGCAATCGGCCACTGGCGCGAGATCCTCGCAACACCAGATCGCGGCACGGCGCACCTGCTGCCGCTCGCACATCGCCGCGGCGGCCAGTGCGGCCGTCTCGATCGACTCGACGCTCTCGACCGTGACCCCCACCTGCTGCGCACGGTCGATGAACAGGCGCACGGGATCACTGATGAATTGAGGCGCGGGCAGGACCGGCAACCCCGGAGAACCGCCGTCTGCGCCGTGCGCGTCATACGATTCACGCGTCGCGTGATCGTCGGACCTGTCTGCGGATGTTCGCAGCGCCGCACGTACGCGCTCCAACACGATCTCTCGGCTCATTGAGGATCCCCGGGAGCTGACCGTCGCTGGAGCGACGCCCATCGATCGCGAAACGGGGTCCGGGCGAGCGGCGGCGCGGCGCGGTGGGCGGTCCAACCTGCGAACGGATACGGCAGCCGATCGATCTTTCCCCCGCGCACGACCAGCCGCTGCAGCAGCCGGCCCAGGCCCCCGAGCAGCCGCAGCCTGGCCGGGCTGCCCATCACAAACGTCCAGCCACGCGCGAACAGACGATCTACCCGGCCCGCCAGACCCGCCCTGACCGCGCGACCCCGCAGCTCGAGCAGCATGCGCGGCAGATCGATCTTCACCGGACAGACTTCGGCGCAGGCCCCACACAAGGTCGACGCAAACGGCAGATCGCTGGTCCGGTCGAGCCCTTCGAAAACCGGCGTGATGACCGCGCCGATCGGCCCTGAGTAAACCGATCCGTAGGCGTGCCCGCCCG
>JBQTJG010000179.1:0-2455 GCA_052387355.1 Armatimonadota bacterium | reverse complement strand
GGAGAAAGTAACCCATGAGTGTGAAGCATTGTACGATCAAAGACGTTGCGTCGTGGTATCAGCACACCCACCCCCAGATATTTCTTGGCGGCGTGCTCGACGAGAAGAACAGCGACGCGATGAGCGTCGGCTTTTGTCGCTATGATAAAGGCGAATCCAATGAATGGATCCTCACCTATGACGAGGCGAACATCGTCACCAAAGGGGCCTTTACCGTTCGCTCCGCAGAGGGCGAGGTGACGGCGAAGGCGGGCGAGGTCCTCTTCTTTACCAAGGGCACGAAGCTCACATACGAGGGTGCCGAGGACGGTACGGAAGTTGTCTACGTGACCTACCCGCATTGGATGGAAGCCCAACGTAAGTCCGAGCACGCAGATCTGCTCGATCCCGGAGGTCGTGTACGTGACCTATCCACATTGGATGGACGCGCAAACGAATTCGGAGCACGCCCACCTTCTCGATTCGTACCATCCGGCAGAAGTGAGTGGGGGGGGATGACGGAGGTCTGCGTGGCGCGCCCATCGTTACACATGATTGCCTGGGGGAGGTCCCATGTCTGACGTACGGAAAGCACGGGCGATTGGCGTCAACCATATCGCTCTCGAGGTCGGTGACATCGATCAGGCCTTGGCGTTCTATGGCCGCCTTTTTGAATTCGCGCTTCGTGGCAAGGATGGGTCTTCCGCCTTCATCGATCTAGGCGACCAGTTCCTTGCGCTTCAAAAGGGACGCAGGCAGCCTGCTGATGACGGCCGCCACTTCGGGCTAGTCGTCGACGACAAGCAAGCCGTTCGTGATGCCTTGGCTGCAGCCGGCATCGAGCCGCTGCCGGGTCCCTTCCTCGACTTTCGCGACCCTTGGGGCAACCGCATCGAAATCGTCGGCTATGAGAACATCCAGTTCACCAAGGCGGAGAACGTACTGCGTGGCATGGGATTAGCCCATTTGTCGAAGAACGAAGCGGCGATTGAAGAGCTCACCGATAAGGGCATGGGACCAGAGGAGCGAGCCCCACAAGATCGACCTAGCCGATCGAGATGAAACGATCGTCCCCAAACTCCCTGGCGACGCTTCCTGAGTTGGGCGGCTGATCGGTTGATCCGGATGCCACGCAATAGAGAGCAGTCGCAACACCTGATCGGCATCAGGATCAACGGAACCGGGAGGATAGCCGGCGAATTCTTTGTCCTGCCTCGTACTTTGGCGGCCCGCCTTCGTTCCGGTACCGGCATTCCAGTGTACCCAATTCGTTATGACCTCGATGAGGTAAACCAGATGAGCATAACCATTCGTCCCATTTCCAATGTAGATACCGAAGCCTGCGGCCAGATCATCTACGAGGCGTTTAAAGACTTTCATGATCGACATCGGTTTCCCCGTGACTTCCAAACTCGCGAAGATGCCGTGCAACTGGCGGGGCTTTTCGTAAATCATCCGGCGATCTTCGGCGTCGTAGCGGAGATCAAAGGGCGTGTCGTCGGTTCCAACTTCCTCGACGAGCGCAATTCCATCCGAGGAATTGGGCCGATCACCGTGTCTCCTGATACTCAAGAGCGTGGTGCTGGGCGCCGACTGATGGAGGCGGTCCTTAAACGGGGACGGCAGGCAACCGGCATCCGCCTTGTGCAAGATGCGTTCAACATGCTTTCGCTCTCGCTCTATGCCTCGCTCGGATTTGAAGTGAAGGAACCGCTCGCGCTGGTGGAGGGCAAGGCTAAAGGGAACGCCGCGGCGGGCGTCGAAGTGCGGTTACTCCGTAGCGAAGACTTAAAGGAGTGCGCCGCGCTGTGTACGCGAGTGCACGGCTTCGACCGCGGGAGCGAACTGCGGGACGCGCTTGAGCTCTTTTCACCGGTTGTTGCCTGGCGCGAAGGTCGGATCACCGCATACGCCTCTGCGCCGTTCTACTGGAAACTGAACCATGGCGTGGCCGAGACGGAGGAAGATATGCGGGCGCTCATCATGGGTGCCGGAACGGTGATCACACAGCCGCTGGCGATGCTCTTGCCGGTGCGGCAGGCGAGTTTCTTTCGCTGGTGTCTAGGCGAGACATTCCGGGTACTCAAGCCAATGACACTGATGACGATGGGCATGTACCAAGAGCCGAATGGATACTATTTCCCTTCGGTCTTGTACTAAATGCGCGGTCGGCCGGGGCGGCGATGAAGCCGTCGTGCACTCGCAAGCGGAAGTGACGGACTGCGGTCGGGCTGCGGGGCGGTGGGTTCTGGCAGCGGCGATTCTCGGCTCCAGCATCACGTTCATAGACGGCACGGTGGTCAATGTTGTGCTTCCGATGCCCTTGGTCGCGCGGACAGTGGGTACCGAAGATCACGAGGGCCGCCGCTCTGGTCATCAAGGGAAGAACGGTGGAGACAGCCTCGGCGCTGCGGAACGACCGATCCTAAGCCGGCGCGGATCCGATGTACCACGAGGCGATTGAGTAAAGGCCATA
>JBQTJG010000178.1:0-1945 GCA_052387355.1 Armatimonadota bacterium | reverse complement strand
GCGTCTCGGCGGCTTGCACGTACACCGACAACAGCCGCGCCACCCGGTCGCTCACGACCTTGGGCAGGCGCGGCAGCCCTGCATAACCCGCCAGCGTCTTGGGCGTTACATCCAGGTACTCGGAGAGCGCAGCGCCGGAGTACCCGGTCAGCGCCGCCGTGAGCTTGAGAGCGTGGCCCGGCAGGCCTTTCAGCACTACGTCATGGAGCGTGCTCCGTGTGGGATGGGCCTTGGCGAACCTGGCGATCTGCCCCAGCAACTCATGACGCGGCTTGTGCGCGGCGGCTGCCCGCATGCTGGACACCGCGGTGACCGCCGCCGTCGGGTCTGGCAGGGTATTGGTGGGCATGTCCTTTTTACCTCCTGTGTAGCGTAATTCTACCACACGGGTCGAGGCTCGCGAGCCCGGTCGGGTTTCGGGTTATGACCGTCGCCACTGGCGGCACGGCCAGTGGCTGGTTTGGACCGTTACCGGTGGCGGGGCGACTTCGCCCGTCGCCGCAAGCTCGTCAATTGACTTGTAGGGCGGCATTCCCATGCCGCCGTTGGCGCGTTTTGTCGGGCTTGTCGAGGTAGTCGACGACCTCCAGGATGAAGGGTGAGCTGGGCCGCGCCAGCTCTGCCTCGGTCGCTCCCTCGCCGATCTTCCGCAAGATCAACTCGACCGTGAGTCGTGTTCCTCGGGCAGCAGGACGGTATCTCCCGCCCGCACCATCAATTCCAGACCTCGTCTTCGGGGTTGTCCCAGATGGCGGACCCGGACTCCGCGTGCACGTAGGGGGAGCCTGTTAGTGCTTCAGGAAGTCGCGCATACCAAAACAGAGCGCCGCCACCAAGGCAGCCAGGGCCGCCACTGCGATCCATTCCATTACTCAGCCTCCAGTTCTTCCAAACGACGATACGCCCGTCGGTTGATCATGGCAATCAATACGGACACGATCAAAGCCGCGACACCGGCGGCAACAAGCCTTACTGGGCTTGCGTTCTCGTAGTTTTGGACAATCCACGCGATCAACGACGCGTCCAGTGCGACCGCAATGCCGAACGCGACCTTCAGCCAGCCGATTTCTTCCTTTAGGCGATCTGCCCTTGGCATGTTTTCTTCTTGTTGGGGCCCGGGCGTTATGCTCACCCGGGCACTGGCTCAGGGCGTGAGCCTGTGGGAAGGGCCCATGCCGGCTTAAATACCTCCCCTCCCGCCCCCAAAATCCGCTAAACTCCCGCCCCTCAAGGACGGCACAGCTTCTTGCGCAAAGTCCTTGATTTCTCAGGTTCATCGGGGGTCGTGTGCGAGGGTCATGCACGGTGGCGCGGCGAGTCGGCAATGGATTGCCGACCTACACGAACGTCCTCCGCCTTGTGGTCGGCAATGGATTGCCGACCTACCGACTTGTAGGGCGGCAATCCTTTGCCGCCGTAATCCTCGCGACGCTCACCGCACTCGCGTTCACACCCCCCGCCGCCGCCCAAACCCCCGAGCAGCTCGAAGCGCTGCGCAAGCTCACGCCGGAGCAGATGCAAAAGCTCCAGGAACTCACGCCGGAGCAGCGCGAGGAATTCCTGAAGGACTTCGAGGCATCGCGCAGACAGCAGCCGCTCGAGCAACCCGAAGTCGTCAAGCCGGCGCAGGTCCGCGACGCTACATCCGGCCCTTCGTCCATCGAGCACCGCTACGCCCGCCGCACCGAAATCGCGCACCTGTCCGAGTCGCAGGCCGTGCGCGCCGTGGACCAGCAGCTCAGGCAGTTCGGCTACGACCTCTTCGCCGGCGCCCCGACCACATTCGCGCCGGCGACCGACATCCCGGTGCCGGCCGATTACGTCATCGGCCCCGGCGACATCATCGAAGTGCAGTTGTTCGGCAAGGAAAACGAGCAGTACAGCCTCGTCGTCTCGCGCGACGGCCGCATCAACTTCCCCGAGATCGGGGCGCTCCCCGTGGCCG
>JBQTJG010000177.1:0-3341 GCA_052387355.1 Armatimonadota bacterium | reverse complement strand
TAAGCGCTGACTCTCAGAACCCCGGCCCCCTCGCTAATGATCCGCGCGTGGCTAAAGGGCAGATCCTTCGCCTCGGTCTAACCACCAATCCGAAAATTCCCGCGACAGTGCGGCTGGATGAAGTTGCCAAGCAGAGAGCTCGAGCGCTGGCCGACCGGATCGCAGACCTTCAGGCCCGCCTCGCAGCTGCCGTCAGTTCGATCGAGGACGCGCGAACAAAGAGGAGAGCATGCTGAGCAGGCCGCCGCTCAAGCCCGAGCCCGACTAGTAGAGCGCCTGGGCGACCTTGAGAAGGCGCAGACGGCTTGGTTCCGCCGCGCGTTGAAAGTTCAGCGCGCGACAACCGCGGTTGAGGAAGCGAAACATGCGATCGCCAAAGAGGACGCCGCCCGCGAAATGGCTGCGAGAGCGGAAGCCAGCGCAAAAGGCCTAACTCTAGAACTTCAAGCGGCGGTGGCCGAGGCTCATGCTGTTTGCAGCAGCCTTCCCCCAAGAGAGGAGACGGCCGCCACAGACGCTCGGTTGGCAACCCACCTGGAAGGTCTCGAAGCCGAGATACGTGAGCTTCAAGCTGAGATCTCGCTTGTGGAGCAGCGGCTGATTCAGGAGGCGCGTGCCGTCTTCCTGCACGCTGACGAAGAGCTACATGGCCACCGAGCTGCGCGACCAACGATTCAACGCGGTTGTGGTCGACGAGATCTCGATGGCCCTTCCTCCTCTGATCTTCCTTGCGGCTGCACGGGCCACGGATCGCGTGATCCTCGTTGGCGACTTCCTTCAGCTACCCCCAATCGTTCGCAGCGACTCCGAGGTCAGCAACGCCCGCCTCCGCCAGGACACGTTTCATCTTGCTGGAGTCGCGAGCGGCTTGCGTCCGGCCGACAGCTGCCGCGTGCTCACGCGCCTTACCACACAGCGTCGAATGGCGCCGGCGATCGCCGATGCGGCGCGCCATCTGGTGTATGGGCCCGATGGAATACGGGACGACGGGTCCGTTGTCAGCCGCCAACCAGCTCCTTGGTTGGACTTCTTACACGCTGGCCCGCTACTTGTTCTTGATACTGCGGACCTCCGCTGCTGGAGCGGAAAACAGCCGGGAAGCCTAAGTCGTTTCAATTTCTACTCCGCAACGGTGGCGGTGGAGCTTGCTGCAATGGCGGCCCACGCTGTGCCGGAGCCGCGCCACGACGAGCCGCCACCGATCGGAATCGTCACGCCATTCGCCGCGCAGCGCCGGCTCCTTTCGCGGTTGGTAGTGGATCTCGGTCTAGCCCGGTGGGTACTGGCGGGTACGGTCCACACCTTCCAGGGAGGCGAGGCAGACCTCATCGTATTCGATGCGGTGTTGGATGAGCCGTACTGGTCAGCGAGACTCACGACCCCTAGCGATGCCGACGACGTCAAGCGAGAGCTCAACGTGGCGGTCACACGTGCTCGGCACAAGTTCGTCTTTCTCGCTTCGTCTGAGTGGCTCAACAAGCACGCCAAGCCAGCAAGCGCCTTGGGGCAACTATGGTGGTTCTTGAAGGACCGAGCGCCGCTTGTGTCGGCTCGAGACGTAGTTGAGTTCGGGTTTGCGCAACGTGCTTTAGCTGCAACAAGCGATGCACCCGGATGGCGCCTACCGAGCGAGGCGGGCGTAGCGGTGCACGAGATCCTTGATGAGACGACGTTTTTCCAGCGCTTTGCCGGGGACATGAGTCACGCTTCCAACAGCGTCTTTGGCCTGGCGCCGTATTTCGGCGAATACCGTTGGCCCCGAGTTGAACCCCTCTTTCGCGCCGCGCTTGAGAGGGGAGTGGAGGTAACGCTCGTCATCCCTCCACGCGCTGAGGCGCAAAACCCTACCTACGTGGATGCACTGATGGCCAACCTCAGGCGCCTCGGAGGGGTCGTGGTCGAGGCGGGAGGTCTTCACGGCAAGGATGTTGTCATCGACGAGACTAGCCACTATACGGGCAGCTTGAACTGGGCAAGCCATCGTGGCCGAGCGGAAGTGATGCACAGGACGGAGAGCCGAGCCGTTGCACGGTTGGTGCTGGAATACATTCAAGCGAGATACATCCGAGCCGCTGCGGTGCATGAGAATGGTACTCCCCGACGCTGTCCCGAATGCGGGGGTCCCGTCTGGGTGGTAAACCAGCGCCGGCAGCACGGCGCTTGGGACTTCCAGGCCATGAAAGTAGGGTGCGTCGCGTACCATCGGACGGGATGCAGGTATTTGAGGAACATTGACGAGAGGGCACCTTTCAGGGATGCCCCAAGATGCCAGAGGGATCACGTGACGAAGTATCGCCGAGTCCGCCGGGGAAAAGGCGAGGTGTGGCAGTGCCCAAAACATCCGAAGGAGTGCGAGACTATGAAGCTGGTGCCAGGTGATCCGGACTGAGGACAGGTATCGGCGGCGGACAACTCTTCTACGGGGATCACCACCCGCCCCACTTCCACGCCGTCTACGGTGAGTTTGAGATCACCGTTGGAGTCGATGATGGCATGGTAAGAGGGGAGTTTCCGCGGCGCGCCCTGGTACACGTGCTGGAGTGGTATCAGTTGCGCCGGGCAGAGCTACAACAGAACTGGGAGCTGGCGAGGGAACGCAGACCGCTGCGGCCAATTGCTCCATTGGAGTGAAGCACATGATTCGCGTCATCGAGGCTCGATACATCTCAGGGTACACACTCTGGCTCAGCTTCAATGACGGGATGGAGGGGGAGGTCAATCTTGCTTCAGACCTTGAAGGGGAGGTGTTTGAACCCCTTCGCGCCCGAGTTCCTTCACGAGCGAGTTCGGGTTCACGCCTAACACGTATGAGGCCTGCTCTGTCAAGAGATGGAAAGTCCTCTCCGGCGGAGCTGTTGCGGTGCATGTCGAACGCCTCGTTTTCGGAGGAGCAGGTAGTGGAGGAGGCCGCATGAGTGTCAACTCGCTCCAGCAGACGGCCCTGTGGGCCGCCGCTGAGATCGATGACGTTAGGCGCCGAAGCTTGACATCGTATATATTCATGTATAGACTTCTAAGGTGAAGATCGTGCGGGCTAAACTGTTCCGGAACGGCGGAAGTCAGGCTGTGCGTCTGCCAAAGGAGTACCGGTTCCCTGACGGTCGGCGTGAGGTCCTTGTGCGTCGGGAGGGGCGCCGCGTAATCCTCGAGCCAGTGGACGAGTGGCCGGAGAAGTTTCGGGCCTGCCTGGGTGCCTGGCCCCAGCAGATCCCCCGCCCCAGGCAGCCAAGGATCGCCGACCTGCAGGATCCGTTCGTCTGATGCCAGGCTACATGCTTGACACGGACACGGTGAGCTTTTCACTCCGCGGCCATGGACAGGTGGCAACTCACCTGCTCGAC
>JBQTJG010000176.1:0-8219 GCA_052387355.1 Armatimonadota bacterium | reverse complement strand
GGCTGTCCATTATCCGCCGCCTGAGGCGGCGGCTCAGATCGTTGCGCGGGGTCAGACGGAGCCCATCGTCCTCTACTGCGCCTGACTGCACGAAGCTACGAGCGCCCGTGTGGCGCGCGAACTGATCAGGCAGGGTGTGCGCGATGTCAGTGCCCTGGAGGGTGGATGGCAGGCCTGGCTCGACATGCGGGCGCCGGTGCAGGCGGGCGAGACGGTGCCGGTGGCGCGTCCGGCAGGATCGCCGGGCGACTGAGCAGCCTCCGGATGGAACCGCCTACGTGCTGATCGGCTACAGCCGTCGGTGCGGGTAACATATCGTTGACAGGCCTCCGAGGAGCGAGAGCGGATCGGTTTCGACCTAAACACATTTTCAGCTTACTGGGTCCTCAAACACGGGGGTGTACCAGAGCCTGAACAGGTCGCCCCTGCAGTAGATGCCGCTTTCAGGCGGTTTCCCAATTACATATACAACGCAGCGGAACGGCGACCGCTCAAGGCTGAGCTGTACAGGTTGCTGCTTCCATCGGTGGGAAGGGATCGCATGGTCGAGCTGGTAGAGCAGATCCTTCGGCTGGAGCGCAAGTGAGCTCTTCGAAGCTCAATGCGAGCGACAATCCCAGAGCCCTGAAACGCGCGGTGCATCAGTGGGCGTCAAAGATTGGTGTGAGCCCAACTCGGATTCAGTGTTCAAGAGCCTGATGAGTGCTTTCCTGCCCGGGTGGGAAGAGACGACGAGAGGACGTGTGGGGCGTACGCGTGGCTACGGACGATTGCTCACGACCTTCGGGCGTTCGTCGATCTCACGCCAGAAGTGACAGGCCACGCGCCGGCCCGGGCCCGCAGGCTCGAGCGCCGGCGTCTCGACGCGGCAGCGATCTTGTGCATGCGGACAGCGGGGATGAAACCGGCATCCTGATGGCGGCTGCACCAGGCTCGGCACGTCGCCTGTGACCATGCGCTGCGCCGTGTGCAGTCGGGCGCGCGCCTCACGCTCGGTACCGAGCGCCGAGACGACCAGCCCCCGGGTGTAGGGATGCAGCGGCCGGGCCAGAGCTTCGTCCGCCGGCGCGTCCTCGACGATCTGCCCCAGGTACATCACCGCGATGCGGTCGCTGATGTGCCGCGCTACGGGCAGGTTGTGCGTGATGAACAGGTAGGCGATCGCGAAGCGATCCCGCAGATCCTCGAGCAGATTCAGCACCTGGATCTGGACCGAGACGTCGAGTGCCGAGACCGGCTCGTCGCACACGATGAACTTGGGCCGCGTGATCAGCGCGCGCGCGATCGCCACGCGCTGCTGCTGCCCGCCGCTCAACTGGCTCGGCCGCTGGCGGTCGTAGGTGGCGTCCAGGCCCACCTGCGCCAGCATCTCGCGGACGGCGCGCGCCCGCTCGAGCGGCCCGCCGAGACGATGGACCTTCAGCGGCTCCTCTACGATGTCGCGCACGGTCATGCGCGGATCGAGCGATCCTCGCGGATCCTGGAACACGATCTGCATGTGCCGGCGCATGCTCCGCAGCGCCTCGCCTCGCAGCGCCGTGAGTTCCTGGTCCATGAACCGGACGCTGCCGGCCGACGGCTGCACGAGCTGCAGGAGCGCCCGACCCAGCGTGGACTTCCCGCAGCCGCTCTCGCCCACCAATCCAAGCGTCTGGCCAGGTTTCACCTCGAGCGAGACGCCCGCGACCGGCATGATCGACAGGCCGTTACCGACCTGAAAACGGACTTCCAGGTCGGTGGCAGACAGCAGCGTATTCTTTGCGGACGACAGCGGACTCGCGGCCTCGGCGACCGTCACGGCCGGTCCCCGGAGATCGACGGCTCGAGCGGCGCGATGCCCTCGGCGGATAGCCAGCAGAGGCTTGTGTGGCCGGCGTCGATCGTGACGAGCGGTGGCACCTCGGCGCGGCAACGGTCGGTGGCGAACTCGCAGCGGGCGGCGAACCGGCATCCCGGGGGTGCGCCGATTACCGGCGCCGGCTGACCCCCAATAGGATGCAGCCGCTCGCGGCGGTCGCCGTCCAGCCGCGGCGACAGGCGCGTGAGCGCCGCGGTGTACGGGTGCGCAGGACGCTCTAGTATCCGCTCCACCGGGCCCCGCTCGACGATCCAACCGCCGTACATCACCTGCACGTGATCGGCTGTGGCCGCGATCACGCTCAGGTCGTGGCTGATCATGACCAGCGACATCTCCAGCTCGCGGCGCAGCCGGTCAAGGAGCAACAGCACCTGCGCCTGGACGGTCACGTCGAGTGCGCTCGTGGGCTCATCCGCGATAAGCAGCTTCGGCTCGCACGCGACCGCGATGGCGATCATGATGCGCTGCCGCATCCCTCCGCTGAAGCGGTAGGGCAGGTCGTCGTAGCGCCGCTGTGGATCGGGGATGCCGACCAGTTCGAGCAGTTCAACGGCCCGGCGGCGCGCCGCGGCGGCCGACAACCCGCGGTGCACCTGCAACCCCTCGGCGATCTGCTCGCCCGAAGCGAGCAGCGGGTTCAGCGACGTCAGCGGATCCTGGAAGACCATGCCGATCTGTCCGCCCCGCACCTCGCGCAGGTCGTCTTCGGAGAGCCGCAGCAGGTCGCGGCCTTCGAACAGCACCTGACCCGCGACCCGCACCTTCGTGAGCGGCGGGAAGAGACCGAGCATCGCGAGCATCGACACGCTCTTACCGCTGCCGCTCTCGCCCACGATCCCCAGGGTCTGCCGGCGTCCCAACGTGAACGAGATGTCGTCGACCGCGCGCAGGATGCCCCGGCGGGTCTCGAAGTGCACGCTCAGGCCACGCACCTCGAGCAGGGGAGCCGCGGGTATCCCAGGCTCCTCGAGCCGGACGGCCGCGCTCATCCTGCGCTCCCGCTCGCGGTCTCGAAGCGTCGAGCGAGCATGTTAAGCGCCAGCACCGTCAGCCCGAGCAGGACCCCGGGCATCGTCGGCAGCCACCAGGCCACGGCCAGATAGGGCCGGCCGCGCGCGATCAGCAGCCCCCAGGTGGTATCAGGAGGCTGGACGCCCACGCCCAGGAAACTCAGGCCCGCCTCGGCGAGCATCACGTGGCCGATCTCGATCACCGTCAGCACCGCGATGCGCGGCGCGATGTTGGGCAGCAAGTGCGACCACATGATCGCGCCCCCGGTGCAGCCGGTCGCGACCGCCGCCTCGATGAACGGGCTCTCGCGGAGCCGCAGCGTCTCGGCCCGGACCAGGCGCGCGTAGACCGGCCAGACCAGCGACGGCAGGATCAGGATCACGTTGAATACCGATGGGCCGAGCACGACGAGAAAGAGGATGGCGACCAGGAACATCGGCATGGCGGTCTGCGCCTCGGTCAGCCGCATCGCCATGCGATCCACGGCGCCGCCGTAGTAGCCCGCCATCAGGCCCACGGCCACGCCAAACGCCATGCCGACAACGGTGCTGACCGCGGCGATCACGACCGTGAGCCGCACGCCTGCGATCATAGTCGAGAGCAGGTCGCGGCCGAGCGGGTCGGTGCCCAGCGGGTGCAACCCCTGTGGCGACCGCGCCATCGGCGGCAGCAGCCGCGAGACCACGTCCTGGGAGGTGGGATCGTAGGGCGCCAGCCGCGATCCGGTCGCCGCCAAGAGCAGGATCGCCACGATGATGGCCACCCAGATATAGCCTGCAGCGTCGCGTACCCCGACCCAGAGACGCCCGAGAGGCGAGACCTGAGGTTCGAGCGGCAGGACCCGGGCCATCGCGACGGGTCAGGCCACGCGCATCCGGGTGTCGAGGACACGGTATAGCGCGTCCACCAGGGCATTCGTCAACACCACGAACGCGCCGGCAACGATCACCGCGGCCTGCAGCACCGGGAAGTCCTGACGGGACGCCGCGTTGATCATCAACTGACCGATGCCGGGCCAGGCGAAGACCACCTCGACCGCGAACGCGGCGCCTCCCAGCATGCGCACGTACTCCCATCCGATTGTGGTGGCGACGGTGATCGCGGTGTTGCGGAAGATATGCTTCCAGATGATGATTCGTTGGGGCAGGCCCTTGCTCCGCGCGACCAGCGCGTAGGGCCTGGTGGTCTCTTCGAACGTCGCCGAGCGTACCAGCAGGAAGATGCGGCCGCCGTGCACGAGGGCCAACGTCAGCGCCGGCAGGATCAGCCCCTGCCAGCCGAGGAAGCCCGAGGTCGGCAGCCACTTGAGCCGTACCGCGACGATCGCGATCAAGAGCAGGCCCACCCAGAAACTCGGGACCGAGATCGCCGCGACTGCCAGGAAGTTGCCCGCGCGGTCGACCGGATGCTCAGCCCAGACGCCGGCCAGCGTGCCCCACAGCGCCCCGACGAGCCCGGCGAAGATCAGACTTACCAGCGTCAGCAGGATCGTGAACGGCAGTGCTTCCAGCACGATAGGCAGCGCCGGCCGGTCCTGCCACAGCGAGGTCCCGAAGTTCCCGCGCAGGAGCCCGCCGAAATACCGCGTGAACTGCACGTAGAACGGCCGGTCGAGCCCCAACTGGGTGCGCAGCCGCGCGATCTGCTCATCCGTCGCGTCGACCGGGGCCATCAGGGTTGCGGGATCGCCCACCATGTAGGCGAGCACGAACACCACGACGGTCACCAGCAGCAGGATGCCGATGCCGTCGCGCGCGCGCAACAGAACAAACCGGAGCGGCGAGCCCGGTGTCATCGGCGGGTTCCTGAAGGTCGACCGGCGCTAACCCGGGCCCACGTCCCTCACGGCGTCAGGCGCATGTCGACGACGCGCACCTCATCGTCCAGCCGTGGCCGCCAGGTCAGGCGCCTGGCCATCCCGTAGATCAGGTTCTGCTGCAGCAGGTAGATCGAGTACGGGTTCTCGGTCAGGATGGCCCAGACTTGCTGGTACATCTCGGCCCGGACCCGCTGGTCCAGCGTCTTGGTGGCCCGATCCATCAGATCGTCGATGCGTCGGTCGCAGATCTTGCTCGACGCCCCACCGCAGACAATGTGTGCGTCGATGCGCGAGGCGTCGAACCACTCGTTGGAGTTCCAGCCGTACTTCAGGTCGAATGCACTGGGCCGATCGCCCGGGATGCGGCCGAGCGTCCGATAGGCGTTCCACTCGTGTAACTGCACGCGGGTGCGGATGCCAACCTCACCGAGCTGCTGTGCCACATACTCGGACGTCTCCTCGCCCTTGAGATAGCGGCCGATCGGTGTGTGCAGCGTGATCTGGAAGCCGTTGGGGTACCCGGCCTCAACCAGCAGCGCGCGCGCCCTCGCCGGGTCGTAGGCGAACGGCCGCAGGGTAGAGTTATAGCCCACCATGCCCTCAGAAAGGTTCTGCGAGTTGTTCGGCCTGGCGTGGCCCCCGTAGATGGTCTTGGCGAGCTTGTCCTTGTCGATCGCCAGGTTCATGGCGATCCGAACGCGCGGATCAGATAGCTCCCGCTTGAAGGTGTTGAACGCGATGTAGCTGAACTCGGTGGCCGGGGCCGAGAGGAACCTGGGCGCCAGGTTCGTCTGCTCCGGCAGCAGATCGAGCACCAGGTCGACCTCACCCGCCTGCAGCGCCGCGAGCTCCGTCTGTTTGTCGGGGATGATCCGGACGACGATGTCCTTGATCGCCGGCTTCGCGCCCCAGTAGCCCTCGTGCGCCTGTAGCTTCATCTCACGGCCGCGGATCCAGCCGAGGAATCGGTAGGGCCCGGTACCGACCGGCCGCCACGCGAACTCGCGGGCATCGGCCAGGGCCGGCGGCACGATCGAGATGGAGGTCACTTGAATCGGCAGAACGGCATTGATGCCCTTCGTGAGGATGTCCACGGTGTTCTCGTCGACCGCTCTGGCGCCGGCGATGTCGATGATGTACGACGTCCGCTGGGTGCGGTAGTCGGGGTTGATGATCCGGTTGATGCTGTACGCGGCGGCCTGCGCAGTGAACGGCGTGCCGTTGTGGAACTTGACGCCACGGCGCAGCTTGAACCGCCAGGTCGTCTGGTTCGTAGCCTCGTAGCTCTCGGCCAGCATCGGCACGATCCGGCCGTTGCGGTCGCGATCGAGCAGCGTCTCGAACACGTTGCCAGTGAGCACCCGCGAGTGTCGGTCGTTCCCGGCCTGCGGGTCGAGCGTCGACGGCTCGGTGGTGACGGTGATGACCAACGGCTTCCCCGGACTCTGCGCCTGGGCGACCCCGAACCCGCCGGTCGGGGCGCCCGATGCGGCGACGACGAGGACCAGCCCCAGCGCCAGGGCCCACAGCAGCCCCTGCGGTACTCCTGCGTTTCGCGAACGTATCATCGTCTCTTCCCCCCTGAGAGTGTCCTGTCCCGATTCTAGAATTCAACCGTCGTCGTCTTCCACCGTGAGACCCGATGTTCCAGCACCTTCAGCGCCTGACTGATGAGCGTCCCAAGCCCCATCAGCACGAGCACCGGGACGAAATACTTGGCCGTCTGGAACGTGTTGCCAAACAGCGCCAGGAGATTCCCCAGTCCTGAGAGCGCCGTGTACAACTCGGACACCACCGTGCCGATGATCGCCAGGGATGCGCCGATGCGCAGACCGGTGACGATATACGGCAAGGCTGACGGCAGCATGATGTGCAGGAAGATCTGCCTCTGGCGCGCGCCGAATGACCGGCCGGCCTCGATCAGCCCCCAGTCGGTGTTCTGGACGCCGGCGTAGGTGTTGATCAGAATCGGAAAAACGGCCGCCAGCCAGACAATGACGATCTTGGCCTGTGCGTCCAGTCCGAACCAGAGCACGATCAGTGGGATGAACGCCACGCGAGGGGTCGAGTTGAGGCCGTAGACGTACACCTCGAGGGTTTCCCCCACCCTCCGGATGCCGCCCATGAGTACACCCAACGGGATCCCGACGAGGATCGCCAGCCCGTACCCACCAAACAGGACGACCAGGCTGCTGCCCAGCGCCTTGATCAGTTCGCCGCTGCGCACGAGCGCGATGAACGCGGGCGCCACATCAAGGGGAGACGGCATCAGCAACTTCCCGGCAGGAATCGAGACGAGATGCCAGACGACCAAAATGATCACCAGCGTGATGAGCCGCCATCCGGTGACACTGATCGAGCCAAGCCCGCGACGCCGCTCCGGTCGCGGCGCGGAGAGCGCTGTCGCCACTTCGATCGGATCAGAGCTCATGGGACGTAACTCCGGTGGCGCTGGTAGTAGTCGTAGAAGGGATTCGGAAGTCCCTGGAGTTGGGGAACCACTTCTCGAACGTAGCGCTCGCGGGCGTCCATCACCACTGCAAAGTGGAAGAGCAGCAGCGGATGCGCGCCCAGGCGGTACAGCGCCACCAGATCCCTCCGCTCAATCGCCTGCCGTTCCTCGGGCTCCAGGTCGAACCGGTCGAGGATCGTGAAGTCCGCGGCGCGCGCGGCCATGGCGGTCTCGCGGTTGATGTACAGATGATGGATCGCCTTACACAGGCCGTAGACCGACATGACCCTCCGCGTCGGACCCCGACAGCAGCCAGGCGAATTCGGGTTGATTGGCCACCATCTTGCGGATCTCGGCCCACAGATGCGCGCGCATCTCCACGAACTCGGGCCGCGCGCGAACGTCATACGCCCAACGCGGCCGGGGCAGCGACACGTCGAGCACCTCCTCGACGGCCCCGGGCCTCGGCCGCATTAGCACGACCTGGTCGGCGAGAAACAGCGCCTCGTCGAGGCTGTGCGTCACGAAGACCACCGTCACCCGATGAGCTTCCCAGATGCGGCTCAGAGCGATCTGCATGAACTCTCGCGTCTGGGCGTCGAGGGCAGCAAAGGGTTCATCCATGAAGAGGATCCCGGCTTCGATGGCCAGCGCGCGCGCCAGCCCGACCCGCTGCTGCATGCCGCCGGACAGCTCGTGCGGAAACCGGTGCTCGAAGCCTTCCAGTCCCACCATCCGAATGTGCTTTTGTGCGCGCTCCCGCTGCTTTGCCCGGTCGACGCCCTGGATCTCAAGCGGGAACCGGACGTTGTCGAGCACCGTGCGCCAGGGCAGCAGGCGGTACGCCTGAAAGACGAATCCTGCATGCGGGCCGGGAACCGGTGGCCGTCCGCCGACGGTGATCTGGCCCCGGTCGGTGGGGATCAACCCGCCCATCAGCCGCAGAAGCGTGGTCTTGCCGCACCCTGAGGGACCGATCAGGCAGACGAACTTCCCGGTCTCGACCTGCAGCGAGACATCGCGCAGCACCTCGACTGCGTCCTCGCCCCGCGGCCGCCGGAAGCTCTTCCAAACGTGGC
>JBQTJG010000175.1:0-6580 GCA_052387355.1 Armatimonadota bacterium | reverse complement strand
TCAAGGTAGACGAACTTCGGGGGCCATCACGGCGAGAAGATCTCCCTTGGGCGGCGAAGACGCGGAGTACTCGAAAACCTAATTCGGACCGGGTCCGGCTCGATAGTGGGTCGGGTAATGGTCGTGTATCATCCTGAAACACTCTTCAGTTCTGGTACGAGACCGTGAACCCCGTGACGTCGAGAACTGGCGTGGGTGCCTGCGCCGGCTATCGGTGACCGACTCGGTGTGAAACTCTTGCAAGCAGTGCCGGCCTCCAGGGCGCGTGACAGTTTCTCGGGCGCCTACGCTCCGGACAGAGGCCAGACGCTCTCCGATGACACAGCTATCGATAGGGTCTACCTGCTTGGCTTCACGGTACCGCCCGTCGTGCGACTGGCAATCGCCCTCCCCAGCCAGGTTCGAAGATTATTCCCGCAGATGTTCAAGCAGAACGACGTTGACAGCGTTCAACGCTGGTCATATACTCAACCTAATGGTTGAGTATAGTTCAGAACACATAGACTACGTTTTCCGCGCCCTCGCGCACCCTGTGCGCCGCCAGATACTCCGCCGGATCGCGCGCAAGGAGCACACCGTCACCGAGCTCGCCGAACCGTTCAAGATGTCACTGGAGGCAGTGTCCAAACACGTTCAGGTCCTCGAGCGCGCGGGTCTGCTGCGGCGCACTCGGCGCGGACGGACGCACCGCTGCCGGCTCACTCCGGCGCCGATTCAGCATGCTGCGACGGTGTTGGCCCAACTCGCCAGGCTCTGGGAGAAGCGGCTGGACGCGCTCGATGACCTCCTGCGGGAGCTCAAGGCCAAGGAGTGACTCGATGCCGGCAGGCAGTGGGATATCGGTCAGACGGGTCCTGAACGCGCAGCGCAAGCGTGTCTTCGAGGCTTGGACCCGCCCAGAGCTGATGACGCGCTGGTTGTTTCCCGGGCATGACTGGACCGCGACGGTCACGGCCGACGTGAGGGTCGGCGGCCGCTACGAACTCGCAATGCTCGACGCCGACGGTGGCCGCCACATCCAGTTTGGTGAATACCGCGAAATCGTGGCGGTCTCGCGGCTCGTCTTCACGTGGAGCTGCCCAGAGCTCGGAGTCGTAGACAGTGTCGTGACCGTGGAGTTGGCCGGCCGCGGCGCGCGCACCGAGCTGGTGCTCACGCACGAGCTTCCGCCGGATCCGAAGATCCGGCGCGGTCACCAGGACGGTTGGGAGAGTTGCCTTGGCAACCTGGAACGGCTCTTGACGACAAGTGATGAGAGGAGAATGGGCATGAACTCGATCAAAGATGAGATTCGAATCTCTGCTCCGGCTGGCAAGGCGTACGAGGCGCTCACGCGGCAGACCGGCTACCGTGGCTGGTGGAACACGGTCGCCCAGGTTGCCGAATCGGTCGGCGGCGAGGCTCAATTGCGCTTCGACAAGGACGGCACCCCTGTGCACATGCGTTTCCGTATCGACGAGATGAGCGCGAACGAGCGTGTGCGATGGACCTGCGTAGCCCACGATCACCCGAGTTGGGTTGGCACTTCGCTCACCTGGCGGCTCACGGACGCTGGCGGCGCGGTCGTGGTCTCTCTCGATCATGGGGGCTGGAGGCAGGACGCGCCGGACGCGGTGGCTCAAGGGTGGAAGCACTTCATGGGCAGCCTTAAGTCGTATGTGGAGACCGGAACGGGCCAGCCGTGGTGACTCGGCCCGCAGCAACTGACGCATGATCCTTGAGAAGGGCGGTTCGAACATCTATGATGATGCCCAGCCAGGTTCGAAGGTCTCACATGATGCCCGGGCTAACTGCGTAGCTTCGAACCGGCCCGTGATGCTGAGCTCCAGCCTCCCATGAAAGAGGGCGTCAATGAAGGGTATGATCGTCTCGATGAGCTGCTCCAAAGATTCAAAAATAGAATTGTAAGGAGGCTGTATGCAAGAAATCACCCCATTCTTGTGGTTCGATGACAAAGCCGAGGAGGCGATGAATTTTTATACCTCCATTTTCAAGAATTCAAAAGTCGGAAGCACTATGCGCTATGGAGAAGAAGGGGCAGAGGCCTCCGGAAGACCAAAGGGAACGGTAATGACCGCTGCATTCCAGCTTGAGGGGCAAGAGTTCATAGCATTAAATGGTGGCCCAATGACATAAAGACCTTGAAGCAGGCGTATGAGCAATAGCAGCCCAGCACAGGCCTCAAAAAAGCGCGATCTCGTTATCACGTCTCTTCGACGCACCACTCGAGCAAGTATGGAAGGCCTGGACCGATGCTACTCAAACGGCTCCGGTCTTGAAGACGAGGCGCCGTGTCGATTTCGCCGCGCCTCGTTCGTCATATAGTTGGAGCGAGGTTCAGACCCTGCATGAGCACCGACGCAGATTGGAGAACAGGCATGCTTAAGAGAAGTCTCATCGCAATTGCTGCGGTCGTCGGTCTCGTTGTGGCCGCGCCTGCCTCGGCCGCCAAGGGCAGTTATGCCTCCGTGAACGGTCTGAAGATGTATTACGAGATCCAGGGAACCGGTAGACCACTGGTGGTGCTCCACGGGGGCTTGTGCACGATCGAAGCCTGTCTGGGGAAGGTCCGGCCACCCCTTGCGAAGGCGCGGAAGACCATCGCCATCGAGCAGCAGGGGCACGGGCGCACGGCCGACGCCGATCGTCCATTGACCTTCGAGCAGATGGCGGAAGACACCGCCGCAGTCCTCCGGCAACTCAAGATCGAACGTGCCGACTTTTTCGGCTATAGCGACGGAGGCAATGTAGCCCTGCGGATCGCCATGCGGCATCCGGCTCTCGTGCGCAAACTCGTCGTGTTCGGGACCAACTACAACAACGACGGACTGGTGCCCGGTCTCGTGGAGGCTTTCAAGGTCATGAAGGCCGAAGACATACCGAAGGAATTTCGAGAGGCCTACGTCAAAGTCGCACCCGATCCGAAACAATGGCCTACGCTGGTCGCCAAGGTGATGAAACAAGCACTGGAGTTCAAGGGCTGGCGGCCGGAGGAGATCAAGTCCATCAAGGCGCCGACCCTGATCATGATCGGCGACGCAGATATCGTCCGTCCCGAGCATGCGGTGGAGATGTTCCGCCTGCTCCCACACGCCCAACTGGCCGTGCTCCCGGGCACGGACCACTTTGCGCCCGTGCACCGGGCTGATTGGATCGTTTCGATGACGAAGGCGTTTCTCGACGCCCCCATGCCAAAGGCCAAGTGATCTGCGATAGCCAATGTGGAGGAGCAATTCATGTACCCGACCACTCAAATGGCTCCGGTCTCGAAGACGAGGCTCTGGGCCGGACTCATCCTCAGCGCCCTAGCAGTCCTGCTGTTCAATGCCGGGGAGGGCGCCGAGAGTGACGAGGTCGATGCTGTGGGGGTAAGATTGTACATGGAGGTCGCAGCGCACTATGTGTAGGAATATCCGAACGCTCTTCAACTTCGAGCCACCCGCCACCGACGACGAGATCCGCGCCGCTTCGCTGCAGTTCGTGCGCAAGCTCAGCGGAATCAACGCGCCGTCGAAGGCG
Organism: Armatimonadota bacterium; assembly: GCA_052387355.1. Lineage (GTDB taxonomy): Bacteria > Sysuimicrobiota > Sysuimicrobiia > Sysuimicrobiales > Humicultoraceae > JBQTJG01. Next base: position 3,061 of record JBQTJG010000175.1, on the reverse strand, counting down.
AACGAGGCCGCATTCAGCCGCTCGGTGGAAGAGGTTGCCCAGGTCGCCCGGCGGCTTGTCGACTCCCTGGTGACCAGCACGCCTCCTCGCGATCGAGCCGCGGAAGCCGCCAAAGCGCAGGCGCGTGTCGCCCAGCGGTTCGGCCGGCCGAGCTCGGGCAATTGACACCGACCTGTCGATTTCGCTGCCCTTTGTTCGACGTGTAAGTAGAGCCCAGGTTCAGCCGGTCGAAACCGTCCGGAAGCCAGGCTCCGAACACCAAACCTGAAGGAGGCGTGAACGATGCGATTCATGATGATCGTCAAGGCCAATAAGGACTCGGAGGCAGGCGTTCTCCCGACCGAAAAGCAGCTTGCCGAGATGGGGAAGTACAACGAGGAGCTGGTGAAGGCCGGCGTGCTGCTCGCGGGTGAGGGACTGCAGGCGAGCTCGAAGGGCGCGCGCGTCAGGTTCTCTGGGGCCAAGCGCACCGTGATCGACGGTCCCTTCACCGAAACGAAGGAGCTCATCGCCGGCTTCTGGCTGATTCAGGCGAAGTCGAGAGAAGAGGCGATCGAGTGGACCAAGCGCGTCCCCTTTGAGGACGGCGAGATCGAGGTTCGCCAGGTATTCGAGCTGGAGGACTTCGGTCCAAGCGAGGCTGTCGAACACCATGCTCAGCTCAGGGAGCAGATCGCGAAGAGGTCCGCGAAGCCGTAGTCGCGGCGTGCTTCGGCTGCCCTGGCGGGGTCAATCGCCGTGACGGCTTCCGATACGCACCGCACGATCGAGGCGGTTTGGAGGATCGAGTCGGCCCGGCTCATCGCCGGTCTCACGCGGATCGTGCGAGATGTCGGTCTTGCCGAGGAGGTCGCGCAGGACGCGCTCGTCGTCGCGCTCGAGCAGTGGCCCGAGTCGGGTGTCCCGCGCAACCCGGGCGCCTGGCTCATGGCCACCGCGAAGCATCGTGCGATCGACCTGCTACGTAGGAGAACACGGCTGGAGCGCAAGCACGAAGAGCTTGGTCGCGAGCTCGAGGCCCAGCAGGAGACGGCCGCGCCCGATCTCGACGGCGCGCTCGACGATGATGTCGGCGATGACCTCCTGCGCCTCATGTTTATATCCTGTCACCCGGTTCTCTCGACCGAGGCGCGCGTTGCGCTCACGCTCCGCCTGCTCGGAGGTCTGACGACCGCGGAGATCGCGCGTGCATTCCTCGTCCGGGAGCCGACCGTCGCTCAGCGCATCGTCCGGGCCAAGCGGACCCTTGCCGAGGCGCGCGTCCCCTTCGAGGTTCCCCGCAAAGACGAGCTCGCCGCCCGTCTGTCGTCGGTGCTCGAGGTCGTCTACCTCGTCTTCAACGAAGGCTACTCGGCGACCGCCGGGGACGATTGGATGCGGCCTGCGCTCTGCGAGGAGGCGCTGCGTCTCGGGCGCATCCTGGCCGAGCTCGTTCCGAAGGAGCCGGAGGTCCACGGCCTTGTCGCGCTGATGGAGATCCAGGCGTCGCGCACGGTCGCGCGAATCGGCACGTCGGGAGAGCCCGTCCTGTTGCTCGATCAAGACCGCGCGCGCTGGTATCAACTCCTCATCCGTCGTGGCCTCGCGGCGCTCGAGCGCGCCGAGCAGCTCGGCGGCGCGCTCGGCCCCTACGCGTTGCAGGCCGCGATCGCCGCCTGTCACGCGCGCGTGCGTACCGGGGCGGAGACGGACTGGGCGCGCATCGCGGCACTCTATGATGCGCTCGCTCAACTCGTGCCATCCCCGGTCGTGGAGCTGAATCGTGCAGTCGCGGTCGCGATGGCGTTCGGTCCAGCAGCGGGCCTCGAGCTCGTCGATGTGCTGACGTCGGAGCCGTCGCTCAAACGCTACCACCTCTTGCCGAGCGTACGCGGGAACCTCCTGACCAGGCTCGGCCGCTTCGGCGAGGCACATGGGGAGTTCAAGCGCGCCGCATCGCTGACGCGAAACGCACGTGAGCGCGCCCTACTGCTCGAACGCGCCGCTACGTGCGCGCGCGGACCGGCGCAGCCGCGATGACACCAGCGGCGTACCTCGTGCGTTGCGGTTCCCCCGCTGACGACAACAGACTGTCACGCCCTCAATGAGGGTCTCGACATTCGTAGTTGAAGGCGAAGCCAGGAGGATCATCGACGGAGCCAGGCATGGCAGTTGCTCTTCTCTTGGGGCGCGTGACCTATCAAATTTTCGCAGACGCCTGGCCTTTCTTGACTGATGAAGAGAACGTGAAGCGGATCTAGCAGGACTTCTTGACGAGATACAGGATTCACCTCGTGCCAGTGCTACTCAGTGAAGGTCGCCCGTTGTTCCATCAAATGGGCAGTGAACACGTTGAACTGTGCAGAACTCGGGTGATACAGTCCCCGAAAGTCACACATCTTGGGTTCCGAGTTGTAAAGTTAAGACCAGGGAGTTAACCAAAGGAGGGTTCACATGCGATATGTCGATGGATTTGTCTTGCCCGTCCCAAAGAAGAACCTACGGGCGTACCGCCGCATGGCCCAGAAGGCGGGAAAAATCTGGCGGAAGTACGGCGCCCTGGACTACAAGGAGTGCGTCGGCGATGATCTCAAGACAAAGTGGGGGGTTCCGTTCCCGCGAACAGTCAAGCTCAAGCCGGGCGAGATGGTGGTGTTCTCGTACATCGTATTCAAGTCGCGCGCGCATCGTGATCGCGTCAACGCGAAGGTGATGAAGGATCTGAGCATGGGAGCAGGCATGGAGGACAAACCGATGCCCTTCGACATGAAGCGCATGGTCTATGGCGGTTTCAAGATTCTGGTCGACGCCTAGTGCCGTATCCGCTGAAGGGCCATGATGGCTGACGCGCGCGCTCGTGGCCGGGGGTCCTTCGGGCGGCAGGCGTGGGGGATGCGTACGCCCAGCTGTTGGCTGCGGACCACGAGGCGCCGCTTGAGCCTGAGGATCTCGAGCGGCTCGCAACGGCCGCTTACCTGGTCGGTAGGGACGCCGACAGCGCCGACATCTGAGCCCGTGCGCATCACGAGTTCCTAAGCCGGGGCGACGCGGCACGAGCGGCACGGTGCGCGTTCTGGTTGGG
>JBQTJG010000174.1:0-7530 GCA_052387355.1 Armatimonadota bacterium | reverse complement strand
TGCTGAGCTCAATCTGCATCGTGCTCATGCGTGCGCAAAGCCCCAATTGTCGGTGTCGGAAGACGGCTTGATGCCTTCTCCAGGGCACACGGATCTCCTTCGCGCAGCGCCTCGTTCTGGCCGTCTTGCCCGGACGTCCTGAGGTGTGTTCCATTTCACCGTCTCGCCGTGGTCCGCGCCATAGTCCAATATGCGTCAGATCCGTAAAGTGAGGGCCAGGTGAACAGCACGGACGACGGAGCCTGAGGCCGCCGCCCGGACGCTGGGAGCCAAACTCAAAGGAGGGGACAAGTCATGGCCAAGTTGATCGCTCTGATCGCCCTGATCGTGTCACTGTTCCAGATTAACCCGCTCACCTTGTCGAGCGTGACCGACCTCGAGCACCCACGGCTGTATGAGCCCGTGGCGAACGTGACCGACATCGAACAGCCGCGCCTGTACGAGCCGATCGCCAACGTGTCTGACTTCGAGCTGCCGCGGATCTACCAGACCGCGGAGAACGTCAGCGACTTCGAGCAGCCGCGCCTGTATGACCCGATCGCCAGCGTGTCTGACTTCGAGCTGCCGCGGATCTACCAGACTGCGGAGAACGTCAGCGACTTCGAGCAGCCGCGCCTGTATGAGCCCGTCGCGCAGTCGGTGCAGATCACGCCGTCTGACCGCGAGCCGATGGACGACCGCGACCTGCGGAACACGTGACAGTCCGACCGCCATCACGGCGGAGGAGATGGGTGCGTACCCCCGTCTCCTCCGCTTCTACTTCTGCCCGGGCGCGCGCTTCGCCCCGCGCAGGGACTGCTCATGGTCCAGCGAACGTCCCCCGAGCAGAATCTGGACACGGTCCCAGGGGGTGGCGGCCGATACCTCCTCTGCCAACCGGGACGGTCACCTTCCTCTTTACCGACATCGAGGAATCCACGCCCCTCATCCAACATCTCGGCGACGCGCAGTACGCTCGCGTCCTGGCCGACCACCGGAGGCTGCTCCGCGTTGCGTTCGAGGCAGGTCAGGGCCGGGAGATCGAGACCCAGGGTGATGGCTTTCTGGTCGCCTTCCAGAGCGCCCGCGATGCCCTGCTCACGGCGCTAAACGCCCAGCGCGCGATCGCCGCCCATCCTTGGCCAGACGCGGTGGACCTGCGCGTGCGCATGGGACTACACACAGGCGAACCGATCGCCACCGGCGGCGCATACGTCGGCCTGGACGTGCACCGCGCGGCACGGATTTGCGAGGCGGGATGGGGTGGTCAGATTCTCCTCTCACACACGACTCGAGACCTCGTCGACCTCGACCTGCCGGCGGATGCAGGACTTCGCGACCTCGGCGCTCACCGCCTGAAGGGGCTGCACCGCCCCGAGCATGTGTTCCAGCTTCTCCACCCCGCTCTCGCTGCGGACTTCCCGACGCTGCGGACCCTGGATAGCCTGCCCAACAACCTGCCCCGTCAGTTGACGAGCTTTGTTGGACGCGAGCGCGAGATGGCCAACGTGAAACAGGTGCTTTCCCGCGACCGGCTCGTCACCTTGGCAGGCTCCGGCGGGTGCGGCAAGACGCGCCTGGCCATCGAGATCGCCACCGATCTTGTGGATGCGTATCGAGACGGCGTGTGGCTGGTTGAACTCGCCACCCTATCGGATCCGGGTCTCGTCCCGCAGAGGGTGGCATCGGTCATGCGCGTCCGTGAGCAGCCTGGTCGTCCTCTGCATGTCACCCTGTCGGAGCATCTGAAACCGAAGCATCTCCTGATCATCCTGGACAACTGCGAACACCTGGTCAGGGCGTGCGCGCAACTGGCTGAGCTGGTGCTGCGTGCCTGTCCGGATGTCCATATCCTGACCACGAGCCGCGAACGGCTCGGCGTGGGGGGAGAGGTGACCTATCGCGTGCCCTCGCTCTCACTGCCTAACCTCGACCGCGTGCCGCCGTTTGAGGCCCTGACACAATCTGAAGCGGTGCGGCTGTTTGTCGACCGGGCAACATCCGTGATGCCCCGCTTTCAATTGACACGCGACAACGCGCCGCTGGTGGCCCACATCTGTCAGCGGCTGGATGGTATCCCGCTGGCGATCGAGCTGGCGGCGGCGCGGGTGAAAGTTCTGGCGCTTGACCAGATCGCGCTGCGCCTGAACGATCGTTTCCGGCTGCTGGTCGGGGGCAGTCGGACGGCCCCCACACGGCAGCAGACGCTGCGTGCAGTCATGGACTGGAGCTACGTGTTGCTCCCAGAGAAGGAGCGCGTGCTTCTGGGCCGGTTGTCGGTCTTCGCCGGTGGATGGAGGCTCGAAGCGGCCGAGTCGATCTGTGCCGGTGGGAGCATCGAGAACGAGGGGATCCTCGATCTGCTCTCGGAGCTCGTCGATAAATCGCTCGTGATTGTTGACGAGCAAGCCGGGGAGATCCGCTACCGGCTCCTCGAAACCGTACGGCAGTATGGACAGGAGAGGCTCTTAGAATCCGGGCAAGACGCCCCAGTGCGTCAGCGGCATCGGGACTGGTTCCTGGGCCTGGCGGAGCGGGCGGAGGTGGAACTCCGCGGAGCGGCGCAGAGCACCTGGCTGAAGTGTCTCGAGGTGGAGCATGACAACCTGCGGGCCGCGCTGGAATGGAGCCAGGCGGAAGCGGGAACTGGCGAGGCGGGCCTGCGGCTGGCAGCCGCGATGGGGCGCTTCTGGTGGATGCGGGGTTACCTCACAGAGGCGCGCGGGTGGTTGGAAGGGGTGCTGAAACAGCGTGGCGATGCAACCAGTGCGTCGCGGGCTCGTGCCCTCCTCGAGGCGGGAAGGCTCGCGTGGGCCCAGAGCGACTACACGGCAGCCGGTACGTTCTTGGAGCAAAGCCTGGCTCTGTCTCGAGGGTTTGGGGATCGGCCGGGGATTGCGGACGCGCTCAATATGCTGGGGCTCGTGGCCTGGGTTCAATCCGAGTACAGTATCGCGCACGCGCGCTACCAGGAAGGCCTCGTCCTTTCGCGTGACCTCGATGACAGACGCCGCGTTGCCACGCTCCTCAACAACCTCGGCCGCGTGTCGATGGCTCAGGGCGATCATGCGGCCGCAGACTCCTTTCACCGCCAGAGCCTGGAGATCTATCAGACAATGGGGGATATCCACGGCATCGCCATCTCGCTCCATAACCTTGGCCTCACGGCCGCGGCCCAGGATCGCGATGAAGAAGCACGTGCGCTCTTCGAAGAGAGCCTGCGCATCCGCCAGGAATTGGGCGACAGACACAATGTGGTGTACTCGCTCAACAGCCTGGGCCTTGTGGCGTATCGGCAGGGCCGCTTCCAGCAGGCAGCGGAACTATCTGAAGAGAGCCTGGCCCTCTCGCGGGAGCTAGGGAACCAAGAGGGAATCGCAAACGCGCTCGTCAATCTAGCACGACTGGCACAGCATCGTGACAACCTTGAGCGGGCGGCAGCATTGGGCCGCGAAAGCCTGGTGCTGCGCAGGGCGTTGGGTGACAGGCGAGGCATCGCCGAGGGCCTGGACATCCTGGCCGGACTCGCCTCGGCGCAGGGTCAGAAGGAGAGGGCCGGGCGGTTGTTCGGCGCCGCGGCCGCCCTGCGTGACGCCATCGGCGCCCCCATTCCACCCGCCGACCGTGCCGAGCACGATCGCGACGTGGCCTCCGTTCTCAGCGAGTTGGGTGAGAAGGGACCCGCGACCCTCCTGGAGGGCCGACGGATGCAGGCGGAACAAGCGATTGCGTTTGCCATCGCTGACAAGGCATAGACATCTACCAGGCATCCGCGCCGTTGATCTCCATCAACTCCGGATCCGCCTCTACCTTCGTGGCGACCCTGAAGATGTCTTTGATCTGACGCTGAAGAACCTCGTCCTTCTCGGACTCGACGTGGATCAAGACGCCGTAGGGTCGCCAGGGCTCGGGCTTACCGGGTCTTCGGAATACGACGGGCTCGGGTATTGGGGGCTCCGACACCCAGTCCTGGAAAATGGCGGCCTCGATGTGCCGCACGCCGGGCATGTTGCGCAGTGCCGTCGCCAGTCTTTTGAGCTTCGCCGGGTTGCGCTTCACGATCGAGATCAAGAGCACCGCCTTGTACACTCGCAAGTGTCGCATCGTCGTACCCCCGGTGGCTGTCTTCCGTCCGGCCATGCTACACCTCCCTGCTCCAGGATTTGCTGCGTGGGACTAGTAGATTCGTTCGCCCAGGCGTTTGGAATCGAGCAAGACGATCTTCTTGCCGCGAGTCTCGATGAGTCCCTGCGAACGGAAGGCGGCCAGCGCCCGGTTGATCCGCTCCCGTGTGGCCCCGACCATCGTAGCCAGCTCGGCCTGCGTGAGGTCGACGTTGATCACCACGCCGTTCTCCTTGACGCCGTAACGCTCGGCCATATCGAGAAGCACGCGCGCCACGCGGCCGTACACGTCGAGAAACGCAAGGGTCTCGGTGTACCCCATGACGTGCCGGATCCGGCCGCTCAGGAACGAGAGTAAGGCGCTCGCCAGTTGTGGAGATGCGGCAAGGTAGCGCTGAAACTCCTCTCTGCTCAGTGTGTGGAGCACCGAGTCTTCAAGAGTAACCGCACTGGCCGAACGGGGCAACCCATCGAGGAGGGCCATCTCCCCGAAGACGTCGCCCGGGCCAAGCACATCAATGGTGAACTCCTCTCCGCCTTCAGCGGGGAGAAAGATCCGAAGGCGGCCTGACTCCACAATGTAGAGCGCGTCGCCGGCCTGATCCTTGTGAAAGATGATCGTGTCCCGGCGGAAGGCGCGCCGGCGGAGATGCGCGGCCAGGCCCGCCAGTATCTCGTCGCTGAGCTGGTTGAACAGCAGCACTCGCTTGAGCAATCCTGACGCGTCCTGTGACACAATACACATGCGTTCGAACGAGTATCGTATAATCCCTGCGTGATGAGCCTCGGACCCCCGACCCGTCTAGCCCTCGCCGGGGTGATCTTCGACCTCGGCGGGACACTCATCTATCCGTCGACGTCGGACGAGGACTGTATCCAACACCTGACCAAGTGGCTGCAGGTCGAGGGCTGGCCTCCCACTGTCGAGGCGGCCGTTCGCCAGGCGCGCCGCTGGGTACTGGCGACGACAGCGGCAAGCGGTCGGCAGCACACGATGCAGGAAGGTGTCCGCCGCGCGCTTGGACAGTTTAATCGGCCCCTGCCTGACACCGGATTGATCGACGCTGCCGAGCGTGCGTTCTTCGAGCCCGAACTGGAAGGCTACCGCGCCTTTCCCGATGCCGTGCGGCTGCTCGAGAATCTCCGGCGCGCCGGACTCTCCGTTGGATGCATCTCGAACGCGACGTCCCACTGGTTAATTGAACAGATCGTCGACCGGATGGGTTTCCGCCCGTATATCGATCCCGTCGTTTCGTCCGCCGGCTACTGCCGCGTCAAACCCGATCCCGGCATCTTCCGCTCGGTCCTCGAACGATGGAACCTGCCGCCTGAGTGTGTCGCCATGGTCGGCGACACACTCACAGCCGACATCGCCGGTGGGAGAAACGTCGGCGCTCGGACGCTCTACGTGACGATGGCACCCAACCCCGAGAACAGGAATCACCAGCATATCACTGCCGACGCCGAAGCCGCGACCCTGGCCGAGGCGGAGCGGATCTTGCTTGACTGGGCGAGGGGGGACTAGGTGATCGATGCGATCACGTTCAGGAAGTGGAATCGCTCAGGCATTCGTTCAGCCGGCGTTCTCGGTAGCGGCGTACGCGGCGTCGATGAGGCGCTGCAGCGCCGTTACCGTATTCTCCAGGCGATCTCCTCGCACCAGCAGATGATCGTGGTGGAACGAGGAGAGCACGCCGACGGGGATGCCCTCTTTCGCCAGCGCGGCGGTCACGGCCGCCAGGTAGCCGGTCACCTGCCAGTCCAGCGCCACGTTGAGCGTGATGAGCCGGTAGCCGGTTTCCTCTTGGGCGCCTGGGAACTTCGATCGCACGTGCGCCCACTCGTCCTCGGCCAGAACGATCGACAACTCATCGGGGAGGAACTGGATGAAGAATGGCGCGTGCAACTCGGAGAGGGCAAGTCGGACGCTCTTCTCGTAGGACGGCGACACGCTGGCGATCGTAAAGGCTCGAGGATCGAGCCGGAGGGCGGTGCGGCCAAGGAGTCCGGCGGTCTTCGAATCCACGGCCTACGCCGCGGCCCGCAGCGCCTGGTCGAAATCGGCGATCAGATCGCTGATGTCCTCGAGGCCGACTGACACTCGGATGAGCCCCTCGGTGATGCCTGCGCGCTCGAGATCCGCCCGCGGGATGCCCGCGCTGCTTGTCGATGCGGGATGCGTGACAAGGGTCTCGGCTCCGCCCAGGCTGACTGCCAGGATGCAGGTCCGCAGCGCCTCGACGCAGCGCACGCCTGCCTCGAATCCTCCCCGCACCTCGAACGAGAGCATGCCGCCGAAGCCCCGCATCTGGCGCGCCGCGACGGCATGCGCCGGGTGCGAGGCTAACCCGGGGTAGTTGACCCCAGCCACCCGGGAATGCGCGGCCAGGAACTCGGCCAGCCGCTGCGCATTGTCGTTGTGTCGTTCGACCCGCAGCCCCAGGGTCTTCAGGCCCCGCAGGAGCAGCCAGCCGGCGAACGGGTCGAGGACCGGTCCGAGGATCCGCAGCGTCCGCTTGACTCGAGCGATCAGATCACGCGCACCCACGATCGCCCCCGCCGTGACATCGGAGTGCCCGCTGAGATACTTCGTGGCGCTGTGCACGACCAGATCGACGCCGAGAGCGATCGGCGTTTGATTGAACGGGGAGGCGAAGGTATTGTCCGCGATGGTCGTTGCACCGATGCGGCGGGCCAGCCCCGCCACCTCCGCGATGTCGGTGACCTGCATCAAAGGGTTGTTGGGCGTCTCGACATACACCAGCGTGGTGGTGGGTCGCACCGCTCGCTCATAGGCCGCGGTGTCGACCGAGTCGATGAAGGTGACCTCGACGCCGCGCATGGGGAGCACCTAGTTAAACAACTGGAACGTCGCCTGGTACACGGCACGCGGCGACACGACATGCCCCCCAGGCTCCACCATCCCAAGGACCGCCGTCGAGATCGCGCCCATGCCCGAGGCGGTGGACAGGGCGTCCTCGCCGGCCTCGAGCAGCGCCATCCGCTCCTCAAAGAGGCGCGTCGTCGGGTTGCCCCACCGGGTGTAATACCAGCCGTCTCCCCGATCAACGCCGAGCGCCGCGCCGTCGGCCATCGTGTCGAACCGAAACGTCGAGGTCTCATAGAGCGGCATGTTGACCGACTTCAATGGATCGCGCACGGCGCCGCCGTGGATGGCACGTGTCTGGAAGCCTCTGGCGTCACTCATGACTCACCTCCACCTGTCGCGCCTACCTGGCTGCCGGCGAATCCTGGTTCAGTTCCGTGACCACAATCCCTGCGAGGATCAGTGCCGCGCCCAGCACCTGGCGCCTTGTCAGCATCTCGCCCAGCAGGAGATACGCGGCCAGCGCCGCAACGACGGGCTCGAAGGTGAACATGAGCCCCGTGTGCGTCGCGCTGGTGAACCGCTGCGCCCAGGACTGGA
>JBQTJG010000173.1:0-2614 GCA_052387355.1 Armatimonadota bacterium | reverse complement strand
CTGCAAACTGCCACTTCTCCTGTACATCTCCGGTCGAAGAGGGCTGAGGAGCCAGTCCGACCAGCGTCATGACCGCCAACGCAGCAACGACGATACGAAAGGCCTTCTTCACGTTAATTCCTCCTTGTAAGGTGAGATTTGGGGGCTCCAATGGGTATTCAATGTCTACTTTTGCAAATCCTTCGAGCGAAATCTTCTCTAAATGTCGGCCCAGGCCCAGGCAGGGACCCGCTGCCGGCGTCGTGCGACTGATCTACACTGATGTCAGGCGTGATGGCATGCTCTCTGGCGGGATGACCACGACGGACGAGCTGCGGGCGGCGGCAGGCGCGGAGGGCGCCATGGTTGAACAGGGTGTGGGGACGTGCGGTCGGGCGCGGTGCTGATGCTCGCGTGGATGAACCTTGAAGCGTTTCAGCAGACCCAGGCCACCGGTGAAACCTGGTTCTGGAGCCGGTCTCGCAAGGCCTTGTGGCCCAAAGACGAAACGAGCGGGAACACCCAGCGCGTCACCGCCCGGGGCGTCCCGCTCGTGCGCGTCCTCTAGGTTCTTATGTCAGCGGCGCCGAGGGTCCGACGGCTTTACGGTTCCTTCGGCCAGGGACCGACGATTCCAGGTACCGCCCACTCCATGCTCGTCAGTTCCCCTACGGTCATACGCTTGCCGTCAGCGACCCGCACGGCGCCCTTGCGGTCCTTGATCGGCCCGGTGTAGGGGTCGAACCCCATCTTCTTGTCCGACATCTGGGCCATCCGCTTCATGACCAAGTCGTACACCGATAGCCGGCCGAGATCCGGTGTGCTCACCTGCACCGCCTGGAGTCGACTCTTCCACGCAGGGTTGACCGGCATGCGTTCCTGGCCGCCCAGTTCAACCGCGCGCTCCGCCAGCAGCCACCAGTAGTCGACGTTCTCCAAATTTTTGTTGGTGTACTTGCCAGATTGGACTTTGGACAGGAAGTCGACGTAGATCTTGTCCCAGTGCACGAGCTGCCCCGAGACGACATGCTCGGGCGCGAACTTGTGCATCGGCGAATAGTGACCGAAGCTGGGCAGGCCGCGCTTGGCCGCCACCTGGACGACCGTCGGCGAGTCCTCGGTGAATGCTAAGACGTCTACGCCCTCGGCGATCAATGCCTCGGTTGCTTCCTTGGCGGCCGACGGCTTGAACCACTCGAAGATCCAGCGCACGTGGACGGTGGCTCTGGGGTTCACCGCGCGGACGCCGAGCGCAAAGGCGCCGATATGCCGCTTGACCTCAGGAATGGGAAACGCGCCGACGTACCCGATCCTGCCGCTCTTCGTCACGGCGCCGGCCATCAGGCCGTTGAGATAGTAGAGCTGATAGAAGTCGGCCATGTAGGTGGCCAGGTTCGGCGCGCGCTTGAACCCCGAAGCGTGCGCGAAGATCTGATTGGGGTGGCGCTTGGCGGCGGCCAGCGTGCCGTCCATGAATCCAAAACTGGTGGTGAAGATCACGTTGGCTCCTTGGCCGACGAGCTTGTCGATGAACGGCTCGGCCTGGCTCTCCCGGACCGACTCGATGTAGAGTGTCTCCAGCCACGGGAGCTGCTTTTGCGCGATCTTCCGCGCCTGGTCGTGGGCATGCGTCCAGCCATAGTCCCCGATTGGGCCGACATAAATGAACCCGGCCTTCAGCTTCCCCTGGGCGACGCCGGGGACGGCCAGGGCACCGATGATAACGGCGATTGCCAACATGGTCAGCCAGCGCATCGTATCACTCCCCCCAGATGTTGTCTCCGCACGAGTGTCGGATATCAAGATACGGTGTGCCGGTGCCTAATCCCTCCTGGCTCACCGCTCTCCAGGGGCATAGGGGATCCCCAAGGCCTCGGGCGCGCCCTGCCCGCGCCGGCTCCTGGCCGTAGCCGCCAGCACCAGGATCGTTGAGGCGAACGGCATCATTCTCAACAACTCAGGAGCCATGAAGGCCTGCAGGCGAAAGGACAGATGGAAGAGCGCGCCGAACAGCACCGCGCCGCCGAGCGCCTTCAAAGGATTCCACCCGGCAAAGATGGCGATGGCGAGCGCAATCCATCCCATGCCACCGGTCATGCCCTCAGTCCACGACGGGCGGTAGGCGACGGAGAGGAACCCGCCGGCGACGCCGGCGAGCAGCCCACCCAAGATCACACAGAGATACCGCACCCGGGAGACGTTCACGCCCATGGCTTCCGCGGCCGCGGGCGACTCGCCGCTTGAACGGATGACGATGCCTGGCCGGGTGTGATAGAGCACAAACCACAGGGCCGCGGCAAGCGCGATGCCCAGGTACGTGGTGATCGAGATCTCCGCGAGCGTGGCCTCAAGCGGAATGCCTTCCCATCCGCGGCCCAAGACACCGGTCAGCCCGAGGCCGAACATCGCCAGCGCCAGTCCGGAGATATACTGATTCGCGCGGAGCGTGATCGACATGAACGCGTGCAGCAGCGCGCCAAGTCCGCCGGCTACCGCCGCGGCCAGCAACCCGATGAACGGATCACCCGTCGTGTGGGCCACGACAAAGGCGAGGAACGCGCCCAGGATCATCATCCCTTCCACGCCCAGGTTGACGACCCCGGATCGCTCCGCGTAGATCTCGCCCAGCGCGGCC
>JBQTJG010000172.1:0-7698 GCA_052387355.1 Armatimonadota bacterium | reverse complement strand
CAAGACCTTCAGCGCCATGGATCAGGCTTTCAAAGACTCGCCCTTCGGGCAGGTCGAGCGTGAAGTGATGAAGGAGATCAAACAGGACGACACGTAACCGTCAGATGGAACTGGAAGGGCGTACCGCTCTTGTCACAGGCGGCACCAGCGACATCGGCGCCGCGATCGTGCGCGCGCTGGCCCGGCGCGGGGCCGACGTTGCCATCCACTATCATCGGAATGTGACAAAGGCGCAGGCGATCAGCGCAGAGATCAGCGCGCTTGGACGGCAGGCCCGCGTCATACAGGGAGATCTTGCGTTCGCGCCCGACGCCAGGCGCGTCGCGGTGGAAGCAGGCGCGTTTGCTCCGGTCGACATTCTCGTCAACAACGCCGGCACGCCGATCCGCCGCGTGCACTGGATGGACCTCGACGCCGCCTTTCTGGATTCGGTCTTCGGTTTGAACTATCGCGCGCCGCTCTACCTCTGCCAGCAGCTCACGCCGCCGATGATCCGCCGGGGAACAGGCGTCGTGATCAACATCCTGTCCACCGCCGCCAACCTCGGGGGCACGGACACTGTATTCGCCTATTCTTCGGCCAAGGGTGCGCTCTTGACCCTGACACGCGCACTGGCTCGCACGTTGGCTCCACAGGGCGTGCGTGTGCTGGCCGTGTCGCCCGGGACGATTGACACCGAGTTCCAACGCACCCTCACGAGCCCAGAGCAACTAGAGCAGTTGCGGAGCGGCATTCCGTTGGGGCGCATCGGTCGGCCCGAGGAGATCGGCGACGTCGTAGGGTTCCTGGCGACGGACGCCGCCAGTTTCATCATCGGCGAGACGATTCATGTGAACGGCGGGTTGTATATGACGGGATGAAGCCCTGTCAGGGAGCCGCGAGCTTCACGGCCGCGACCTGCACCGCCTTGATGATGTTCACATATCCTGTGCAGCGGCAGAGATTGCCCGCAATCCCTTCACGGATCTCATCCTCCGTCGGGTGAGGGTTCTCTCGGAGGAACTCCTCGATCGTCATCAGGAAGCCCGGGGTGCAGAACCCACACTGCAGCCCGTGCGTCTCCCAGAAGGCCTCCTGGATTGGGTGCAGACGATCGCCGTCGGCCATGCCTTCGACCGTCTTCAGTTCGTGTCCGTCGGCCTGCACGGCCAGCAGCAGGCACGAACGGACCGCCTGACCGTCGAGCAGGATCGTACACGCGCCGCAGACCCCATGCTCGCATCCCAGGTGCGTTCCGGTGAGTCCCAGATCCTCGCGCAGCGCGTCGGCCAGGGTCTTGCGCACCGGGACCGTGAGTTCGACCCGCCTCCCATTCACGGTGAACGCGGCGGTTCGCTCTGCGACCGGAACCGTGGCCTTCGTCACGCTCGCTGCCCTCCTGCTCGTGATGCGGCTGCCAATAGCGCGCGGCGGGCGAGAACTCCGCCCACGTGCTTGCGGTACTCCGCTGAGGCCTGGATGTCGGACTCCGGATTCAGACGGTCGGCGACGAGCCGCGCGACGTCATCAACAAGACTCTCCTGGAACCTGTGGCCCTCCAGCGCAGCCTCGGCTTCTTTGATCCGTACGGGAGTCGGCCCCACACCGATAAACGCCAGCCGGACGTCGCGGTAGCGTCCATCCCCAGCAGCATGCACAACCGCGGCGGCGCCGACCAGCGCGAAGTCGCCGTGCCGCCGGGACACCTCGACAAACGCGTTTCCGGCATGGGCTGCCATCGCTGGAAACCGGATCTCGGTGAGCACCTCGGTCGGTTCAATCGCCGTCGTCAGGTAGCCCACGAAGAACTCGTCGGGCCCAAGCAATCGCTCGCCACCCGGCCCGGTGACCACAAAGGTTGCGCCGAGCGCCGACGCAACAGCAGGAAGCTCCGCCGAGGGATCGGCATGGGCGAGGCTGCCGCCGATCGTGCCCCGATTGCGGATCTGCACGTGACCTACCAAGCGGAGCGCTTCGGTGGCCAGAGGAAGCCGCGACGCCACGAGCGGAGACTTCTCGGCTGCGCGCTGCCTGGTCATGGCGCCGATCCGCACCTCGCCATCGGCGGTCGTTATATGGTCCAGCGCCCGCACGCGATTGAGATCGATGATGACAGACGGCCGGGCCAGACGCATGTTGACGAGCGGCATCAGGCTCTGGCCTCCGGCAAGCAGCTTGGCCTCTGACCCATACTCCCGCAGGAGGGCAAGCGTCTCCTCGACCGTTTCGGGCTGTGCGTATAGGAACGCCGCCGGCTTCACGCCCTGACCTCCAGGACTCTGTCTCTCTCCCGAAGCGACTCGACGATGCGCTCAGGAGTGATGGGCAACGCGTCGACAGACACGCCCAGGGCATTGCTCACCGCATTCGCCAGACAGGCGGGCGCGCCGATGGTGGCCGACTCGCCCATGCCCTTGAATCCACGCACGGTATTGGGCGACGCCGTCTCCAGGTGCACGATCTCGATGTTCGGAATCTCCATCGCCGTCGGGATCATGTAGTCCATGAACGTGGCGGTGAGGACCTGGCCCTGCTCATCGTAGATGACCTCTTCGAGCAGGGCCTCTCCCAGCCCCTGCGCCAGACCCCCGTGGGTTTGCCCTTCAACGATGCGGGGATTCAACATCGTGCCGCAGTCCTCGGCGATCACGTACCGGAGAATCATCACCTGGCCGGTCTCTCGATCAATCTCGAGCATGCAGACGTGAGCACCGTTGCTGAATGCTGCCGGCGGCGAATCATACGTGCTGGACGCTTCAAGCCCCGGCTCGAACTCGACCGGCAGCCCTGCGGCAACGGGATCGTGCGCCGCCCTGGCCATTTCGGGCCACAAGATGCCTCGTTCGGACGACCCACGCACGAAGAATCGGCCGGAGGCAACGGCCACGTCTTCTGCTGAGGCCTCGAGGAGATGCGCGGCGATCTGGAGGGCTTTCGCCTTCACCTGCGATGCAGCCTGGACCAGAGCGCCTCCACCAACGACGATCGCGCGGCTGGCGAACGTGCCACTACCCATCGGAACCACATCAGTATCCACCGGAACGACGGTCACCGCCGTGGGATCGAGACCCAGCTCTCCAGCCGCCAGTTGCGCGAAGACGGTCTCATGTCCCTGTCCCTGTGACGGACAGGACACGGCGACTCGCACGCTCCCCGTCGCGTCGACCTTGACCGTCGCACTGTCATATCCAGGCACATCGAGCATCCCACGACGCTGGAACGTCCCTGATCCCATGCCGGTGTATTCCACGAAGGCCGCCACGCCGATGCCGACCAACCGGCCATCTGTACGATAGCGGGCCTGGGCCCGGCGGGCATCCACAAGATTGAATGACGACAGGGCGGCGCTCAACGTGTCTTCGAAACGGCCGCTGTCATAGACCAGCCCGGTGGCCGCCGTGTACGGACACTCATCAGGGCCGATGAAATTGCGCCGGCGAACCTCAACCGGATCAAGACCGGTCGCGGCGGCGAGCTTCTCGATCAGACGCTCCATCACGAAGACGCCGACCGTCATGCCCACCCCGCGATACGCGCCCACAGGGCATTTGTTGGTGGCGACGGCCATGGTGGTATAGGCATACGCAGGGATACGATACGGACCAGGCATGATCTGGGCGGTGCCCATCGGCTCAAGCGCCGCGGTCAGAGGAAAGACCGAATACGCGCCGCTGTCGCAGGCGACCACAGCGCGCAGCGCCAAGATCCGGCCGTCGGCGCTCGCAGCAAGCGAGGCCTCGATCACCTGCTCTCTCGCCTGCGTCAGCGTCAGCAGATTCTCACGCCGATCCTCGACCCACTTCACGGGACGGCTCAGGGCGCGCGCGACCGCGCATGCGACCACATCCTCGGGGTACAGATGCATCTTCGGTCCGAATCCGCCGCCAACATCAGGGACGATCACGCGAACCGCGGATTCGGGAAGATCGAGGCACCTGGCGAGCCCTGTCCTCATCAGATGCGGCACCTGGGTGGACGCCCAGACAGTCAGGCGTCCTCGGACATCCCACACAGCAACGATACCGCGCCCTTCCATGGGAACGCCGCAGAGCCGCTGGTGGCGGAATGCGCCACTGATGATCACCGGCGCGCGGGCAAAGATTCCTTCGACGTCTCCCTGTTGATGGTCGCGCCGGAAGTAGATGTTGCCTGGTACGGCATCGTGAACGTGCTGAGCATCTCTCGCTCGAGCAGATTCGACCGATGAGACGACCGGGAGAGGATCATACGTGACGTCAACAAGGTCGAGAGTATCCTCGGCCACGTACCGGTCGCGGGCCACGATCACGACGACCGGGTCGCCTACAAACCGGGCGCGCTCTCCGGCGAGCGGCGGCCAGGCAGCGTCGTGGTATCCTGCGCCGTTGAATTCTGTGCGGATAGGCTGCACGGCAAGATCGGCGGCCGAAAAGACGGCCTCGACGCCGAGGAGTACCCTTGCCCTCAAGGTGTCGATCGCTTTGATCACCGCGTGAGCGTGAGGCGACCGGACGAAGGCCAGGTGCAGCATGCCCGGGAGGACCAGGTCGTCGAGATACTGACCTGCGCCCCGCAGTAGCCGTGGGTCCTCTTTGCGTCGAAGCGACAGGCCTACCAGGGGATTCGGATCCATCATCCTCTCTAGGATAAGCGATTTCACTTTGCTGACATTATGAGGTTGGCCTCCCCTCCGTGCTCAAAGAGCTCCAGGTCGTGTCAGGCCGGCGGTACGGTCATCGCGCGGGCAGGGGATTGGGATAGTTCGTGAGAGGCCAGCATCCCTCCCTCCTTGAAGGAGATCCAGACCAAGCCCTGGTACTACTCAGGTGCCGGCGTCATTCTTGCAACTTTTCCCTCCCAACATCTTCATAACTCCTACCTTCGGCCATCCTCAGAACAACGCGGGGTCTTATAGATGCATTTCGAGCGGAGCGGCTGGCTTGACCCGTACTGGCCGTGGTCAGGTTATCCATGAATAGGGCAGACGTGGAGGGGGATGACCGGTATGCGGATGGGTCAGATCACGAGACGGGTAGTCTGTGTCTGTGCCGTGAGCGTCATCCTATCGGTCGCGGGCGGTGCACCGCCGTCCTCGCCTGCCGCGCAACTTTCGCGCCCTCAGACGCAGCCGAGGGGGAGCCCTACGCGCGGCGTGGTCGCTGGCCTCGTGTTGCAATGGCCCATCTCGCCTGACAACCGGGCGGCTCTCGGCCAGGATTATGCCCAGTACAATTGGGGCAGCGCGAACAGGCACCACACCGGTCTCGATATCGCCGGCACCACCGTGGTGGCTGCCGCCGCTGGGACTGTGGTAGTCCGATGCCTCCCGCCCAATCACCCCGGAAGTCCGAACGTCGATTGCCCAGTGAATGACGTGAACCCTCCTATCGACAATCACGGAATGCAAGGCGTCGTGATCATCGAACACTCCCTGCCTGGTGGAGGGACCGTCTATACGCTCTACGCCCATCTCGGGAATATCAATCTGACGCCGCCGCGGGGCGCACCTGTGGCGACCGGTCAGACCTTGGGGACGACCGGAGGCGGCGGGAACACCCATGTCCACTTCGAGGTGAAGGACCGGCCAGTACTACACAACCCGACATTCAACAATACGCCGACGCCCACGACCTGCAACACGCAGCCCCCCTGCTATTGGGGGTACACGCCGGCGACCCCTCCGGGAACGCTGCCGGGCCTGAACGGTCATCCGGATGCTCATGGGTACCATGATCCCGTGCTGAACCTGCACCAGGCATCGGCGCTGGCCTCAGGGCTGCGGGTTCGTGTGACTCAACTGGGGCAGGGCGTGTTCACGCGCACCGGTCCAGGGACAGGCTATCGGTGCTTCCAGCAAACCCCATTACCCTCCGATGGGTGCAGGGCGCTGAACGCCGGCGACGATTTCGTCGGGTTGAACGTGCTCGCCACCGGCACGCCGGGCTGCTCAAACGGATGGTACCAGATCCTTCACATGGACGGGAGTCCGTTTCCGGATCTCTCGCGTGGATTGAGCACTATCCCCGACGCATGGGTGTGCCGGGGGAATGCCGGGCAGGAGTGGGTCATGCCGGCGCCCTCGGAAACCGTCGGCCTCCACAATCCGAGCATGTCGACCTATTTCTTGCGGGCTACGAACACCGCGGGCCCCGCTGATGCGACGTTCAACTACGGGCCGGCCAGCTCAGGATGGGTTCCGCTGTCGGGGGATTGGGACGGCAACGGTACCGACACGGTGGGGCTGTACAACACGCTGACCGCCACCTTCTTCCTGAGGAACTCGAACAGCGCAGGGCCTTCAGATGTCGCCCCATTCGTCTACGGACCTGCCAGCGCGAGTTGGATCCCAGTCGTCGGGGACTGGGATGGAAGCGGCACCGACACGGTGGGGCTGTACAATCCGACGACCAGCACGTTCTTCTTGCGGAACTCGAACACGGCCGGACCCGCGGATCTGGTCTTTTCCTACGGGCCCGCCGGACTCAACTGGATCCCAGTGGTGGGCGATTGGGATAGCAATGGCACCGACACGGTGGGGCTGTACAATCCGTTGACCAGCACGTTCTTCTTGCGGAACTCGAACACGGCCGGACCCGCGGGTCTGGTCTTCTCCTACGGCCCGGCCGGGACCAACTGGATCCCCGTGGTGGGAGACTGGGACGGGAACGGTACTGACACTGTGGGACTCTTCAACACCGCCATGGCGACTTTCTTCCTCAGAAATTCAAACAGTGCCGGGCCAGCGGACCTGAGTCCCTTCGCGTACGGACCCGCCGGGACGAACTGGACGCCGCTGACCGGGGCCTGGGAGGGTCTCATACCTCCGGCTATTGACCTCGCCGGTGTCTGGGTCGGAACCTGGACGAGTACGGTCCTCCCCGGCACGGGGGGCACTGTCCTGGTCGAACTCACACAGGCCGGCCCGGTGATCGGAGGTACGGTGACAATCACGGGCTCGCCCGTCATCACGACGGGCACGGTCTTTGGAACGCTGGCGGGCAACCGGATCACCTTCGGGGTTATCAACGTCGTGGGCACTGCCGTCGCAACCTTTGAAGGAACGTTCTCGGGTACCACCGCAAACGGCACGTACAGCACCGTGCCCCCAGGCGACGCTGGTGTATGGCAATTGACGAGGATCTGAGATTAGGGGGCATCGAGTCGGCTGCAAAAGGGGAGTCCGATGAGGGGGCGTGCGTGGGTGCGGCGGATCCGCGTGATGGTGACACTGATCGGCCTGATCGCTCTGCTGATCGATCTCCCGGGCCCTGCCAGCCCTCTCGGCTCTGGTGCGGTTCCCAAGCCTGCGGCCCGGCAGCAGCTCGTTGACATGTACGGCCGGCTGCCCATGCACTTTGAGGCGAACCTGGGCCGGACCGATCCGTCCGTGCAGTTCTTGGCCCGGGGCCGGGGGTACGGCCTGTTGCTGACCTCGACGGAAGCCGTGTTGGTCCTCAGGCACCCGGTCCGGTCTGCGGTGGTACGCATGCGGCTGGTTGGCGCCAATCCGGCGCCGACAGTATCCGGACGGGCGCCCCTGCCCGGCAAGGTGAACTATTTCATCGGGAACGACCCGAACCGGTGGCGGACCAATATTCCGACGTATGCGAGCGTGCACTACGAGGCCGTCTATCCCGGCATCGACCTGGTGTACTACGGCACGCAGCGAGCGCTGGAATACGACTTCGTGGTGGCGCCGGGATCCGACCCGGAGGCCATCACCGTGAGCCTTGAGGGCAT
>JBQTJG010000171.1:0-3322 GCA_052387355.1 Armatimonadota bacterium | reverse complement strand
CGCTCATGCTCGGCGACATGGGGGCGCGGGTCATCAAGATCGAGACGCCCGACGGCGGCGACGACACCCGCTCGTGGGGGCCGCCGTTCATCAACGGCGAGAGTTCGTACTTCCTCGGCATCAACCGCAACAAAGAGAGCCTGACGCTCAACCTCAAGCATCTCGACGGGCAGGAGATCATGCGCCGGCTGATCGTGCGCGCCGACGTGTTGGTCGAGAACTTCCGCGCCGGGACGATGGACCGGTTTGGATTCGGCTTCGCCGCCGTACATGCGGTGAACCCCCGCCTGGTCTATGCGTCAATCTCCGGGTTCGGGCAGGACGGGCCGTATCGCGAGCGGACCGCCTACGATTTGATCCTGCAGGGCATGGGTGGGTTGATGGGCACCACGGGGGAAGAGGGCGGTTCGCCGGTCAAGGTTGGGGTGGCCGTGACCGACATCGCCGCGGGCATGTTCGCGGCCTATGGGATCATCGTGGCTTTGCGCGTGAGGGACCGTACGGGGCAGGGGCAGCTCGTTGATGCCGCGATGCTCGACAGCCAGGTGGCCTGGATGACCTATCTGGCCGGCTACTACTTCGCCACCGGTGAGAATCCGAAGCGGCTGGGTAGCGCGCATCCGTCGCTTGTGCCGTACCAGGCGTTTCGCACTCGAGACGGCTATCTCAACGTCGCCGTGGGCAGCGAGGGGATCTGGAGCCGGTTCGTCGTCGCGATCGGGGCGCCGCACCTGGCCGATGATGCGCGCTTTCGCACCAATCCGGATCGGGTCCGCCACCGTGACACGCTCATTCCCGTGCTCGATCCGATCTTTGCGACGAAGACGACCGTGGAGTGGACAGGAACTCTCGAGAGAGCGGGGGTGCCGGCCGGACCCATCTACCTGATGTCGGACCTGTTCAGCGATCCCCAGGTGATCCACCGGCAGATGATCGCCGAGACCGTTCATCCGCGGGCGGGCCGCATCAAGCAAACAGGGGTGCCGGTGAAGCTGTCCGCGACCCCCGGAGGGATCACATCGCCGCCGCCGCTGCTGGGCCAGCACACCGAGCAGATTCTACGGGAGCTCGGGTACAGCACGAGCGAGATCGCGGCCATGCGCGACCATGGCGCGACCTAAGGCGCCTGCGACACCGCCGGCAGTCCGCTGTCCCTCGTGCGGGACCGAGACGGCCGGCGCCATCTTGCGCGAGGCCTTGTGGCTCTGCCCATCGTGCGGGTGGCACCTCGTCATGCCCGCACGCGATCGCATCGCCGCGCTCGTCGATCCCGGCGCCTTTCGCGAGTTCGACCGTACGCTCACCTCGGTCGATCCGCTGCGCTTCGCTGACCAGCGCGGGTACCGAGCGCGGCTCATGGACGCGCGGCGGCGCACCGGCCTGAGGGAAGCGGTCGTCGTCGGCCAGGCGAGAATCGGCGGGCTGCAGGTAATGCTTGCGGTTTTTGACTTCGAGTTTCTCGGCGGCACGATGGGTTCGGTGGTGGGCGAGAAGATCGCCGGTGCCTTCGAGGTCGCCACGCGCTGGCGGCTGCCGGTGATTATCGTCACCAGCAGCGGCGGCGCTCGGATGCAGGAAGGCATGCTCTCATTGGTGCAGATGGCGAAGACCGCGGCGGCGCGGGCGCGCCATCATGCCGCGGGTCTGGCCTTCATTTCAGTGCTCGCGCACCCATCCTTTGGGGGCGTCATGGCGAGTTTTGCCTCGTTGGGCGACGTGCTGATCGCAGAGCCGGGGGCGCAGATCGGATTTATCGGCCCGCGGGTCATCGAGGCCACGGCCGGCGAGCGCCTGCCGCCGGACTCGCACCGGGCTGAACGGCTGTTCAGCGGCGGCATGGTGGACCTGCTTCTCGATCGGAGGAAATTGCGCGAGACGCTTCAGTATCTCGTCAGGCACCTGAGGAAGCAGCCCCGGGCTCGGTGGACGGCCGGGCGGGTACCCCGCGCTCCGCGGACGCGCACCGCGCCGGCGGCGTGGGACGTGGTGCAGACCGCACGTCACCCCGAACGCCCGACCACGCGCGCCTACATCAAGCGCATCGTGACCTCCTTCGTGGAACTGCACGGCGATCGTCAGTTCGGCGATGATCCCTCGATCGTCGGCGGCTTCGGTGAGATCGATGGACATGCTGTGGTTGTCGTCGGACAGGAGCGTATGCCGCTCGATCTTCCTGCCGCAGCGCATCAGGGGATGGCGCTACCTGAAGGCTACCGTGAGTCGCTACGCCTGATGCAACTGGCGGCAAAGTTTCATCTTCCGCTGGTCACCCTTATCGATACGCCAGGCGCCTATCCCGGCTATGAGGCCGAACGCCGGGGCATCGCGCAGGCGCTGGCCCAGAATCTCCAGGCGATGGCGCTGCTCCCCACGCCGATCGTGTCTCTGGTGATCGGCGAAGGCGGCAGCGGAGGAGCCCTCGCACTGGGCGTCGCTGACCGCGTCCTGATGCAGGAACGTGCCTTCTACTCGGTGATCTCCCCGGAAGCCGCGGCCGCGATCCTCTATCGGGATGCGAGCCGCGCCCCTGAGGTCGCGGCGGCGTTGAAACTGACTGCCGTCGATCTGCTGCGGCTGGGTGTCATCGATGGGATCATCCCCGAGCCCGCCGGCGGCGCGCACATCGATCCGGATACTGCAGCCGCTGAGGTCCGCCGGCACCTCGTTGCCGCCCTGGCCGATCTAAGTCGCCAGTCGCGCCGGCGCCTCGTCGAGGCGCGGTACAAGAAGTACCGGAACATGGGGCAGGTCGGCGGGGCCTGGCGCGAGGTCGTGCGAGGCGTGCAGGAGTTGTTCGAATCGGTGGAGCAGCGACTCCAGCGCCGGGGCAGCGAACGGGAAAGCGAATTGACGACCGTCTCGTAAGACGCCCGCGCCCAGGAGGACGGATACATGCCAGGGTCCAGGTTCACCATCATCGACGATGGCGATCCCATCGAGGTGCGGGCGAACGTCGACGGCGACACTGTGTATCTGTCCTCGGAAGCGATCCAGACAGCCCTCGGTTGGGAACTGAAACCTGAGGGGCTGTGCCGCCGAGCGACGTGCATTCCCGTGCCGGATGGCGCATTGCCGGTGACCCCGTTTGGGATCGACCTTGCCGGCGTGGTCGCGATTCTCGGGCGACTGATTGTCATCGATCCGGAGGAGCGCGCCGCGTACCTCGGCACCTCGGCCCGCGATCGCGGCGAGGCACTTTCCTCGCTGCAGGCGCCCGACTTCACGCTGCCCGATCTCGACGGAAGGCTGCACTCCCTCTCGGATCATCGAGGCAAGAAGGTGCTGCTCGTCGCATATGCCTCGTGGTGAGGGTGCCGGCTGG
>JBQTJG010000170.1:0-3574 GCA_052387355.1 Armatimonadota bacterium | reverse complement strand
GGCAGGCGACCAAACGCCGTCTGCCGGACCGCATTCGCGCATGGACACCGGCGTTCCGACGGGAGTCGCGCGAGAGTCTCGCGCAGGATGGCCGGCAATTGCCGGTGCGGACCCTTGAAGTACATCTCCTCCATGCTCCCCGGGCCTCGACGATCCATACTCGGCGCCAGATCGGGGCCGTAGTTGATCGCAACGGCCAGGAGGCCATAGCAGATCTCTGCCTCGCGGGCCAGCACGATCTCCGGCACCAGCATCGTCCCGATGACATCCGCGCCAAGGGCTTTGGCCATCCGGCCCTCGGCGGGCGTTTCGAAGCGCGGTCCGGCGAAAGCCGCCAGCACACTTTGGTCTCGCACACGATCACTCACCTGACGTGCTGCCTCGGCGAGCGCCGATCGCACGTCAGGACAGAGGGGCGCGGACACATCGACCCGCACGGAACATCCGTGCTGCTCGAAGAACGAGAACGGACCTCGCTGCGTGAAGTCGAGGAAATCATGGACGACCGCGAACGTGCCCGGCACCAGGTCCCGGCGCAGCGAGCCTACCCCATCGGTCGCAATAATCCGGCGCACCTCGATCTCGCGAAACCCCCAGATGTTGGCGCGAAAGTTGACGAGGTGTTGCACCATGTCCATGGCGGGGCCATAGCGCTGCAGCAGCGCGACCGGCTGGTCGGCCAGCCGCCCGAGGACGTAGTGAGCCTCTCCCCAGCGGGTACCGACGCTGTGCTCCGCAGCCTCCGAGAGGAATTCGGTGATGTCGTAAGTGGCGATGAGCCCGATGGTTTCTGCGGCCATGGCAAGGTTCTTCGGCCGGTCATGCGCAATTTACCTCCTGGTCATGTGAGACTGCGGGGAGGTGATAAATGAATAGTTCCCCGAGCGCAGGTGCTCGCCAGGTGCTGACGGGCGGCGTCGTACTGACGATGAACCCGCGCCGGGATGTGTTCTCGCCGGGCGTCGTGGTGATCGAAGGCGAGCGGATCGCCGGCGTGGGAGCCGAGGGTGTCTACACCGCCCGTCCTGGCGACCAGGTCGTCGACTGCCGGGGTCACGTGGTCCTGCCCGGGCTGATCAATCCCCATACTCACGCCGCCATGTCACTGTTTCGCGGTACAGCCGAGGATCGGTCCCGGGAGAGCTGGGGAACGGTCTACGGCTTGCCTTACATGGACCGGACCGCGCCCGACGATTACTACTGGGGCGCGATGCTCGGCGGGCTGGAAATGCTCTCGAACGGCATCACATGCATCGCCGACCGGCTCTCGGACATGGCCACGATGGCCCCGGCCTTTGACCAGGTCGGCATTCGGGCGGTGCTCTGTCACACGCTCTGGGACATTGGCCAGCCGCTCGAGTGGACGGAAGCCATGGATCTGATGCGTCGATGGGGAAGTCATCCACAACGGCGCGTCCACTGCGGGATTGGGCCGCACGCGCCGAATACCTGCTCCGATGACCTGCTGCGGCGATCGCGCGCCCTGGCGGATGAGACCGGCGCGCGCCTCTTCCTCCACTGCGCCCAGTCGCAGACCGAAGTGGCAGCGGTGCGCGCAAGGGGATACGAGGGATCGGTGCACTGCCTGGCGGCTACCGGCGTCCTGGGCCCGGACGCGGTGCTGGCCCACTGTATGTACATCGACGATCGCGAGGTTCGCCTGCTGGCTGACACGGGCACCTGGGTAGCGCACTGCGCCGTCAGCAATGCGAAGGTCGAGGGCCGGATGGCGCCCGTCGCCGCCATGCGTCGCGCCGGAGTGCGCATGGCGCTCGCCACCGATTGGGCGCCGACCAACAATGGGATGGACATGTTCGACGAGATGAAGTGCGCGGGGATCCTCAACAAGGTGGCCGCGGATGACCCTGAGTTCTTGCCCGTCGACGCGCTGCTAGCCATGGCCACGATCGAAGCGGCGCGGGCGCTCGGTCTCGAAGCCCTGATCGGCAGCCTCGAAGCGGGCAAGCGCGCCGATATCATTGCGCTGTCCATGGATGGTCTGCACCTGCAGCCCTGGCAGAACGTTCCGGCGACGCTGGTGTACTCGGCCAAAGGTCTCGACGTGCGGCACGTCTGGGTCGACGGGGAGTTGACGCTCAGGGACCGCCGGCCGCTGCGCGTCGACGCCGGAGACGTCCGCAGCCATGTGGCGCGCATCTGGCAGCGCCTGCGGGCCAGCCGAGGATGAGGCCCGCGGTACTGGTTTCCTTCCCTGCGCGGCTGATGGGACTCAATCCAGGAGGTGGGCGGTGTCTCAGGAGACGCTGCGGGTGGAGCAGGGCGATCACGGCATCGCGACGCTGATAATTGATCGTCAAGACAAGCACAACGCGCTCACGGTGGCCATGCGCAATGACATCCAGCGCCTGCTCCGTGAATTGGGGGCGGGCCGCGCCGTCCGGGTCGTGATCATTCGGGGCGCGGGACAGCAGGCGTTCTGCGCGGGCGGCGATATCGCCGAGTTCCTGACGCTGGGCCCGCGCGACCTGCTGCTGTGGGGCGCGCAATTGTCGGCGCCTGAGGAGATCCCCCAGCCGGTGATCGCCGCCATCGACGGGTACTGCCTGGGCGCCGGACTCGAGCTGGCATTGGCGTGCGACTTTCGAATCGCCACGACCCGCTCGACGCTCGGGCTGCCCGAGATCCGGCTGGGGATGATGCCTGGCAGCGGGGGCACACAGCGCATGGTGCGCCTCATCGGACTGGCCCGGACCAAACAGCTCATCATGCGGGGGCAACGAGTCACGGCGCGCGATGCCGAGGCGCACGGGTTGGTGCACCAGGTCGTCCCGCCGGAGGAGTTCGACCCCGCTGTCGACGCCCTGGCCCGCGAGCTCGCGGCATTTGGTCCGCTCGCGCTGGGTTCCATCAAGCAGGTGTTGAACCAGGCGCCGGACTGCGCCCTGGAGACCGGGCTGGAGATGGAGCGTAAAGCGTATGCCATGCTGCGATCGACGCGTGACTACGAAGAAGGCATACGGGCCTTTTTCGAGAAGCGGCCGCCCGTATTTACCGGGGAGTAACCTGCGGCCGCGCCTGAGGTGTCACACATGGAGTCGTTCGACCACGTGCGCCTGACCGTCGCTGACGGCATTGCGATCATCGTTCTTGACCGTCCCGAAAAGCTCAACGCCATGAACCAGGCGATGCGCCGCGGGCTGGCGGCGGCGGTGGCGTGCGCACGCGATGACGCGGCGGTGCGCGTGGCCATCCTGACGGGCGCCGGCGACCGCGCGTTCTGCGCCGGGGCCGATGTGACAGACTTTGCAGGACGGAGCGCGGACGAGCAGCGGCGGCTGGATCTCGAGGGCCCGCGCATCTTCGAAGAGCTCGAAGCGCTCGGCAAGCCGGTCATGTGCGCGATCAATGGCCTGGCTTTGGGCGGGGGGTGCGAGCTCGCACTGGCGTGCGACAGTCGGATCGCCAGCGAGAGCGCAAGGATCGGCCTCGCGGAGATCAACTCCGGGTTCATTCCAGGCGGCGGCGGAACGCAGCGCCTGCCACGGCTCGTGGGTGTGGGACGGGCGCTCCAGTTGATCCTCACCGGCGATCCGATTCCGGCCATCCGGGCGCT
>JBQTJG010000169.1:0-7820 GCA_052387355.1 Armatimonadota bacterium | reverse complement strand
CCGATCTCGGCCGCGAGCTTCCTCACCCCCGGAATCCTATCGCCGGGTCGATACAGCCCGTTCCTGATCCGGGCCAGCAGGATAAGTCTGATATCGGTAGAAGTAAGCGACTCAGGCATGGTGTCGTACGTTCGTGACACTAGGCCACTCTCCTTCCTTCCGGCTGCACGGGCGTTGGGGTTTCATGTCCGATCTGGCCTGCTGCTAGCCTGGTGCGGCGAAACCGTGTGGCTCAGGTAGAATGGCAGTTCTAGGAGGACTAAATGCGCAGGAACCGTCTGGCAGACCTAGTTCAGGAATCCGGCTACGACGCGGTTGTAGCCACGTCACTCGCCAATGTGTACTATGCTTCGGGATCGTTGATCATGACCCAGGTGTCGATCCCCGACCGCCTGGCCGCCGTCGTCTGGCCCGCGCGCCGCGATCCCGTGTTCGTGGTGTGCAGCATCGAGGCCAGCCTGGCAGAGCGCGACTCTTGGATCGGGGACATCCGCACATACGAGGAGTTCGTCACCTCGCCCGCTGCGCTTATCGCCGAGGTACTTATGCAGGCGGCTCAGCCGTGCCGCAAGGTCGGGGTGGAAATGCGGCATCTCACGGCCCACTACATGGACGAGCTTCGCCGGACGCTGCCCTCAGTGGACTTCATCGCGTGCGAAGGACTGTTCGACCGAGCCCGCGCCGTCAAGGAGCCCGACGAGGTCTCCCGGCTTACTTCAGCCGCGCAGGCCACCGACAAGGCGATCTGGGAGGCGTTCGCGACAGCGACACCTGGACGCCGGGAGCGGGAGATTGCCGCCGATTTCCAGCGGCGCCTGCTGGACAACGGCAGCGATACGATCGCCTTCTGCGTGCTCGGATCGGGAGAAAACACCGCGCTGGCACATCCCTTCGCCTCTGAACGAGTCATGAGGGACGGCGACCTGCTCCGTGTGGACGTCGGCGGCTCCTTCCAGGGGTATTACTCCGATCTGGCTCGGACGATGGTCGTCGGCAAAGCGTCTGACCACCAGCGCGATGTCTACCGGCGCCTGTGGGAGGTGCACGAGACGGTGATCCGCGCCGTTCGACCGGGCGTGCAGGCACGTGAGCTGTATCACCTCTGCGCCGCTACCTTCCAGCGGCTGGGCCTATCCTTCAAGATGTCTCACATTGGCCACAGTCTCGGGATAGAACTCCCCGAGTCGCCGATGCTCAAGCCTCAAGACGACACCGAGCTCGTCCCGGGAATGGTTCTGGCGGTCGAACCAATGCACTTCGAACCCACGGGTGAGCGCTACCATGTTGAGGACTTGGTTGAGGTCACCACGAGCGGGCACCGGGTGGTCTCGCGGGTCGGGAAATGGGAGACCCTATTCGAATCCCGGTGATGATGCCGGCGGATGATCCTGTAGGACGAGGGGTAGCCATGAGCACTCACAACTCCGACGAGCACCCATTCTACGCTGTCCACAACATGATCGCGCGTCCGCCCGATGGAAACCACACGTATCGTCCGGTCCTGCGGGGAGTGCATGCCGTCGCCAGCACGGGTCACTATCTCGCCACGCTTGCCGCGTATGACATCCTGCAGGCCGGGGGAAACGCCGTAGACGCCGGGGTGGCGGCCGGCCTCGTGTTGAACGTCGTCAAACCGCACATGGCGAACCTTGGCGGCGAGGCGCCGATCATGATCTACGACGCGGCGCGCAGACGGGCCCTGAACATCGACGGTCTCGGCTGGTGGCCAAGGGCCGCCAGCGTTGAGTACTTCCAGAACGTCCACGAAGGCAAACTGCCGCCGGGGGGAACCGCGGCGTGCGTGGTGCCCGCCGCGCTCGATGCCTGGCTCATGGCACTGCGTGAGTGCGGGACGATGGACCTCGAGCAGGTCTGCGCACCGGCCATCCGGAGCGCACGACACGGGTTTCCTGTCTACGAAGTCTTCACAGATTACCACACCGAATTAGGAAACGCGTTCCTCGCCGATCAGCCGACGGTCGCCGCCGTCTTTGCCCCCGGGGGTCGCGTCCCGCAGCCCGGAGAGGTGCTGCGGCAGCCCGCGCTTGCAGAGCTGCTGGCAGCTCTGGTGGACGCCGCGCATCGACATCGGACGCACGGGCGGGAAGCCAGCATCCAGGCCGCGCGCGACTTCTTCTATCGCGGCCGACCGGCCGAAGCGATCGCGCACTACTGCGCGCAGACAGGCGGTGTGATGACGTACGAGGACATCGCCGAATATGCGGTCCGTCTCGAGCCACCTGTCATTTCGCGTGTGTGGGGACACGAGGTCCACGTGTGCGGTCCGTGGTCGCAGGGACCCGTCATCGCCCAGGCCTTGCAGTTCATCAGCGGATTCGACCTTGCGTCGATCAGGCACAATAGCCCGGAGTATCTCCACCTCGTCCTCGAATCGCTGAAGGTTGCATTCGCCGATCGGGAGGCATTCTACGGCGATCCCCAGTTTGTGGACGTGCCGATGGCCGAGTTGTTGAGCGAGGCCTACGTGAAGGAACGGCGGAGTCTGTTTGATCCGGAGAAAGCCTGGCCGGGGCTGCCGCCCGCGGGACGCCCAGGAGGCCGTCGCGGATGGGACCAACCGGTCGAAGCGACCGCGGAGGTCCCTGCGAGCATCGAAAGCGCGGGGGACACGACGTATCTCTGCGTCATGGACGCCAGCGGCACGATCTTCTCTTCGACACCTAGCGGCATGGGTGATATCGTGCCCGAGCTCGGCATCTCGGTCTCGCATCGCGGGAGGCAGTCGTGGCTTGAACCCGGGCACCCGAGCGCGGTGGCGCCGCGAAAGCGTCCCAGGCTCACGCCCAACCCCGCAATAGTGCTCCGCAACGGACTGCCGGTGATGGGCTTGGGAACGCCGGGGGGCGATACGCAGGTTCAGGCGATGTTCCAGGTCTTGCTCAACCTCTTGGTCTACGGAATGGACGCCCAGGGGGCCGTCGAATCGCCCCGGGTGCTCACGTACAGCATGCCGATCTCGTTCTATCCGCATCGGTCGAATCCGGGCTGGATCGCCATAGAAGAGACGTTCCCTCGAGAGACCATTGCGGCACTGGAGACGCTGGGCCACCGGATACGCGTCTGGCCGAAGCTCCCCCGCAAGTCGTCGATGTGTGTCGGGAGAATGGCGCCTCCTGGGATCCTTGAAGCCGGCGCCGATATTCGCGGCGAGGCCTACGCGCTGGCATGGTGAAGGAGGGAGGCATGGCGACAGCCGTCTCGCGGGAGTCGATGATCAACGGTGCCGAAGTGCGCCGCGCGTTGGACGAAGCCCGGCTCGATGCCTTGATTGCAGTGTCTCCCGAGAACACCTTCTACTTCTCCGGCGTCTTCATCCGCACGCAGGTCTCGATCCGCGAGCGGCTGGCGCTCGTGGTGGTCCCCCGTCACGGAGAGGAAACGTTCATCGTGTGCAACATCGAAGAGAGCCTCGCACGGTCGCAGGGCTGGCTGCCTGACGTGCGGATCTATACTGAATTTTCGGAGTCGCCGATCGCGCGGCTGGCGGATGTGCTCCACGAAGGGGGACTGGCCGACGGCCGCGTCGGCGTCGAGGAGCGGTATCTATCCGTCGGGTACTATCGCGAGGTCGAGAAACGGCTCCCGCGTGCGACGCTGGTCGGCGCGGACCGTTCATTCAATCGGATCCGCAACATCAAGACCCAGGCCCAGATCGACCTCTTCACCGACGCCTTCCGCCGCACTGAGATGGCCGTCCGGAGCGCGTGGGCCGCGTCCAGGGCGGGCGACAGCGAGAAGGTCGTGGCCGAGCGCATGACTCAGGAAATGGTCAAACTCGGCGCCGACGGACCACGGCACATGACCCTGGCCGCCGCCGAGAACACACTCCACCCGCATGCGCGGCCGAGCGACCGGCCGCTCCGTCCCGGAGACCTCATCCTGACCGACTGCGGCGGCGTCTTCGGCGGATATGCGACGGATATCGCCCGTATGGGCGTGGTGGGGAACCCTACGCCGGCGCAGGTGGACGCCTACAGCGCGCTCTACGACGCTCAGCGGGAAACCATCGCAATGATGAAGCCGGGCGTCACGTTCGCCGAGGCCTACAACTTCTGCAAGGCCGCCTTTGCCCGCCGGGGGCACGTGCTGCCGAACCCGCATGTCGGCCACAGCCTGTCGATCCTTGGGGGGCACGAGGACCCGCTCATCCAGCCCTTTGCCCACGAGCCAATGCAGCCCGGCATGTTGATCTGCGTGGAGCCCTCTCTGGCCTTTGACCCGCAGACACGACTCCACCTGGAGGATCTGGTTCTGATCACCGATCATGGGCCGAAGATCCTGTCCTGGTGGGACGCGCAGGATCTTTTCGTCTTCCGCGAGACTTGAAAACCTAGCCCCCCCGCAGCCGCGGATCGAACGCGTCACGCAGGCCGTCGCCCAGCAAGTTCGCGCCCAAGACCAGGAGCGCAACCGCTGCTCCCGGGAATAGACTCACCCACCACGCCCGTCTGAGCACGACCATGCCATCGTTCACCATGAGGCCCCATGACGGTGTTGGCGGGGGCGGGCCGAGACCCAGGAAGCTGAGACTCGCCTCGACGAGCACGGCGTTGCCGATGGTCAGGCTGGCGAGAACCAGCAGCGGCGGGGCGATGTTCGGCAGGACATGCCGCAGGATGATGCGGATCGTGCTCGTGCCCAGCGCATACGCGGCGAGCACATACTCCTTCTCACGTTCGCCCAGCATCTCACCACGCGTCAGGCGCGCAAACGTCGGCGTGGTCGCGAGGCCTACGGCCAGGATCGTGTTGAGCTGTGACGGTCCGAGAACCGCGACGACAAAGATCGCCGATAGGTAGAGCGGAAAGACAAGGAGCAGATCGATGACGCGGACGATGATCGCGTCCACCCGCCCCCGGTGGTATCCGGCCAGCAGCCCCAGCAGTGAGCCCTGCACAGCCCCGACGAGTACGGAGCCGATGCCGGTCACGAACGACAGCCGTGCGCCCCAGATAACCCGGCTCAGCGTGTCCCGTCCCAGCCGGTCCGTGCCCAACCAGTGATCAGGCTCTGGCGGGAGGTTTTGGTTGAGCAGATCTTGATCCACCGGATCGTACGGCGCGAGGACAGGCGCGAGCACGGCCATGAGGAAGAGGCCGAAGACCACCACGAGGCCGAACACGGCACCTCTCGATCGGGCCAACACCCGCAGCCCTTGCTGGAACCCCGATCGCTGTGGGGGAACCGCGGGCGCGACGGCGACGCGGCCGGTTCGCACAGCGGGCTCACGCATAGCGAATCCTCGGATCGGCCAGGCTGTAGGCCACATCCACCAGCGTGTTCACGATGGTGACGTTCACGAGGAACACCAACATGGTGCCCTGGATCTGGGGAAGGTCTCGCAGCAGGACGGCGTCTACGAGCAGCTTCCCGATACCCGGACGGCTGAACACGATCTCTACGATGGCTGTGCCGGCCAGCAACTGTCCGAGGTTGAGACCGAGGATCGTGATAACCGGCAGCAAGCTGTTGCGGAGCGCATGCTTGTAGAGCACCAGGCGCGCCGGGACACCTTTGGCGCGCGCGGTCCTGATGAAGTCGAGGCTCAACACGTTCAAGAGTGACGAGCGGGCGATGCGCGAGAGCAGCGCGGCCGTCCGCAACCCCAGCGCAAGCGCCGGGAGGGTCAGACTTCGAATCATATCGCCTACTCCCGCGGTGCCGGCGCCGATCATGGGGAACCAGCCCAATTTGAACGAGAAAAGCAGCAGCAGCCCGAGACCGAGCACAAAGCTCGGCACGCAGATAGCCAGCAGCGCCCCGCTCATGGTGAGATAGTCGGCGGGACGCCCGCGGCGCACCGCCGCCAGCATCCCGAGCGGGATGCCCAACACGGCTGAAAGTACCATCGACGCGATGGCAAGTTGCAGCGTGTACGGGAACTGCTCGGCAATGATCAGCGCGACCGGGCGATCCGACCGGAACGATGTCCCCAGATGCCCCAAAGCCACATTCTTCAGGAACGTCAGGTACTGCGTGATGAGGGGCTTATCCAAGCCGAGCCGCGCCTGCACCGCCTCATAGGTTTCGCGGGTAAACAGATCGCCGAGCAATGCGGCGACGGGATCGCCCGGGATCAGATGGACCATGAAGAAGATGACAGTCGCGCCGGCCAGGACCGTGATGGCTGATGCGCCCAGTCTCCGCAGGAAGTAGACAACCAGCGGATGGTCCTCAGACTAGCGTTGTCTTACCTCGACGCAGACCACTCCCACACATTGAAGATCAGGAGACCCAGTTTCGGGCCCTGGAGTCTGGGGGTGTGGACGAGCATCAACGTGGGGTTGAGCACCGGGATGTGCGGAGCATCCTGCTGGAGTTGCCGCTGCGCCTCCCCAATGAGGCGCAGCCGCTCCCTGCGGTCAATGGCCGTTCTGAATCCGTCTAGAATGCTGTCGATTTTGTCGTAGCGGCTGTAGTTGGTGCTGTTGATATTGTTGGAGTGGAAAAAGCTCACAAGGAACTGCTCGGGTTCGGTCCGCAGCTGCGCCCAGTTCATCATGTCGAAGTTGCCGGTACGGGCGCGCTGCAGCAAGACCGGCGTGTCAACGATCTCGACGCGGACGTTCACGCCCAGCGCCTTCCAGTTGTCCTGGGCGACGGCCGCGATGTCCGATAGGTCACGAAGCCCGGTGGTCATGATGCTGAGGGTCCGGTCCGCCCCCTCCTGGAAGCCTGCCTCTTTCAGCAACTGCTTGGCCTTCGAAGGATCATAGCTGTACACTCGGCGGCTGAGGTGTCCCTCCACCACCGGCGGGACCACGGTATCGGCCACAGTTCCCTTGCTGTTGAACACGCGTTCCACGATGGACTTGCGATTGAGCCCATACCAGAGTGCGCGACGGACGCGGACGTCGTTGAACGGCGCCCTCGTCGTGTTGAGGGCTATATAGTAGGTTCGCGGCATCGGGGAGGTGAGGACCCGCAATTCCTTCACGCTCTGCACCTGGCGCTGCACCTCAGGCACCTGGACATACCGTGCGTCGATCTCGCCGCGCTGCAGCGCGAGAAGCGCCGTCTCGTCCTCTCTGACGATCTTCATCACGACTTCGCCCACAGCCGGCGCCCCCGCATAGTAGTCGGGGTTTGCCCTAAGCACGACCTCGGCTCCCTGCCGCCAGCTTGCAAATACGTACGGGCCTGAGCCAACGGGGTTGGTCTTCAGCGATGCTGGATTAGACAGTATGGCGCGCTTCGGCACGATCAGGCCGGGCCGGTACGCGATCACAGCGGTCATGAACGCCGGATACGGCTGGCGCATGGTGAGGCGGACGGTGTACCGGTCTGGCGCCTCCATCTTGCTGATGGGCTCGAGGTCAACGAAGAAGAGCGATCCGCTCTCTTTGCTCGCGACGCGCTGGAAGTGCGCGATGACATCCTCCGCGGTGACCTCACCCAAGTCGTTCTGCCACTTCACGCCGCGCCGAAGGTGAAACGTGTAGACAAGCCCGTCGTTTGAGACCTCCCACCGCTGGGCCAGGTCGGGCTCCAACACCCGGGTGCCGGGCTTCACGCGTACGAGTGAGCTGGAGACCAGGTAGGCCACGGTGTAGTCGGCAGGTGTGCTGATCGCAGCGGGATCGACGTTGGTGATGTCGCGATCGGTCGAGATGACGACGCGTACGGGTTGAGGTGCCGGGCTGGCGGGCTGACTGCCGATCGCTGTCACTACCAGCAGGGCGAGTAGGCAGCCTGCAACCACCCGCGGATGCGCTTCCGGGAGTCTGCTCACAGATCCTCCTCCTTGCAAGACGATGAGTGTATCTACTCTAGCCCTTTGATTCTTTCCTCCCTGTTGA
>JBQTJG010000168.1:0-7555 GCA_052387355.1 Armatimonadota bacterium | reverse complement strand
CATGGCGCGGATCACCGCACGTCTCGGCCGTGCGCTACTGGACAATGGCCGGCTGGCTGAAAGCGCGGGCGTGCTGCGCGAGGCCCTGCATCTCGCCCGCGCTCATCACGAACCTCTGAGTGATGCGTATGCCGTGACGGGACTGGCGATCCTGGCGCACCTGACCGGTGACGACGCCGAGGCGCTGCGCCGATTCAAAGAGGCGGTCACCATCCGGCATGAGCTCGGGAACCCGCTGACCGAGGCATACACGCGGCATCGTCTCGGCATGCATTACCTGCGGGTCGGGAGGCTCGACGATGCGGAGCGCGAGTTCCAGATGGCGCGGACGGTCCGGCGCGAGCACGATGCGCAAGGGGAGTCGGCCCTGATCCTGCGCGGCATGGCCGAGGTCTCGCTGGCGCGGGGCGATCTGCTTGCCGCGGCCGAGTACGCCGAGGGGGCCCTGGCAGCACTTGGTGAAACCGACGACATCGCCCAGGCCA
Organism: Armatimonadota bacterium; assembly: GCA_052387355.1. Lineage (GTDB taxonomy): Bacteria > Sysuimicrobiota > Sysuimicrobiia > Sysuimicrobiales > Humicultoraceae > JBQTJG01. Next base: position 7,070 of record JBQTJG010000168.1, on the reverse strand, counting down.
CGTTCCGCGCCACGCTGGGAAAGATCCGCGCGGCGCAAGGGCGGCGGGACGAAGCCGAGATGCTGTTCCAGCGCAGCATCGAGATTCTGGAAGAGAAGGAGTATCCGATCGACCTTGCCCTGGCGTTGTTGAAGTACGGCGAGGCTCTGCTGCTGCTCGGCGATCAGGCGCGCGCCCGCGCGATGCTCGAGCGCGCCCGCGGTCTCTTCGCCGACATGGGGGCGACGCGGTTCGTCAACGAAATCGATGCGCGCCTTGACCTCATCAAAACATCGTGACGAATACCTCGAGCGTGTCCTACGACGTCATCGTCCTCGGTCTCGGCGGCATGGGCAGCGCCGCCGCGTATCATCTGGCCCGACGGGGCCGGCGGGTGCTGGGCCTCGATCGTCATCCACCCTCGCACGACCAGGGCGCCTCGCACGGACGCTCGCGTATCATCCGCGAGGCGTATTGGGAGCATCCTGCATACGTGCCGCTCGTCTTGCGGGCGTATGAGCTGTGGGCCGACCTCGAGCGAGCCAGCGGCCGCACGCTGCTCCTGACGACGGGCGGCATCATGATCGGCGCGGCCTCGACCGATCTGATCCGAGGGTCGCTGGAAAGCGCGCGCATCCACCGCCTTGCGCACGAGATCCTCGACGCCGCAGAGATCCGCCGGCGGTTCCCTGTCTTTGCGCCGCCAGACGACATGATCGGCGTCTATGAACCCCGCGCCGGCGTGCTCAACCCAGAGGAATGTGTCGGTGTCCACCTCGAACAGGCGGCCCGCGCCGGCGCCGAGTTGCATCACGAAGAGCCGGTGCTCGACTGGCGCGCCGCTGTGGACGGTGTGGACGTTCGGACGCCGCGAGGCCGGTATAAAGCGGATCGGCTGGTCATTGCCGCCGGCCCGTGGGCGCCGGTTATGCTCGCCGATCTCGGCCTGCCGCTGGTGATCGAGCGGCAGGTGATCGTCTGGTTTCGTCCGGTTGCGCTCGCCGACGCGTTCGACCCTTCACGGTGTCCAGTTCACATCTGGCAGACGGATGGTCGTTTCTTCTACGGGTTCCCCCGGTTGGGGGACGACGGAGTCAAGATCGCCGAGCATGCGTTTGGCGATCCCACGACCGCGGACACCATTACTCGCGCGATCGCTCCTGTTGAGATCGAGGAATTACGGCGCGACTTCGTGTCCCGCTATGTGCCCGCGGCCGACGGAGAGGTGCTGGCGACCAGCACGTGCATGTACGCTCTCACGCCCGACACCCATTTCGTGGTCGATCTGCACCCCCGACACCCTCACGTGGTCATCGCCTGCGGGTTCTCGGGACACGGATTCAAGTTTGTGCCGGTGATCGGGGAAATTCTGGCCGACCTGGCCCTCGACGGGCGGACCCACCACGATACCGCGCTGTTCGCCATGCGCCGGTTCGCCGAAAGGTAGGGCCATCGTGGAACGGCTCTCCGCTGTCAGTAGCCAGCATCTACCATGTGATCTTGAGGAGGGCACAGCATGCGTCTTGGCGTCTACGGGGCCGGACAGATGGGCTCGGTGCATGCGCGTAGCCTCGCGGCGGCCTCCGGTGTGGTCATGGTCGGGATCGCAGACGCCGATGAGCAGCGCGCCAGGACGACGGCGGCGGCCGTGGGGGCAACGCCCTGCGCCGATCTCGAGGCGCTGCTTACGCTGAGTCTCGATGCGGTGGTCATCGCGGTCCCGAATGTCCTTCATGCGAGCGCGTGCATCACGGCGCTGGAACAAGGGGTCCACGTGTTCTGCGAGAAACCCATGGCGACGAATCTCGACGATGGACGGCGTGTCATGGAGACAGTCGGACGCACCGGACGCGCCTACCAGATGGGCTTCAATCGCCGGTTCGCTCCGGCCTATGTCGAGCTTCGTGATCTCGTCGCTCGTGGCATGACGGTGTTCTCGGGCACGATGAAGATGAATGACGGCGACATGCGCACCCCGTCGTGGTTCGCCAACCGGGCCATTTCGGGAGGATTCATGTATGATACCGCGATCCATCTCCTGGATACCGCCCGATGGGTGCTGGGGCCGCCTGATGATGTGCGCTGCCTCGCGCGGTCATCGTGCTATCCTGATCTGGATGACGCCGTGATGCTGCTCCGCTTTCGCAGTGGCGCGATCGTCGCGTTCTCGACGTGCGGGCATGCGACCTGGACCGCGCCGACCGAGCGCGTTGAGTTCTTCGGGGACCATGCCGCTGTCATGACCGAAGGGTTCGAACGCCTGACCTACACCCCGGCGCCGGGACAGCCCGCAGTCACGCGCGATTTTGGCGCGCTGCCCACGGCGCAGCGCCTCGGGTACGAGCATGAAGAGCGGGCGTTCCTGAACGCCGTGAACCACGGCCAGATCACGCCCGTGACCGCCGAGGACGCGTACCGGGCCCTTGAACTGGTGGACGCCTGCTATCGCAGCGCGGCCGACCAGGGCACAGCCGTGCGGATCGCGTAGCCGTGCGGATTACGAGTGGGGGTGGAAACGATGGGAAGTGAGCGGGCACGCAGGGGTCGCGTGACTAGGCGAACATTTCTCAAAGCGGCGGCGGGCGTGGCAGTCGTTACCGCCCCCGGGATTCATCTCCTTCCACAGGTGTACGCGCAGCGGCGGCAGGTGACGATCAAGGCCCTCGTCCGTGACTACACGCTGCGGCTCGAGTCCCCCTGGCGAACCGCCGCGGTCGAGCTCAAGCGTCGCCACCCCGATATGGACGTCAACGTCGAACTCGAGGGGTCGCCGTACGACGATCAGCGGCGCAAGGCGCTCATTTCGACCCAGGCGGGACGCGGGGCGGACGTCATCCAGATGGACAACATCTGGCTCGGCGAGTTCGCCGAGGGCCGCATCATCCAGGATGTCACCGCGCGGTTTGAGGCCTGGAAGGATAAGGACGACGTTCCTCCCGTGTATCAGCGAACATCCACGTGGAATGGCCGGGTCTATGGCCTCTGGCTGAACTCCGACGTCAGGCTGCTTCACTGGAACAAGCAGGTCTTCAGGAAGTTCGGACTCGACCCCAACCGTCCGCCCCGCACCTGGGATGAGCTGATCGCGATGGCGGCAAAGGCGACGACCCCCCCAAATAGCTGGGGGTATGTCTTCCCCGGGGGGCAGGCAGAGGAGACCGTCGACCGCTGGCTGGCATCCCTCTATCAACTAGGAGGATCAGTGCTCAACGCTAGCAACACCCAGGCGACGTTCAACAGCGAAGCCGGAGTCAGAGCGCTGCAGCATCACGTGGACCTCGTGATCAAGCACAAGGTGACGCCCAGGGAGATTCTCGGCTCGCAGCAAGATGAGCTCGTCAACACCCTGGTGACCGGCGACCGGCTTGCGATGGGCATCGTCGTGGGAACTGGATACCGGCCGCAGGGCACGAGCGAGTACAAGACGCCGGAAGAGTTCGCCCGGGTCCGCGGCGCGACCATCCTCCCGGTTCCAGAGGGAGGTCGACGGGCCACGGTCATGGGAGGGTGGATTCTCACCATCGGCCGCAACAGCGCGAATCCCGACCTGGCGTGGGAGTACATGACGATTGCGAGCAGCGAGCCGTACGCGCGTGAGTTCTGGCAGCAGCAGCAGCGGGTTCCGACCCGCAGGAGCGCCTTCGACCGCATGGCGACCTACACCCGGGTCATGCCCTACTTCGATCAGATCGCCGAGTCAGTGCCATTCGCTCGCCTGGCGCCTCAGGTCCCCCAGTACCCGAGCTTCCTGCCGTTCATGATCACCGGCATACAGCGGGCCCTGTCCGGAGAGATGCCGCCGAAGGCCGCGCTCGATCAGGCGGCCGCACAGACGAACGATGTCTTGAGGAAGTAGGCGCTTACTGCCGGCCCGGGCCCTTCCGCTGCTCCTCATCTTGCCCGCCGTACTGCTGGTGGCGGGGTTACAGATCTACCCCACACTGGTCGGGGTGTGGTACGCCTTCCACGATGTTCATCTCGCGCGCCTCAGCCAGACGCCCTTCGTCGGTCTTCGGAACTTTGTCAGCATCTTCACAGGCCCGTTCCCGAATCTGCTGAACCCGGTTGCAGCGGTCACGGCCATCTGGGTCGTCGGAGCTGTCATCCTTCAAGTTGGCATGGGTCTTGGGCTCGCCCTGCTGCTTCAGCAGCGATGGGTGAAAGGTCGAGATGTGTTCAGGAGCCTCTACCTCTTTCCGTGGATTATCTCGGGAATTGTCGTCGGCTACTCCTGGCGGTTTATCTTTGATCCGACCGTCGGGCTACTGAACACGCTGTTGATGACGTTGGGCCTGGCCCCGAGGCCCTGGCTTGTGACCGGGCCCCTGGCCATGGGGGCCCTGCTCATTGCTGCAACCTGGCGAAGCGCAGGGTACAGCCTGGTGCTTCAGATGGGGGGGCTGCAGTCGATCCCTGAGGACGTGTACGAAGCGGCGGCCATCGATGGCGTGAACGGTGTGGGACTGCTGACCCGCATCATTCTGCCCTTGATCAAGCCCTTCATCCTGGTGAACCTGATCACCACCACGGTCGAGGCGTTGAACACGTTTGACATCGTCCTGGCGATGACGCGGGGTGGGCCTTTGTTTCGCACCGAAATCGTCTCGCTATACATGTATCACCAGGGGTTTCAGTGGGGATTTCTTGGCAAGGCGGCAGCGGTATCAGTCATCGTCTATCTGGCGAGCACCCTCATCATTCTCGGCTACGTTCGATTCCTCCTTACGGAGGAAGCATTCTGAAATGCCGGGCGCGGAGCGCTACTAGATGGGTATCGGTCGAGCCTCCCTGCTGTGGAAAGCCCTCACCTATGCGGTCCTGATCGGGTACGCGGCGTTCTGTTTGGTACCGCTGCTGTGGGTGCTGACCACGGCACTGAAGCCGGCAGCGGAAGCCCAGCGGGTGCCTCCGACCCTGATCCCGCGAGCGATACACCTCGAGAACTTCCGCCTGGCCTTCACGTCCCCCGCGTTCGGCCTCAAGCCATTCATGAACAGCCTCACCTACGCTGGTGGCACGGTCGCGCTGGCATTGGTCGTCGCTTCGCTCTCCGGATTCGCGTTCTCTCGCTACCGCTTCTGGGGGCACCGCGCGATCTTCCTGGCCCTGCTCCTAGTCAATCTCATGCCCGGAGTCGCGAAGCTCGTGCCTATCTATGGCATGTATTCGGCGTACCATCTCTACGACACGCGGCTCGGGCTGGTGTTGCTGTTTACCCTGGCGGTCGTTCCTCTGGGCACATGGATGATGAAGGGGTACTTCGATCAGATTCCGCGCGAACTGGAAGAGTGTGCGCTCATCGACGGCTGCACGCCGCTGGGAGCGTTCGCTCGAATCACCCTTCCGCTCGCGGCTCCAGGGCTGGCCGCGCTGGCGGTCATTGCCTTCGTGGATGCGTGGAACGGCTTCACGTTCCCGCTCATCCTGACCGAACGGCAGTCGCTGAAGCCATACACCGTTGCGGTCTACAGCTTTGTCGGTGAGTACGGGGAGGTGCAGTGGCACCTGGTCTCCGCCGTGGCCGTGACGTCTGTGCTCCCCTTGCTGGCGCTGTTTGTGTTCTTTCAGCGAACGCTGGTCGCCGGCCTGACCCGCGGCGCGGTCAAGTCATGATAGTAGGGAGCACGGCGCTCCAGGGCCTTGCCGTAGATGGCGTCTGCAGCAACCGTCCTGAGCTGTTTCACGTGTTGAAGCAGCCCGGGGTGTCGCATCACCCCGATGGCCGGAGGCGCGGATGACGTTTCACCTTCCACCGCGGAGCGTCTTTGAGCCCCCCAGCTACCCTAATGCGTGGTTTTATGTCCACGAGCGGGTGGCCCCCTCGCAACGCGAAGCCGTGATGCTCGTCACCGGGTGGCTTCGCGACCACTGCGGCATCGTGAACGACTTTGGCCGCTTCAAGCCCCCCGAGGCGTCCGACTTACAGGCGCGACTTGCCGGGTTGCAACCGTGGCGCGGGGCGCCTGATCCCGCCCAGAATCATGCTCATGATCTTCATATCCGCTACTACTACGTTGCGTTGCGCCAGACGCAGCAGGACCGCGCGGCGATCGACGGTTCACAGACCCGCGGTGCCGGCCCGTATTACCGGTTCGCGGCCAGCGTGCATTATGAAGTGGAGGACGAACACCCACTGCATCCGTACATCGACGAGTGTCCGTACTGCGGCCGGACTGGCGACTATGCCGGGACCGAAGACCTCTTCGCAGGGGTGCACGAGCCCTTGGGTCTCGAACTCCTTCTGTACGGAACGATCCGAGGCCAGCAGGTCGCTCGCCGTGACGGCCGTCCGGTGGGCGGGATCACGACGATGCAGCGGAGCCTCGTCCCGACAATTCATCGACTTCGTCCAGACAAGCCGGATATGAACGTCGTAGCTCTGGCTGCGGTGGTGATCACTCCGACGCCGGAGACGATGGAGGGACCGGTGCGGCCCTAGGCATGTTGCGGCTTGGTGCGTGTACCTGGATTTATGGTGATGCTCCCCTGGACGATACTCTGAGGCGCATTGCCGCTGCAGGCTGTGATGGGGTCGAGCTGCTGGGAGAGCCCGAGCGGTGGCGTCCTGAGGAGATCCGCCATCTTGTCGAGCGGTTTGGCCTGGTGCCGCTCGCGCTGACGGCATCGTGTAAAGTCCCGGAAACGAGGCGCGATCTCGCCCACCCCGATCCGGCCGTGCGGGCAGAGGCGGTCGGCTATCTGACGCAATGCGTGCGGATCGCGGCTGCTGTCGGCGTGCCGATTGTCCAGATGCTGCCGTCGGGAGAATCGCGCCTGTCCCCGATTGCGAACAGGGATGAGGAGTGGCGTTGGTCCGTCCAGGGCATGCAGGCGGCCGCCCGGGAGGCCGCGCGGTTGGGGGTGCATATCACGGTCGAGCCGCTCAATCGGTACGAGGCGTACCTTGTCACGACCGTCGAGGAGGCGTTGGCGTACGTTCGTGACGTGTCTTCTCCCTGGGTGGGGATCACGCTCGACCTCTTCCATGCGGGCATCGAGGAGCGTGATCTTGTTGAGGCGATCCGGGCTGCGGCAGGGTTGCTGTGGCACGTCCATGTGGCGGACACGAACCGGCGAGGGCTGGGGCGGGG
>JBQTJG010000167.1:0-5237 GCA_052387355.1 Armatimonadota bacterium | reverse complement strand
TAAGGATAGAGCGTGCCCAGCATCACCGCCCAGCCATCCCGAACCCCCAAGAGCGCGGCATAAACCGACGCCTCCTTGTACTTGCGGTCTGCCGCTTGCCGGACCGCTTCCTCAACCGCCCTCCATTCGGTGCTCTTGCTTGTGAGGTAGGCGACCCCGTCCGCGGCCTGAAGAGGCGTGGGTCGCACCGTTCCCAGTACAGAGATCAATAGGCCGACAGCGACGGCGGACGAAAGCAATCTCACCCTCTTGCTCGGTGCCGACGAGTGTTGGCCCATCCCCTCTGACCCCCTTCGCTCTAACTCTTCTAACCGTTTCTCGGGCGAACCAGCCTACGTACCGCCAGCCAAGGACGCCGGATCGCCTCCCACACCGAGCGCGTCCACGCGACGTGCCGGCGGTTCTCGAAAGTCAGGGTTAACGCTTTCACGCGGCCGAACTGTCGCGTGTTGGGTCAGGTTAGCACCGAACCATCACGCCGGCAGCCTGTCCTCTCGTCGAGAAAACTCACGTCAGGAGGTCCAGACACGCCAGCCCGCTTCGTAGCCTCGTGGAATTCTTGAGACTGAAAAAGCTGACGAGCCTGCCCCAGGTCGTCGTATTCTGCGAGCAGCACTACATCATTAGGTTTGTCGACGTTGCGTACGACCCGGACCCCCTTCGAGCCATGCGCCCTCCGGAGTGTGGCGGCTTCGTCAAACACCGGCTTAAATTTCGCGAAATCCTCCACAGTAGCTCGGACCAGTGTGTATGGCATGGCACGGGCACTCCTTCCGCAGAAGGATATGAATCAAGAGATCTTCTTTCTTCTTGCGGTAGATACGGTGTCCGACCCCGGCGTCCTGCTACGACACAGGAAGAGCTCATCCAGGTGAGGGCCAAGAGCCGCCAGGATACCCTAAACTACCCGGCGAAGCTCAACCTCAGGATCGGCGGTCTCGCGATCGCGGTAGCCAGCGCGCACTTCGCCCCGACGCGCGCCATGTACGAGGTCTTCGAGGATTTCTCGCGACGGTTGCCCAGCTCGGCGAAGTGTCGCCGGATTGCGGACGCTGACGTTCGGTTAGCCCGAGGCGGTTCCCTTTGCTGACGTGGCCCCAGGTCCTCGCCTGGCGCATGCGCCGCCACCTCCTCGATCCCATTGGAGAGGGGTCCGTGCCGGAGGTCGTCCGCCGGCTCTGCGGCGTTCAGGCACAGGTGGCGTCGTCGGCCGAGGTCGCCGTCCGGGTCCGGCGCAAGGCGTCACGGCCCGGCGAGGTCGCGCGCGCCCTTACCGAAGGCCGTCTCATCAAGACATGGGCGATGCGAGGCACGCTCCACCTGCTCACCCCGCAGGACGGCGGTGCCTTCCTCTCGCTGATGGCGTCAGGACGATCATGGGAGCGGCCGAGCTGGCCGCGCTATTTCGGCGTCACCCCGAAGCAGCTCGCGAAGCAGCTCGATACGCTTCGCCGGGTCGTCCGCGAAGCGCTCGAGGGCAGGCTCCTCACCCGAGACGAGCTGATCGCAGCGGTGATCGCGAATCGCGGGCTGCGTCACTTCCGTGAAGAACTCCGTTCAGGGTGGGGGACGCTCCTGAAGCCGCTCGCCTGGCAGGGCGACCTGTGCTTCGGGCCCAGCCAGGGGAACCGCGTGACTTTCATGCGTCCGGAGGCCGCGAGCTCACGATGGGCCGGAGTTCCAGATCCTGATGAGGCGGCGCCGGTCGCCATCGTCGCCTATCTTGGCGCATACGGGCCAGCGACCAAAGATGCCTTCGGCCTCTGGCTGGCGGGCGGCTGGTTCGGCAAACGACGGCTTCGGGCCTGGTTCGACGCGCTCGGCGACCGGCTGGCCGAGGTCGAGGTGGAGGGTCAACGCGTGCACGTCCTCGCCGAGCATCTTGACGAGCTCGCGGCGACAAAGCCCACCACCTTGGTGCGACTGCTGCCGGGTTTCGACCAGTACGTGCTCGGTCCTGGCACGGCGGACGGCCACGTCGTGCCCGCGGCTCGGCGAGCCGCCGTGAGCAAGCAGAGCGGGTGGATCTCGCCGGTCGTCGTCGCCGGTGGCATCGTGAAGGGCACGTGGGAACTGGACGGCGACCAAGTGCGCGTCGGCTGGTTCAAGGAGGCAGGCAAGCCGCCACGGAGCCAGATCACGGCAGAGGTGGAGCGGCTGTCCTCGATCCTCGATCGTGACCTCCGCTCGGAGGTCAGCCTCGCGTAGCGAGCGTCGCGAGCAGGTCCTCGAGGCGGTCGTAGGTCTCGGCCGCGCCCTCCTCCATGCCCGACTGCACCATGCCGTCGCGCGCCTCCTTCGAGCCGTGCGCGGAGATCGCGGTCATGTATGTGCGCCCGTCGCGCTCCTCAAGTGTCATCGTCTCGACGGACTCAAACTGGTTGATCGGCGGAACGTCGTAGACGAACGTCCACACCATCTTCTTGGGCGGCACGATCTCGCGGTACACACCCCTGAACGGGTGCTCCTTGCCGTCGGCGTCGCGCGAGAGAAACCGCCACGCTCCGCCAGGGCGGACGTCAGCCTCGACAACCTCGGTCGTGATCCGGCGGGGACCCCACCACTGCGGGATGTACTCTTCTCCCACTCCTTCAGACTCTTCACCTTCTCCTACCTTCTTCTCTCGGTTCTTGCGATGAGCGCGCGCCTTCGTCGTTCGCGCGTTCTCTATCCTGGCTTGATGCTCGTCGAAACGGCATCAGCGATAAGCATGTTCTCCTTGTACCACCCCTGCCAGTCCTCGCTCTTGTCCCCGCCTGCCAACAGGATAGCCTTACGCTCCTTGTCAAACGCAAAAGAGCACTCGGATCTCTGTACGTCCAGTGGATCCTGGACGCAGTTCCTTCATGTTCGCGTGGCGACTGCCTTGGACACGGTCGACGATCGGCCGGCCAAGGTTCGGTCCCTCGTCGCGCAATATTCTGATCGCCGCCAACAGGGCCTCTGCGTCTGCCTGCGTCAACCTACTGGACAAGCTCCGCTTTGAGTCGGGAGAGCACACTAGAGATCCATATGAAGCCAACCACTACCGCTATGGCGAAGAAGGCGCTGACAGGACCCTTGGAGCCTGAAGCGATACCCACGAAGGCGGCGAGGAAGAGGACGCCAGTAATCACTGAGCACCATGCCCAACCCGGTTGCCGCAGGAACTTGAATCGGCGGGCGAAGATGAAGCAGGCGGCAACAAACCCGATGAAGCCAACCGTTCCAACAACAAAGTGAAGCATGCCATGCCAGCTGATCGGGTTGTTCTCGAGGGGTGTGCCGGGAGGAAAACCAAGAGCGGGGTCGGCACGAAAAATACCGCCGCCAATCAGACTCAAGCCGTAGAGACCGAGCATGAGCGGTGCCCATCTGCCGCCCGGGCCAGACTGCAGCGCCCGTTTCACGCCGACCGCGCCCGTGATCAGTAGCACACCCGTAGCGAGGAAGTTGAGAGTCTGGATCCAGCCCAGGTCTCCGTTGGCCAGCAAGCTGAGCGGGTGGCGGGTGATGTCGAAACCTGGACGGATGGCCATTTGCACCAACCCCGCGATGACAAACAGTGGACCGGCCACAATGCCGTAGGTCAGCAGCGTTTTGGTTGGCTTCATCTGAAGAACACCACCAGCACAGGATCGATGGCCTCCGCAGCCCCCTCGTGCGTCTGACCAGCCTAGGCCAGGCGCTGCGCGTTGCAGCGCAGCTCACGGGGGCAGCATTCGGAATAGTCGGCGCAGCCGGCGATCAACCGCAAACGCGCTGGTCGCGAACCAGGTTGACCAGATGCTGGCTGCTTTGACCAGTTCTCCCAGCACTCATTTCTTACCGCCAGCCTTGTTGAAGGCGACCGCAGAACGAACAAGCTCCTTCAACGCCGGCTCGTTGATCTGGTCGCCTTGACTGAAATCAATGCTGCGGCTTGTCTTTGCCTCGAACCCGGCGTTGAATAGTTTCTGTGGATCCTTCAGGGACGCCCCTGTGAAAAAATTGAGTTTCACGTGGTCTTTGAATGCGCCGGCAGCGAGGACATTTCCCGCTTGGGACCACACGGCAGTACCCCACTTCCATTCCTCGGTGATGCCCGGAGCGGCTTCGAGGATCAATTTGCGCAGGCGCGCCAGCATTTTGCCGCGCCAGTCGGCCAGCTCTGCGATCTGGTTGGTAATAAGCTGAGAGGGAGACAGGCCCTTTTTCGAAGTTGATTTCTTCATTTGAGGAACTCCACCAGCACAGGAGCGATCGCCTCCGTAGCCCCCTCGTGCGTTTGTACCTCAACGAATGGGGGCTGTCTTGTATAGAAACGACAACTGCTCAGAGCGGCTTCTGATCTGAGTCGGGGTCCGCCCGATGAAGTACTTCAGCGACCGAGTGAGATGCGGCTGGTCGAAGTAGCCCGCCTCGGACACGGCGTCGAGGACTGACGCGCCGTTTTGCAGAAGGACGGTTGCATGCCGGGCACGCTCGATTTGACGCACTGCGCCTTGTGTCAACCCGGTCGTTCGCACGAAATGGCGCTGGGCGGTGCGTGCAGAGAGGTCGTTGAGTTGACCTTGCAACGCAGCGTCCACGACCGGGTCACGCACGAGCAACCCGTTGCGCACGAGCTGATCCACAAACGTATCTGCGTTTTCAAAGTCCGGAAACTGCCACGCCGAGTCGTGTAGCCAGAACGATTGCGCTCCCGCACCAGGTAGGTCCACTGCCTCATCTACGAGATTGCTCGCAGGCAGTTGAGGCATAAGAGTACCGACCTTAAACCGGATTCCAAGCCATTCTCCACCCATAGGGCAAGAGAGAGGCGCGGCTTTCGTCTCTGGCCCCCGAACTGTGAGCGTTGCCTTGCCGAGGTATCTCGTGACGACCATTTCCCAATGGCTCATCGCAACCGAGAGAAACGTTCCGGCGCGCTCACTGTGGGTACGCCAAATTCTCTCAACATAAGGCGAGTCCGACAGCCTATCGTCAAACGTAAAGATCATGCGTCTGACCTCCGTGTACCGGGCAACGGTGACTTCTCCGCTTGAGAACCAATCCATTGGGCGACATGGTCGACATTAGAGACCAAGCTTGACCACCATCTTACACGTCACTCGGTGCATGCTGGTTGTTGTCCTAAGTGAATCGACGCCTTACTCGACCTTTCTCAGCGTCGTCGTCATCGACGGCTCCCATTCACCTCATCGTCGGAGCGCTCGTGGCGAACCATCAGCGTTTTGCCTCCGCCGCTGAACGTCCGGTGGCGCGCGCATGCGCGC